>DATMCM010000399.1:0-53515 GCA_035558335.1 Blastocatellia bacterium | reverse complement strand
AAAACGCCCATCTTGAGCCTGTTTGACGGCTATGACGAATCATTTCAAAGAACTGATTCTACTAACCAGTTGAATCTATGGGATATCTAACCGGACAGTAGTGATTTTCAATTTCAATTTTCAATTCTCCGTCTTCAACTCTCACTGTGGATCTCTCGGTAAATCGCGAGCTACTCGTGGTGATCTCGAATAAGCGCCATCGCTTCCGCGCGGGTGCGTTGGTCCTTCAAGAAGCCTCCTCGCAACGCGCTGGTTACCGCTTTAGCGCCCGGCTTCTTGATTCCTCGCATCTCAATGCAGAGGTGTTTGGCTTCGATGACTACCATAACGCCGGTCGGGCGCAACTCTCTATCGAGCAGGTCCGCGATCTCGGTGGCCAATCGCTCCTGAATCTGGGGCTTCCTTGCCATCATGTCAGCCACGCGTGCCAGTTTAGATAAGCCGACTATCCGTCCATCCTTCGGAATATAAGCGATGTGCGCGACTCCGACGAACGGCAGCAAATGATGTTCGCACAATCCGTACAGCGGAATGTCTTTGACGATCACCATCTCGTCGTGCGTTTCGGCCGGGATGACGTGAATAAACTGACGCGGGTCGTTATGCAAACCGGCACAGATCTCTTCGTACATCAGCGCAACGCGGCGCGGTGTTCCGAGCAAGCCGGGGCGAGCCGGGTCTTCGCCGATGCCTTCGAGGATCAGCTTCACACCCGCTTCGATCTTCTCCAGATCGACGCTGGTGCCTTCGCCGGCGCTCTTGTTATTTTGTTTCGAGTTCGCCATTCGATTCGGCCTCGCCCGAATTCGACTTCAATCTTTCTCGATAAGCTGCGCGAGCTGCATCGTGTACTTCGAGAAACGGGACCCGAGCCTGTCCCGCAAGCCGCGCGCAGTCTTCATACTCCGGCTGAAAGTGTAGCGTGCGGGCGCCGTCGCGCGCTACCTTGATGCGAACCACGCCGTATTCAGTCGCAACTGATTCAACCGTTCGACCCAGCGTTCGACGCTTTGCTTGATGATAGCGAACGCCAAGAGTCGTAGTCTCCTTCAAAAGCAGGTCGATCAAGGCTTCGGCATCATCCGGTTTCGCGAGGACGGTCAGCAGAACTCCCGGTCTGTCCTTCTTCATTTGAACCGGAGCGAGAAACACGTCAAGCGCATTAAGCGCGAAGGCTCGTTCCATCACGAATGCGTACGCTTGCGGGTTCATGTCGTCGATGTTTGTTTCAATTACGACGACTGTCTCTCCTTCCGCCAACGTCTGGCTCGTTGGTTCAACAATCAACCGTTGCGCATCGGGCCGCTCAGTTGTTTCGCCCCAAACCAATCTCAACGCGTTGGGAAAGCCCTCAGGATTACGCGACCCGGCGCCGTAGCCGACGCGATCGAGCCTCATCGCCGGCATCTCACCGAATTTCTCGCACAACGACGTCAAGACAGCCGCGCCTGTCGGCGTGACGAATTCGCCTTCGATGTCGCCCGCGTAGACCGACACTCCCAGAAGCAACTCCGCGGTTGCGGGCGCGGGAATCGGAAGCCGGCCGTGCTGGCTGGGAACAAAACCGTGTCCGACTCGCAAAGCTGAGGCGCAGAATTCACTCGCGCCCAACATCTCTAAGGCAATCATCGCGCCTACCGTATCGATGATTGAATCGACGGCGCCGACTTCGTGGAAATGGATCTGATCAACGGTACTCCCGTGGACGAGGGCTTCGGCATCGGCGAGGAGTTGGAAAGCGCGAGCAGCCCGCCGCTTGACCTGCTCGCTCAAGCTAGCTCGCTCGATAATCGCGACGATCTGCGGAAGCGTGCGCTCGGGCTGAGCGGATTCGTTGACTTCGACCGCAAACTTCGTCGCGGCGATGCCGCTTCGCATCACTCGTTCGACCTTGATCTGGTAGCCTGTCAGTCCCAGCGATTCCAGTTGGCGGCTGAGCGATTCGAAGTCGACGCCCAGGTCGAGCAGCGCGCCGATGATCATATCGCCGCTAACCCCCGCGAAGCAGTCGAAGTACAGGACCCGCATCACCCGCGCTCCTTCAAGAACTGGGGAAGTATCTCGCCCGCCTTGCCAAGGAGGGTCACGTTCGCAAACAACGAGATGTCAGTGCGTTCTGGATTGACCTCGACGATCTTTGCACCGGCTTGTCTGGCAGTGATCGGAAGCCCGGCCGCCGGATAGACGAGCGCGCTTGTTCCGATCACAAAGAACAGATCGCAGCGCCCGGCAGCTTCTTCGGCTCGCTCGAAGATTGCTTCCGGCAACAGCTCGCCGAACAAGACGACATCAGGGCGGGCGGCTCCACCGCAGGCAAGACAGCGAGGCGGGTTCTCTTCGAGTGGGCACTCGCGCGCTTCGAAGACGCTAGAGCATCGCAGACACCGCGCGCGCCAGATGTTGCCGTGAACTTCGAGGACGTTCAAGCTCCCGGCGGCCCGGTGCAAGTCATCGATGTTTTGAGTTATTAGCGTGAACTCCTCGAACCTTCTCTCCCACTGAGCCAGCGCGAAGTGACCCGGGTTGGGCATAACCTCCGTGAGCATGCCTCGCCGATAGTCAAACCACTCCCACACCAGCCTGGGATCGGTCGCGATTAGTTCCGCGGACGACAATTCGGTGACCGGCCTTCCCCGCCAGATCCAGATATCGGTATCGCCTCCTCCGCGAAAGGTCGGCACACCGCTCTCTGCCGAAATCCCCGCGCCGGTAAGCACCGCAACGCGTCTCGCCCCGTCAAAGAGTTTGATCAGTTCGTCCGTGACTTGAGTGAGTACTGTTGACAAGCGGAACCCCTCGGCAAATCGGAGATGCTATCGAGCAGCGAACCGCGAAGTCAAGCAATCGCATTGATCATGGCTTGTTCACGATCGACAACATAGCTATGATGGCTATCGGCTGTTGTCCACATTAGCACATAAAGAAAGGCTCAAAGAAAACCACTATGAAAAGCGTCAACATTGCCGAGCTCAAGAACCAGCTTAGCCGCTATCTGAAAGAGGTGAAAGCGGGCGGAGAGATTCTAGTCCGGGACCGCGACGCGCCAATCGCTCGGATAGTACCGCTGACCCATGGGTCGCATCTGGACGATGAGCTCCTGGCGTTGGCCGCTAAAGGAAAGGTTCACCTTGGCGCGGGCGCAATAGAAGACTCTTTCTGGAGCACGCCGGCTCCGCGCATTTCGCCAACTATTATGCGCCGAGTTGTGAAAGAGGAAAGGGATGAAAACTAAGCCGCGGAGGAAGGTTCAATCATCAGAAGTGCTCACGGCATTCTGGGACACAAGCGGCATCGTGCCGTTGTGTTGCTTTCAAGCCCAGACGACAAGGTCGCAGCAGACAGCCCGAGTGTACTCGCGCCAAGTGGTATGGTGGGGAACGATCGTGGAAGCGATCAGTTCCCTTCACCGATTGGCACGCGATGGCGACCTAACGCCGGCAGCAAGAAACCGGGCGTTGCGCAGGCTCGAATATCTTCGGAGCCGGTGGAACGAAATCCAGCCGACTGAAGAAGTCCGCCAGCGCGCTGAGCGCCTGCTTGCGGTACATCGGTTAAGGGCAGCCGATGCGCTTCAATTGTCGGCAGCACTTGTTTGGTGCTCGAATCGCACCCGCGCGAGAGTGTTCGTGGGAGCCGACGCTGGGCTGCTGGATGCAGCGGAGGCTGAAGGCTTCACGATTCTTCGGTTGTTATAGGTATTCGGAATATGCGTCCCGACTGATATGCTTCTCGCCTCGATCACTCACCGAAAACAAGGGTTTCATTGCAGGGGCCAATATCTGGTATGACGATTCAAGAAGCGACGCGCGAGAAGGTCCGCGCCGCAATCAACAAACTGTTTGACATCGATCTCACCGAGATCGCCGTCGAGGTGCCGCCTCGAACTGAGCTCGGAGATTTGGCTTTTCCTGTCGCGTTTGAACTGGCGAAGAGATTGAAAGCCGCGACCGGTCAAAAACAGAACCCGCGAGAGATCGCGACTCGCCTGGCCGAAGAGATTCGCTCAAGCGAAGGCATTGCGCGCGTCGAGGTTGCAGGCGCGGGTTACGTGAACGTCTACCTCGATCGCGCCGGATACTTGATGAATGCCGCTCGCGAATCTGAGCCGATTACGGCACAACTCGGCGGCAAGCTGATCGTAGAACACACCTCGGTCAACCCAAACAAAGCCGCGCACATCGGCCATCTGCGCAACGCGGTGCTCGGAGACACGACAGTCAGAATGCTGCGCGCCGTCGGCGAGACGGTCGAAGTGCAGAACTACATCGACAATACCGGTGTGCAAGTCGCCGACGTGGTCGTAGGTTTCAAGCACATCGAAAACAAGCTGCTCGATCAGATCAAAGCAATCGAGGAGAAGTTCGATTACTACTGCTGGGATCTGTATGCGCAAGTTGGGCAGTTCTACGAAGAAGACAAGTCGCGGCTCCAGCTTCGCACCGACACGCTGCACGAGCTTGAGAGGGGCGAGGGCCAGACGTACGAAATGGCTGACTATATCTCGCGGCGGGTGCTGGGCTGCCATCTGGAGACGATGCTGCGCGTGGGAATCAAGTACGACGTGCTTCCGCGCGAGTCGGACGTGCTTCATCTGAACATCTGGGAGAGGGCTTTCAACCTGCTCCAAGATCGAGGGGCGATCGAGCTTGCAACTTCTGGACGGCTCGCAGGGTGTTGGGTGATGCGCGCCGCAGAGGAAGAAGATGCGAGTGATGAGGAGAGCGAACACGAAGCGGACAAAGTCATCGTGCGCTCGAACGGCATCGTAACGTATACCGGCAAGGACATCGCTTTTCACCTGTGGAAACTCGGTCAGCTCGATATAGACTTTTATTACAAGCACTTCTACAACTATTCGAACGGACACGTCGCGTGGGTCACAACGACAGACCCGAGCGAAAACGATCCGGGTCATCCGAAGTTTGGAAGCGGTGCCGCTTACTTCAACGTGATCGACATCGGCCAGTCTTACCCGCAACATTACGTCAAGCTCGGTGTGATGGCGGTCGATCACGACCAGCGAGTCGAGCGCAGCGCGCATCTGGCTTATGAGAAAGTCGCGCTCACGCCGGCTGCTGTCGAGCAGCTGGGGCAGCGGCTTTCAGAAGAGGACCGGAAGCGTGGCGCGATCGGAATGTCAGGTCGAAAAGGGCTCGGCGTCAAGATCGACGACTTGATCGATGTGCTCGAGGCTAACGCGCTGGCCGAAGTTGCGAACCGGCATCCGGAATTGAACGACGCGGAGCAAAACGAAACTGCGCACAAGATCGCAGTCGGCGCGCTACGGTACTTTTTGATGAAGTTTACGCGCAATTCGATCATATCGTTTGACTTCAAGGAGGCGCTTGCGTTTGAGGGTGAGACCGGCCCGTACATCCAGTACTCGGTGGTGCGAGCTAACTCGATCTTTCGCAAGCTCGCCGATGCGGGTATTGAAACCGGCTCACTTGATCTCGCAACGGTCTCGCGCGAGCGGATTGCCGAGTTGTTTGCCGGTGAAGGGGGTGATGATCTGTGGGCGCTGGTTTATCTTGCGGCGCGATTGCCGGACACGTTGCGATCCGCAGTAGCGGCGCTCGAGCCGGCAGTCATTGCGAAGTGGGCGTTCCAGATCGCGCAGCGGTTCAACTTGTTCTATCACAACTATCACATCCTTTCTGAGCCGGACCCGGCTCGCCGGGCATTGCTGGTCGCGATCACTTCGATAGTTCGCCGGCAATTGATTGCAGCGCTCGACGTGTTGGGAATTGAAGCTCCGGAGCGGATGTGACACTGAGCAGCTCTCAGCGTCTCGGCGACTCCGCGGTGAGCGAAGTGGGTGATCCCATCTAACCGCCGCGACACAGAGACGCACAGACCGGCCGAGAGAATCGACAGGTACGTTGGAGCTAATCGATGTTAATCGTGATGAAATCCGAAGCCACCGATGCTCAGGTGGAAGCGGTTCTGGAAATCATTCGCGAGCTTGGATTCAAGCCACACCCGATGCCAGGGGCGACTCGAACGGCCATCGGCATAACCGGGAATCAAGGTGCTATCGATCCGGCTCACTTCGAAAACCTGCCCGGCGTTGCCGAAGCCATCCGGGTGTCGAAGCCATACAAGCTCGTGGGACGTGACCTCAAACACGACGACACAATCGTGCGTGTCGGCGACGTTGAAATCGGTGGCGCGCAGCCTGCGATCATCGCAGGGCCATGCGCCGTTGAATCGCTTCAACAAACGATGGAGATCGCCGAGATTGTAGCCTCAACCGGAGTGAAGCTTTTTCGCGGGGGTGCGTTCAAGCCTCGGACTTCGCCTTATGCGTTTCAAGGGCTTGCCGAAGAGGGATTAAAGATCCTCGCTGAAGCTCGGGATCAGTTTGGTCTCAGCATAGTAACCGAAGTGCTGGATACCGAAACTGCGGACCTTGTCGAACGGTACGCCGATGTGATGCAAGTGGGCGCGCGAAACATGCAAAACTTCTCGTTGTTGCGAAGGGTCGGCCAGGCTCGCAAGCCGGTGATGCTAAAGCGCGGGATGTCGGCAACGCTCGACGAGTTTCTGCTGGCCGCCGAGTACATAATGGCGGAGGGCAACTACAACGTGATCCTTTGCGAGCGAGGCGTTCGCACTTTTGCGGATCACTCGAGGAACACGCTCGACCTATCGATCATCCCTGCCGTACAGAATCGCTCGCATCTTCCGATCATCGTCGATCCCTCGCATGGCACTGGCAAGCGTCACAAAGTGATACCGCTGGCGCGCGCTTCCATAGCTGCCGGCGCCGACGGGATCATGGTCGAAGTTCACAACCATCCGGAACGGGCGCTTTCCGACGGCCCGCAAGCGTTATTGCCCGAGATGTTCAAACAGCTTGTCGAAGAGGTACACGCGATTCATCGAGTAATTGAAGAAGCTGAACGTCGCGCGAGCGGCAAACCCGCTGCTGGTCCTCCTGGATAAAGTGATTCAAACACAACAAGAAAGCACTTGTGAGAGCCGGCAGCCGTGCAGGTCCTCTGTGACGGACGACTTGCGGGATGAGCACGGAGTGCTACCCAAACAGGATCGCAGTTGGCTTCTCGTAGCCGGCATCGCTGCATTCCTTTCGCTCGGTGCATTTCTCTATTTCTTCACTCAGGACAAGACTAATCACTATGGCGACGGCGTTGCGCACGTCAACATCGCGCGCAAGGTTGTCGACTCGCCGGACGACTCGCTTTGGCAACGCTACGTTCAGATCGGCTCACCGTGGTTGCCGCTGCAAACGGTGATGATGTTGCCGCTGGTAAGCAACGATTGGATGTGGAGAACGGGTGTGGCCGGGAGCGTGATCTCGATGATCTCATTCGTAATTGCCGCGGTGTCGCTGTACTCGCTCGCGTGGAGTTTTTATGGAAAGGAAAACAGCCGCTCCAGAATCCTTGCCGCGATCGCAGTCGCGATCTTTGTACTAAACCCGAGCGCTCTGTTTATGCAAGCGACGCCGATGACTGAAACGGTTTTCATGGCAGCGCTGCTGGCGGCGATCTGTTTGTTGCAGAGGTGGAACGAGCATCAAGCGAGCGGTCGAGTGGTTTTCGCGGCGGCGGCGATGTCGGCAGCGACGCTTTCGCGCTATGAAGCCTGGCCGGTTGCGGCGCTGGCTATTCCGATAGTCGCGTTTGCTTCACGCGGTGACTTCAAGTCGAGAGCCTGTACAGCGTCACTCTTCACCGCGATCGTCGCAACGGGTCCGCTTTACTGGCTCTGGCACAACTGGGCGATCTACGGCAACGCGCTCGAATTCCTGACGGGTCCAAACTCAGCGCGTGGTATTTATCTTCAGAACCGCGCGAACCTTGGATGGTCCAGGATATTTGTCGGTCACGCAGGGCTGGACCTGGTGACGATTCTGACCGCCGCGGCTGTATGCGCCGGGCCATTGGTTTTGCTGCTGGGAATCGCCGGTTTGACAAGAACTGTCGCGGCACGGCGCCGATGCTTTGCTCAGTGGGCGCCAATGATCTTATTGCTTGTGCCGTTCTTCTTTCACGCCGCGAGTCTCTATCGCGGAGAGATTCAAATCTTTCCGTTGAGCGCGTTCGGTCTGCACAACGTTCGTTATGGTCTGCTTCACCTGCCGGCGATCGCGCTGTTTGCGCCTGCTGCCAGTTTGATTGCATCCGGGACAGCGCGGCGTTGGTCAGCGGCGACGGTTTGCCTGATCGTGGCGGCCCAGTACTGTTATCTGATCTCAGAGGGACCTTCTCAGCTTGCGATCTACCAGGAAAGCTTTAGGAATGGGGTCAACGCGCGGCCCGCGCGTGAGTTGGCCAGGGTTTCGGCTTTTCTGAAATCGCAGCCGCCGCGCGGAGTGACGCTGATGAACACCGGCGCGCTGGGTCCGCTTGTATCGGCGGGCGGGTTGCGATTTAGGGAGCTCATTCACGAAGGAACTGAGCGCTGGCATCAGATTGGCGAGACCATTCCCGCCGATGTTCTCACGGTCATAATCGAGGAAGGTGATCCGCTGGATGAGCGTTTTCGTGCGAATGCCGCTCTGAATCGGGACCTTGAACTCAACTTCTGTGAGGAGTTTTCGATTGGAAAGATTCGGTTGCTGAAGCGCTTTAGTGAGAATTGAGTCGCGCTGTCTGGCGGATTACGTTACAAGCGCGTCGACTGCCGGGTTGTTCCGGTGCATAAGCGTGCGAACGCGGTTCCTCCCTGAAGCCTTCGCGAGGTACATCGCGCGATCCGCCATCTCGACCAGCTCTTCCTTAGCCTTAGCATCCGTCGGATACGTTGCAACCCCGAAGCTTGCGGTAACCTGACCAACGCGAGATACATAATGGGAAGAGATCGCTAAACGTATTCGCTCGGCGATGTCAATCGCCTTTTCGCGACCACACTGCGAAAGGATCACGCAAAACTCCTCGCCGCCGTACCGCGCACACATGTCAGTTTCGCGAACTACAGACCGCATCGACTGAGCAACGTGGCAAAGCGTGGCATCGCCGGCGACGTGCCCGTAGGTGTCGTTGATGCGCTTCAGCTGGTCCAGGTCGAGGAGGATAAGCGAAACCTGATGTTGGGATCGGTCGGCCAACTTCAGCTCATGATCGAGACGGGCTTGAAAGGAACCGTGGTTGGAGAGCCCTGTAAGACTATCGGTAGTAGCCTGGGTCTGCATCTGCCGAAAAAGCCTCGAGTGACTGATGGCGACTGCGAGCTGATCGGATACCGTCCTGACCATCATCACTTCTTCATCTTCCCAGTCGCGGCCGGGGAGGTCGTCTTCGACGACCAGCTCGCCGATCACGTTTTCGCGATAGGTCACCGGCACTTCAAGCGGCCGGCTGGAAGCGTTCAACTCAAATGCGGAGCCTTCGTTCGTGAGCGAGTCGTCTTTGACCGCGCCAAACATCTGGCCGGAAAGCGCGTCCTCATGCCGCTCGTAGACGGTCATGTCCTCCGGCGAAACCGTCCCTTCCGGCCAAAGCACGAGAGCAACCCGCCTGGCTCTGGCCGCAAGGCAGACTTCCTCAACCGCCGACTGCAGGATCGACTTCAGGTCGAGCGTGCTGGATATCGCGGCGCTGATCCGCTTGGTTGCAATCTCCAACTCGTTTTGCCGCTGCACCAACATTGTCAGCTTGGTTGTAAACGCCGACGCCAAACGCTGCGAGGGCCCGGACGGCATGCATGAGTGCAGCAAGGTTTCGAAAATCTCCCCTTCCTCAGGTCTCTGAACGCCGAATCGGGCCATCAGGTACTTGAGTGCGGTCAACACAACGTTGGGATCAAAGGTCCAAACAACGCTGTAGCTGGTAGCGTTTCGATCCTCGTCACCAGGGACGGCGCGCGACGCCAGCAATCCACAAGAGCCGGGCTCGATGAATATGACGATCGGCCCGGTTTCCAGCGCATGGTGTCCCATCTCTTCAAGCACAACCAGGCTCTCGGTCGCAATCGGCTCCCAAGTCCTCGCTCCGCAGTCGCGATCGCAGCAGAACATATATACCCGCCGAGCGGTAGCGGCGAGTCTTGCGAGACGCTCCGGTTCTCGTAACGGATGCCCGTTTGGACATCGCCCTGCGACTACCAGTGCCCCAAGGTTGTTCTCAGTCACAAGGTCTTCGAAATATCTCGCGAGCCGAATCATCGTCTGCTCATTGCATCGCAGCGGAGCGATGTCCCCGCTATGCTGTTGAGTTAGAACGTTGAAAAGAGAATACATTTGATGCGGCGGTTCCAGGGGTGGCTCGCGCTGGTAGGGACTGGACTAAGGCTCGATTCTACAACACCCGATCAGGCAGTCAACGGTTTTCCCCCTGTGCACTAAACGGTTGTTTGCTCTTTATTTGCGCGAAACAGTGACTTCGAGCGTCGGGGAAATTGCTGCAAAGACAGGGCCGGGGTGTAATTTTTTCCGTCGCCCTGGAAACTACTACAGAGGGCCGATCACGCCACGGGGGGGAGGCGTCGATTTTTGACAGTGAAGCCCGTTCAATGGAAGTCGTAACAAGTGGCACGCCGCTCGCTGAGCCACTTTAATGGTGTATGGCTCTTGCCATCCGGCAAGTATCAAGTTGCCCATTTCTGGAGGAACAATGAAATCAAAACCGTTTGTTGTGTGCCTGCTTTTGGCCTTCTCGGTTGCGGTGCAGTCCGGGTGCGCGACCAAGAAGTATGTGCGCAATAGAGTTGCCGAGCGCGTCACACCGCTCGAGAACCGCACGGGTGAGCTGGAAGAGACTGCGCGCCGCAACACCCAGCAAATCGGTGACGCCAAGAAGAGCACTGACGAGGTTCGCGGACGCGCTGAGAGGGCCCAGGTTACGGCGGATCGCGCCGCATCGTCAGCCGAGCAAGCGAATTCACGTGTCGCCGGGGTTGAGCAAAGCGTAGAAGATCTGAGGGCGAACCTCGACAAATATACTTTGCGAAGCACCGCGATGGTATTCTTCAAACCGGGGAGCGCCCTTCTCACCAGTGAAGGAATGGCCCAGTTGGACACACTCGCCTCGCAGATCACAGATCGCAACGGTTTTATTCTCGAGATCATCGGACGCGGCGACGCGACAAGGACGGCGCGAGCGAAAGAGAATCTGGGTAAGCTAAGAGCGGACGCGGTCGAGCGCTATCTTGCCGACAGGAACAACATTCCAATCATGCGGATGTTCGCGATCGGCTACGATGCACCAAGACCACCTGGCTACCGCGCATCCGAGTCAACGTACGCTACCTCGCAAAACCTCAGTGGGCGGGTCGACGTTCGATTGCTGATCAGCAATACAGCAGGAGGAGCCGTTCGAACCACGACTGGGCGCGCGCCCAAACCATCAAATCCGTAGTCTCAGCCAGCCTAAACTGACCAAAGGCCACTAAAGTCGGCGGTTGAGCATTATGACTAGTCCCGCCATCACCGACGGAGAAGGATGAGGTCTACTCCTTCACTCGATTGATGCCACAATTCCCGCCACCTGCACCCGAAAACAACACTCAATCCCTGCGCTCTGAATGCTATAATGCTGAGGCAACCGGATTTACGGCCATCGCATCACAAGCGTTGACGCAATGGCTTCAATCACGAATGCGCTGATAATGAGCGTGACCGCCGAACGAAGCCCCGCCGCCTCGGACCTGGAACTCGCCAGGGCTGCTGCGGCTGGGGACATTGCGGCGTTTGAAAAGCTTTACGAACAGCATCACCGGCGAGTCTACTCGCTTTGTTTGAGGATGCTTGGCAACGACGGGCAGGCGGAGGATTTGACCCAGGAGGTGTTCCTCCAGGTCTACCGCAAGCTCTCCAGCTTTCGAGGCGATTCGGCGTTTACCACCTGGCTCCACCGCTTGACGGTCAACCAGGTGTTGATGCATTTTCGCAAACGCGGCGTGAAGCTGGAGCACACCAGCGAAGAAGGCGACTTCACCAACGTTGTCGAGACACCGCTTCAAAGCACGCGGCGAATCTCGATGGTGGACCGACTGGCGCTTGAGAAGGCAGTGGGTGAGTTGCCCCCGGGTTATCGAACGGTGTTCGTGCTTCACGATGTGGAAGGCTACGAGCACGAGGAGATTTCGGATATTCTGCAAGTAAGCGTCGGCACTTCGAAGTCACAGCTCCATAAGGCGCGAATGCGATTGCGCCAGCTTTTGACAAAGCAACAGTGAGCTCGACGATAGGCGGCGCGGTTAGATAAAGTGAATGGGTATCATGGTTTGTAAGCAGTGTCAGGAACTTATTTCGGATTACATCGATGGCTCGCTTGAGCTGGGCGAGCAGGTGAAACTCGAACAACACCTCGCCGGCTGCGAGCCATGCCGCGCGGTTCGGGACGACTTGCTCCAAATAGTTCACTTCAGTCATCAGCTACCTCAGCACGCGCCATCAGGCGCAGTGTGGTCTCGAATACAGGCCGGCGTAGCCGAACATCGAGGGTCCTGGCATGGCGCGCTTCCCTGGTGGACCTGGCTGAAGACTCGTCACTTCAACCTCTCGGTGCCTCAGATGGCCGCGACCGCTGCGGCGATTATCATCGCGCTTTCCGCTGCCGTTCTAGTTTCACGCCGGGACGCGTCCGCCCCTCAGAACGTCGCGCCGCTCGCCGCTGGAGTTGGAGGAATCGAAGCCACTCCGTTGTCGAATTCCGATCTTCAACAGATCGAGAAGCAGATCAACCAGCTGAGCGAATCGGTAGAGCTGCGGAAAGTCGAGTGGGACCCCGAGCTTCGCTCGGCGTTTGAACGCAACCTTCTCTACGTCGATCAATGCCTGGCAGAATGCCGCCATCAGTTGAATGACAACCCGGCGGATGACGTGTCACAGGAGTTGATGCTCAACGCATACCGCGAGAAGGTTCGCTTGCTTGAAGGGTTCGAACACTTTTAGTGCCCCATCACACTTCTATTGCGAGGTCCGGTGGTTCGAGTGATGTCGAAGTCCAAGAGTAGACGAACAAGGCCAGCGGCGTTCGGTTCATCAATCCTGATCCTGTGCGCGTCGCTCCTGGTCGTCGCCACTGGCGTCGCCTGCCCTTCCGGGAGGTTCGAGCGAACTTACAGTCCGCGGTCCGAGGCCCACCTGACTATATCGAACGTGAACGGCCGAATCCGCGTGGCCTCGTGGGACAAGAGGACGGTCTCAGTTCGCGCCGATGCGGCGCCCTCGGTTTCAATCGAAGACAGCATGATCGGTGACGATATCACCGTCTCAGTCAAGCGGAACTTCCGGTTGGGGCGCGCCGACTTTGATGTCTCGCTGCCGGCAGAGAGCTCCCTTGTGTTGCGAAACGTGATCGGCAATATCGAAGTCCAGGGAGTAACTGGTCACATCAGCGTGAATTCGATCGATAGCGACATCCGGTTGTTAAGAGTCAGCAGCCCTTCAATCGATGTCAAGGTGACAAGCGGAGACATCTACTTCGACGGCGAGTTGCGCGAGGGCGGGTCTTACAGCTTCCAGTCGATGAGAGGCGACCTCGATGTGACACTGCCAGCATCAACGCCATTCACTCTGAACGCACGGGCGCTAAGCGAGAACATCAACCTCGGCGGATTTCTTTCCAGCCTGACCGGCTCATCGCGAGGAACGAAGGGCGTTTCGGGAAGGTATCTAAAAGGCGGTTCGCGGCTCACTCTGACAACTTACGAGGGTCGTATCTTGCTTCATAAGAAGTGAGACTGACGGCGGTCCTCCCGTTCAAAATCCATTCCGAGTCCAGATACTCACTTGCTTCGGGCGGCGGCCCTGCTTTGCTCGTTTGCGTTGCTCCCTGGTTGCGGGTGCAGCAAAAGCAGAAGCGTCGAAGCTCGAACGCGGTCGGTGACCGATTCCGTCATTACACGGCGCGCGCATTGCTCGTCATAGCCACAATTGAGAAGCGCGCGCCTCACGCGCCGTTGCTGGTCCGCGGTTCCCCGAGTCAACGTGTCGATCAGCCCGATTTCGAATACGGCCTTTTCTTCGGGCGAGAGGCTTGCAGCGAGATGATAGGTCACCCCGCCTCCGTCTCCCAAACGCGCGACTTCCCAAAGAAGCTTGCTCAACTCGGTTCGCATAGGAACAAACCGGGCAAAATTGGTTCCCAGCCAGAATGGCCGGTTTCAGTCGCCGAAACGGAGTATTAGGTTCTTGAAAAAGCGGGAAAACTCAAGTCGGCCAGCGGAGTCTACGTGGCTGCGCGACGGTGGTGTGTAACTGAATTTCTCAGCCCCGGAAAAGCCAGTCTCAACGCTAAGGTCTTGCTTTGTACTTTTCGTACAACTCCGTATGCCTGCTTGTGAGCGGTATGTCGCGTCCGTTTATGAACACGTGCTTGATCTGGGTTCTTATCTCCAGCGGGTCACCATCGGTGATTATGAGATTCGCGATTTTGCCTTTCTCGATCGAACCAACGCGGTCGGCGACTCCAAAGATTTCTGCCGGATAAATCGTCACCGCTTTGAGCGCTTCTTCCTTCGGTAGGCCGAAAGCCGCAGCCATCCCTGCTTGATAGGGCAGATTCCTTGAGTATGCGGAATCGTTTGTCTGAAATGCTATCTTTACTCCAGCCTTCGACAGTAACCCGGCGTTGGCGAATGCGGCATCATATCCATCGTCTTCCTTGGCAGGGAGTCGCAGCACCGGCCCCACTATCACGGCAATCCCTTTTGCCTTGAGCTGATCTGCGACTTTGTACGCCTCGACGCCACCCGAGATAATGGCTTTGAGCTTCATCTCATCAGCAAATGCGATGACATTCTTTATGTCGCGTTCGAGATCGGCGTTTATCACTACCGGCATCTGACCTCGCACGACCGGAATCAATGCATCCAGCTTCAAGTCGACGTTTTGCTTCGGCAGGCTCGGATCTTTCGCCCGGGCGTCTTTTGCGTCGGCATAAGTCACTGCATCGCGCAAAATCTTCTTCAAGTTCTCGATCTGCTTATCCTGCTCGCGGCGCACTTCGGTGATCGAGCGCTGCTGCCCGAAATTCGCGAATTCTCCGCCTCGCCCCCCGGCACCGGGCCAATTGATGTGCATAGCTACCGGTGATTTCAGAACCATCTCGCGCGGAGTCCAGCCGTCCAGATCCAGAATAGCGCTCTGTCCGGCGATTAACCCGCCGCGTGGGGCGGTCAGCACAGTCGTAACCCCATTTACCCGAGTCACGGCTATATGCGAGCTGTCGGGATGGATTGCGACGTCAACATGAATGTTCGCGTTGTTATCACCGATCTCGTTTGTATCGACTGAGCCGGATACAGCCCCGATCTCCGTCAAACCCATCTCGGTATCTGAATCCATCATTCCCGGATAAACCGACAATCCCTTTGCGTCGATGATCTTCGCGCCCGCCGGAATTGAAGCGCTTGCGCCGACAGCGGCAATCTTCCCGTTAGCTACCACCACCGTCCCGTTCTCGATCACCGGCCCGGTCACGGTGACAATCCTCGCATCCTTGATCGCATATGTGTCGCTCGGCCCCTGAGCCGAAACAATGCCAACGCCGGCGCTCGCCAGGAAGCCCAGCGCCAACGTGCAGATGAAAGCAGCGATCGGAGAAAGCGGTCTATTCGTTTTCATTGTTGACTCCATCAGCGTTGGTGCTCCGTTTCATTCGGCCGAGGCTGCGGCACATCAGGTTTTTCGGCGCGAGGTGGTCGGGGTCCGCCCTGACGCTGCTCGCGCTCGCGTTTGATAAGGTCTTCTTTCTCCCGCTTCATCGCCTCGCGCTGCTTGAGATCTTCAGCGCGGTCAAAATAGATCTCGCCTTCGATCATCGTCATTTCAGGAACTGTGTAGACCGAAAACGGATGCTGGCTAAAGATCACCAGGTCGGCGTCCTTGCCTATGTCGATCGAACCGACTCGTTTGTCTATGCCAAGTTGAATCGCCGGGTTGAGAGTAACCATCCGCAGCGCTTCTTCTTCGCCGACTCCGCCGTATTTCATCGCCTTCGCTGCTTCCAGATAGAGTCTTCGCGCAAGCTCGTCGGAGTCGGAGTTTAGCGAGACGATGACTCCGCGCGAGGCCATAAGAGCCGCATTGTAAGGAATCGCATCAAATGCTTCGAGCTTGTAGGCCCACCAATCAGAAAAGGTCGACCCGCCAGTCTTGTGCGCCGCAATCTCTTTAGCGACTTTGTAGCCCTCCAGAACGTGCTGAAGAGTTTGTACGTGGAAGCCCAGCTCGTCGCTCAGGTTGAGCAGCATCAGAATCTCGTCGTCCCGATAACAGTGCGAATGAACCATTCGCTTGCCTTGAAGGATCTCGACAAGCGCATCGAGCGCCAGGTCCCGCCTGGGCGGGATGGCAGTCTTGTCGGTCGCCTTCTTCGCTTCGTACTCCGGCCACTCGCGCATGTAATCCTTGGCCCTGGTGAACGCATCGCGGATCGTCTCCTCGACGCCCATGCGAGTGGCAGGATAACGGCGCGGCGTCGTTGACGGTATCCCCTGATTGTTCGAGCGTTTCGGATTCTCGCCAAGCGCGAACTTTATGCCTGGAGGCGCCTCCGGTATCAGCCACACATCTACCGGCTTTCCCACCTTGAACTTTAGTACAGCGTTCTGTCCGCCGATCGAGTTGGCAGATCCGTGCAGCACGTTGGCGGTCGTCGTTCCGCCGGCTAGCTCGCGATAGATGGCAGGACTGTACGGATCTATCACGTCGCGAATTCGAACCATCGATGTAACCGAGAGCGAGCCCTCGTTTACGTTTCCATCGACCCCTGTGTGCGAGTGACAATCAATTATTCCGGGCGTGACGTACTTGCCTGAGGCATCGATGACCCGAGCGTTTGGATCACGTGGCTTAAGGTTTGACCCTACCTCGGCGATCTTTCCGTCGCGAATCAGTATAGAACCGTTTGCGATCGTGCCATGTGAGGCGGTCATGATCGTGGCGTTCTTTATCAGCGTTTCCACTGGCGCGGCTGAAGCCCCCGTAGAACCGGCGCTGGCAGCCAGTCTTGCGCTGGTTCCCGTCTGGGCCGGCGCCGAAGCAACCATTGCCGTCGCCACAAGCGTCGACAGAATCGCCTTCATCTTTTTCATCATTCCCCCATCCAAATTTCGATTTCCGATTTCCAATTGCCGATTCACCCGTCTGCCAATCCACAATCGGCAATCGGAAATCGGCAGTCGGCAATCTCGGTCACCTGGGCCGCGAGCCGGTAAAATCAAACGAACCCATCGCGCCCATCACCATAGCGCCGTGCATTGAATCACCTTCTATCGTGCCGCTTATGATTGCCTCAACAGATTGACCGCCCATGTCGATGGTTGCGGTCAACCGGATCTGGTTTCCATTCATCCTACCGCTCTTGATCGCGACGTTTCCCATCGGCGTGCCCAGCGTCCCCGTAATCTGCTCGCCATCCTTTGTAAGAGTTAACTGAGCCGCAATCTCTCCCTGCGGCGACTGGACCAAAAGCGACCAACTCCCGGACGGATCAACTGCCGGGCCCGCTGCGCCGCCCGGACGCCCGCCCCCTCCGCCTCGCGGGGCCGCGGGTTCAGGCTTCTTCAATTCGATCTCGTTGCCATCGATGAAGACGTGCCGGACCTTGGTGTCCTTCGCCAGAAGATCCCCGCTTGCGACGACGACGTTAGCGATCTTACCGACCTCGATCGTCCCGAGTTGATCCGCCGCGCCCAGGATCTCGGCTCCGTTAATCGTCAGCGCGCGCAGAGCTTCATCCTTCGACAGCCCGTTTTCGACAGCCTTTTGGACGTTGGCTATGAAGTCTTGTGGCCGAAGCGACCCGGCGGTGAACGCGAACTTCACCCCAGCCTGCGCCAGCTTCGCTGCGCCTTTCGGCGCTTCCTCGCGCTGTCTCAGCACGCGCAGCGTTTCGTCTTCATCATCCGGGAGATCTGCCGGGCGCTTTGGAAAATCTACTGAAAGGATCACCGGAACGCCTTTGGCCTTGAGCAGATCGGCAACTCGATAGCCGTACAGTGCGCCTGCGATGATGGCCTTCAGCTTGAACTCATCGGCGATCATCAATGCGCGGCGAATGTCACCGTCGCTATTCGCCACGAAGAGCACCGGCAGTTCCCCGTTGATCGCCGGCTGCAAAGCCGCAAGCCTCTTTTCATAATCCGGCCGGTTCACGCCGCGCTTCACTCGCTTGTAGCGATCTATCTCTTCCCGATAGTGAATGGCATCGTAGAACGACTGTCGGATGTAGGCGACAGTCCCCATCAGCGAGCCTGGATATCCGCCCCCGAATCCTCCGCCGGCGCTGAATTGGACGGTCAACGCCACCGGCGCGCGAACTACGATCTTTGAAGCCTCTTCGCCCGCCAGGTTGATCAGCGCGCTTTGGCCAGCGAATATCCCCTGGCGAGGACTGCTCAGCGCGGCAGTGACCCCAACCGAACGGGCATCTTCAAAGGTTGTGCCCGGCTTAACTTGATCGGCGGCCGATGACGAGGGGTCGCCGAGGCGTGCTTCAGGCGGAGGCGTTTGACCGGCTGCCGCGGCGGCAATCGCGGCTTGCCTGCCGCCGGCTCCCGTCGTAGCTTGAGGCTGGGCGGGCGCAGCAAGTCCGAGGCTGGTATAGCAGTCGATCAGTCCTGGATAGACGGTCATTCCCGTGCCGTCGATGATCCTTGCGTCCGCCGGAATCTTGACGTTCTCGCCGACTTCGGTGATCAAGCCGTCTCGGAACACAACGGTGCCTTTCGCGATGGTCCTGCCAGCTCCGGTCACGATCTGAGCGTCTTTGATCGCATAGACGGCGGGTGCTTCCATGCGGGCTACCGGTGCGTGAATCAACATCGCGAGCAGTCCGCCGGCGATAAAGACAAACGTCACAAGTCTGCTGACTCGAGTTGCGTGCGCGATGAACGAAGTGCTCCGGCGCGACCGATTGGCATTTGCCATTCTGGCCTCCTGCATTGTGAAAGCAATGATGTGAGAAGTGATGGCGTTACGTCCCAGACGAAACATCGCTCCGATGGTCCACTGTAGCGCCGCATAATCTATAGCAAAATGTCAGAGGTAGGCAAGGCACGCAGGATCAGCCGGCCGAGGTACGCGCTCAGATTCGATTCTGAATAAGATTTCATCCGGGCTTCATTTTCAATTAATCTGAGAGTGCTAGCTTCGCGGAAAGAAGGAGTTCATGCGCATCTTGCTCGTCGAGGATGAAGAAAAGGTCTCGCGGTTCATAGTGCGCGGCCTGACCGCGGAAAGCTTTGCGGTCGATGCCGCCATCGACGGCCTGACCGGATGGGAACTCGCGACTACATATGACTATGATTTGATCGTTTTGGACTTGATGCTACCCGGCCTGAGCGGTACAGAGTTGCTTCGCAGGGTTCGCCGCGCAGATCATCGCGTGCCGATCTTGATGCTGACGGCAAGAGACGCTTTAGTCGACAAGGTTGAACACCTTGAGGCAGGTGCCGACGACTATTTGACCAAGCCGTTCGCCTTTGCCGAACTGCTGGCGCGGATCAAAGCGCTGCTGAGGCGCGGTTCGGTTGATCGCCCAAGCGTTCTGCGGGTGGCAAATTTGGAACTCGATCGCCTCTCGCAACAGGTCAGGCGCGCAAGCAAGCGCATCGAACTTACTGCAAAAGAGTACGCTTTGCTCGAGTACTTGATGGCCAACGCCGGGCGGGTGCTGTCGCGGACGATGATCATCGACCACGTGTGGGATCAGAGCTTCGACGGAGCTTCCAACATTGTAGACGTTTACGTTCGACACCTGCGCAGCAAGGTGGATGACTGTCGCGAAGAGAAGCTGATCCACACCGTGCGCGGAGTCGGATACAAGATAAGCGACGAGGCGGACTCATGAATAGGCGCTCGATTCGCTTTCGTTTGACGGTCTGGTACGCGAGCCTGCTTGCGGGCTTGCTCGTGCTGTTCGGCGCATCGGTGTACCTCGGGCTCAGCCGCTACCTCAAACTCACGTTGAGGGACTCGCTTACAAAGGAAGCGCAGCAAATCGGCGACCGGTTGTTAGTCAACATCGGCGTAAGTGGCGAGGAGTATGTTGCCGACGAGATCAAGGAGCACTTAGCGCCAGAACTAAACGGCATCTTCGTCCGTGTGACCCGAGGCAACGGAAGCACGCTCTACGAGTCCGGTTTCCCCAAGGACGGTAGCTTCGACCCAAAGAACGTAGCTGCAGCGGAAACGGACCACACGCAAACTTCCTTGCGAGTAGAGAGCCAGTTAGGCGGCGCTGAGCTGATGATATGCGCGCTCCCTTTTGTCTCGCGTGATGGAAGCCGATTCCTGATCGAGGCGGGTGCACCGTTGAAGCAGAGCGAGAGCGTCCTGCACGGGTTGCTTCTAACGTTTGCAGTCGGATTGCCGCTTGTTGTCGCGGTTGCGATTGCCGGCGGTTACGTCGTGATGAGACGCGCGCTGGCGCCGGTGGGCGAGATCACTCGCACTGCAGAACAGATAACTTCCCGCAATCTGAGCGAGCGACTACCCGAGGCCCAGACCGGCGACGAGCTTGAGGCACTGTCAATCGCGCTCAATCGAATGATTGCACGAATCGAGCACTCGTTTCGGCACGTCAATCGATTCAGCGCGGACGCCTCGCACGAGCTGCGAACTCCACTCACCGTCTTGCGTGGAGAACTCGAAGGGATCGCTCAGCGGCCCGACCTGCCACTGGACCTTCGCGAAACGATTGGGAGCACTCTTGAAGAAACCGAACGACTCTCAAAGATCGTCGAGAGCTTGCTGGCAATCTCGCGCCTCGACGCAGGCGAAGCTCTGATGACGCGCGAGCGATTCGACCTCAACGAACTTGTCACGGACACGGCTGATCAAATGCGACTTCTCGCTGAGGATAAGCAAATCGCGTTGAAGTGCGCCGCCAGCGGCCCTGTTGAAGTGGAGGGCGACCAGGGCCGCGTGAAGCAGATCGTGGTCAACCTCGTGGACAACGCGATCAAGTACACGCCTGAAGGCGGCAAGGTGGAGATCAGCGTTGGCGCGCTCAATGGTAGCGCAGTGCTCGAAGTGGCCGACAGCGGGGTAGGAATTCCCTCTGAAGCAATCGCGCATGTCTTTGAGCGTTTCTATCGCGTCGACAAAGCTCGTTCGCGACAGATGGGTGGCGCGGGGCTTGGACTCTCGATCGTCAAATCAATCTGCACAGCCCACCAGGGTCGCGTGAGAGTCGAAAGCGCCGATGGCAAGGGCAGCCGTTTCACAGTGGAACTTCCGCTGGAAAACGGCCAGGCAAGGGTGTCGCCATAAAGCCGGCACTCGAAGAGGTGAAACATGAACGGACTCAAATTGAGCTTCAGCGTATTGGCGCTGTTGGTGCTGGTTGTCGCCGCCTGCAGCAAGAGTGGAGCAGACGACGGGGATGAAGACGGATCGCCTCGACCAGAGAACAAGGTTGTGCCTGAAGCGCCCGCCCCGGTTCAGTCAGCGGGCAAAGAGTTCCTCTACAGCTTTGACACTGAGGCTGCAGGCAAGATTCCTGCCAGGTTTCACGACGCGCTAACTGGCCAGGGCGCTAAGGGACAGTGGGTTGTGAAAGCCGATCCGTCGGCGCCGTCGCAGCCAAACGTGCTCGCGCAGATCTCGACCGACAAGACCGACTATCGCTTTCCGCTAGCCATCGCAGACGACGGCTCGTTCCAAAATCTTGAGATGAGCGTCAAGTTCAAGGCGGTCTCCGGCGAGGTAGATCGAGCAGCCGGAATGGTGTTTCGGTTGAAAGATGCGAACAACTATTACATCGTCCGCGCTAATGCGCTGGAGAACAATTACAGGCTTTATCATGTGGTCGACGGCCGACGAGTCCAATTCGCCGGCGCTAACGTCAAAGTCGCTTCGAGCGAGTGGCACGAACTGCGTGTTGAGTGCGTCGGAGACCACATCACCTGCTACTACGACAACGAGAAAAAATTCGATGCGACCGATGAGACTTTCAAAGAGGCCGGCAAAGTCGGGCTCTGGACTAAGGCCGATTCGGTGACTTACTTCGACGATCTGCGCGTGAGCGCCAGGTAACCCATAGGAGAAACCAATGCAAACTTCTACGAGAAGAGATGCGATGAAAGGAATCGGAGTCGGAATCGCGGGACTCGCATTGTCGAGTCGGACAGTTTCAGATGCAGTGGGAAGTACAAATGCGCCGAATGCTGTTCAGGCTGCGCGAGCCTTTCGAGGTGAACATCAACCCAGACCATTGCCGTTTGATGCGGCGAAGCTGAAGGGCATCTCCGAAAAGCTGATCCGTTCACACCACGAAAACAACTACAGCGGTGCGGTCAAAGCGCTCAATGCTATCGAGCAGCGCCTTGACGCGATGATGAAAGACAAGGACCTGCCTGCTTACGTCTACGGTGATCTCAAGCGTGAAGAACTGGTCAGAACTGGTTCGGTTGTTCTTCACGAATACTACTTTGCTAACCTCGGTGGCGACGGTAAGCCTGGGGGCACGGTGCTGGATCTGATCAAGCAATGGTTCGGCAGCTATGAACAATGGGAGGCAGAGTTCAAGAGGACCGCGAATGCGCTAGGCGGAGGCTCGGGCTGGACGATACTCGCTTACAACGCGCATACCAGCGAGCTTCACAACTACTGGGCCTGGGATCATATGCACAACGCGCCGATGAGCCGCCCGCTGCTGGTGCTGGACATGTATGAGCACGCCTATCACATGGATTACGGCGCGGCGGCGGCGAAGTACGTTGACGCCTTTATGCAAAACGTGAAGTGGGAAGAGACGAACCGTCGAGCTGAGGAATCGCTTGCACGCAAGTGAGGGCCAACTACGCTCCGAAGTTGGTATCCGCGCAAATCCGTCGCGCCAGTGTCATCCGTGGTCTATGGGGCACTAGCAAACTGATTTCCGAACGCATAGACCACCGATGACACTGATTCGCCGAATTATGACGGATCTTGCCGATTTTGATCGCTAAGGGCAAACGGAGCGCAACATCAGTGATTACCCCAAAAGGAGAGCCGGGATGGTTTCAATGTTCAAGGTTGTGTCCGTCTATTTGTCGAGAGCCTGGTGGATCGTTGTGTTACTTATTTGTTTTGCGCCCGCGGCACCCAGCCAAACACTGCAGAAGGTCGACTCTTTCGACCTGCCTGGTCCGCCGGGCAAGAGGTTCGACTTTCTAACCATCGATTACAAGCATGATTACTTACTCTCGGCTCACCTCGGCGCGGGTCTTCTCTACGTCATAGACCTCAAAACCAACAAGCTAGTAAAGGCCATTCCCGACGTGCCGGGGATCGAGGGTGTCGAATACGCTCCGGACGTGAACAAGGTCTACACTTCAAATTGGCATGAAAACAAGATCGGTGTAGTCGATCTCGACAAGATGCAAGTCGTCAAGAAGCTTCCAACCGAAGCTAAGCCTGATGGCAGCACTTATGCCGAGCCCTATCACAAACTCTACGTGTCAGACGAGCGGGGGCGCGCCGTGGCGATCGTAGACGTAAGAGAAGACAAGATCATCAACACCCTGCACTTTGAGAGTGAGACCGGTATGCCGCAATACGACCCCGTGGCGCGCAAGGTCTACGTCAATCTGCAAGATCAAAACCTCTTCGCCGTTATCGATCCGTCTACCGACAAAATGGAGGGACGTTACCCCGTCGGAGAATGCAAAGGCAATCACGGGATGGCGCTCGATCCCGAACATCATCGCGCGTTTCTTCAATGCGAAGGCAACAACGTGATGACTGTCTTCGATCTTGACGCTCACAAACCTATAGCTCACTTGCCCACCGCGGCTGGAGGAGACGTTGTCAAATTCGATCCTGGATTGAAACGCATCTACGTTGCTTGTTCCAGCGGCGCTATTTCGGTCTTTCACGAAGACGACGCCAATCACTTCAGCAAGCTCGAAGATTTTCCAGTTCAAAAGAAAGTGCATAGCCTTGCAGTGGACGTGAGGACCCATCGCGTCTACACGCCCGAAGAGCAGGAAGATGGCCGTCCAGTGTCGAAAATGGTTGTCTACGATGCCGTAGTGAAGCAGCACTGATTTCGCGTTATCTGGAACCGAAGTCGGCCTTCATCTAACGACCGGCGTTGGAAGGAGCCGATTCGTGTGGGCGAACTAAGGAGGAATCACGAAGATGAAATGGGTGACCCGAGAGCGAGTGAAGGTTGACAGAGTTGCCTGTCCCTGGCTGATCAGAAAGTTCGTTGATCCCGAGGCAGAATTCTTGTTCGTTCCGCCCGAGCACGTAATGGAGGTGTCGGCTCGCGAATCTGCAACCCCCTTCGATGTGACCGGAGTAGAACTCGGCCATCATTCTGGGAAATGTAGCTTCGAGGCCATCGTGGACAAATATGAAATCAAAGACACCGCTATCAAGCTTCTTTCCAGGATCGTGCACGGCGCAGATGTAAGCACCGACCTTTATGGCGAGCCGGAAGCGCCTGGTCTGAAAGCGATTGCGGAGGGCTTCAGGCACCTGGGGCTGAAGAACGATCGCGAGGTTCTGGAAAAACAGTTCATCGTTTACGACGCCTTGTACGAGTATTGCCGACTAAGACTCGCGCAGATCGATTAGAGGCTCGGAACGGATTGTTTCGGGCTTTTCATGGTGCTTGTGCGGAACACGACCCACTTAACTTAAGTATCGAATCCATTGGGAGACAAGAATCGCAATCGTCCCGCGATGCCCGGGGGTTCGTTTCGAGCAATCGAGACGAGGCTGTCGATGATGTTCAGTAGGCGCACCGTTTGAGCGCTTGAGGAAGACCGACTTACTTCAAACAATTGGAGGATACATGATAAACAGTTATCGACGCACGGGTCATAAGACGGTTACTTCTAGTCAAATTCAGCGACCTGGACAGCTCATCGCAATCACACTAGCGGCGAGCTGCTTCTTCCTGGCTGCGAGCATGCCTTTGAGTTACGCCGGAGCCTTAGGGAGAATTGGCGTGGTCATGGGCGTGCCGGTTTCTCGCGGTTCAGAGCAACCCTCGAGTCCCCAGTTCAGCACAAAAGAACTATCACTGCCGGGCGCGAATGGGCTCGTGACGCTCGACTACTCGCGTGGGATCGGTCGACGCGAAGGCTTTGGGTCCCAGCCGGCAACCTGGCCGGCGTCGTCGTAATCGATGGCAAGACCGACGAGATGACGAAGATCACCGGATTTCACACCGCGGAGTTTGAGTTACGAGGTAAGCCGGTTCCTTTGGGCCCAACCTCTGTCAGCATCGGCAAAGGGGTTGTGTATGTGGGCAACCGGGCTGATTCGACAATCTGCATAATCGATGCCGAGACGCTCAAGCTCGGAGACTGCATTCGCATTGCGTCTCCGTCCGATGGGCTCGCGGCAGCTCCCGATGGTGTTGTCTACGTCGCACCAACTAAAGAGATATGGGTGACGAGGGGTGCTCCACCGCTTGGAATAGCCTCGCCGGATCAATCGATCACGATTCTCGACGCATCAAGCCCGACGAAACTTAAACCAAAGAAAAAGTTCTCGCTTGGCGGTTCGGCCGAAGGCTATGCGGTCGACGACCGACGCGGCATGTTCTACACGAATCTTGAGGAGAGTGCAGCGACGATCGCAATTGACTTACACCGCCGCGAGATAGTCTCGCGGTGGCGCTCGGGCTGTGACGAACCGCGCGGGCTCGCGCTGGACAAAGCGCGGGGCTTTCTTTTCGTCGCGTGTTCCGACCGCGTCGTGTCTCTCGACGTGGCTCACGGAGGTCAAGTTGTCGGATCCATTTCGACTGGAGATGGACTCGACAACATCGATTACGCGGAGACTCAGCAAACGCTTTATGCAGCCGCATCAAAGGCGGCGATGCTAACAGTCGCACAGGTTGACAACCACGGTGGCCTGAGCAGACTTGCTGTCGTGCCGACCACCACCGGCGCGCGGGGCGTCGTAGCCGACGGCAGGGGAACCGCCTACGTCGCCGACCCAGTCCGAGGACGCATCTTGAGAATTACGCCACGCTAATCGAGCGCATGCCGATAGTGAGGTTACCGAAGCCCGCGGCTGATGGAATCGGCGTGTCGTGATGAAGGCGGCGCGTATCAGGTAGACCGCCAATCCCAAAAACTAGACCGGGCTGGGGAACCAAGCCCTCGCCTGAATCCTTCGGGTATAGTCGCTCTCTTCATAATATGCGAATCGGCGAACAAGAAAGTGGCCGAGCGAAGGTATTGTATGACGGATTGCGAGAGGGGCTCGGGCTTGAACGAAACATCCTGGTCATGTCGCTCGCGGTCTTTCTGTTTGGCGCGGGCGAAGAGTTGTGGAAGAGCTTCCTTCCGAAGTATCTCGAAGCGCTCGGAGCCACGGTTGCCGTAATCGGTTTGTTCGGAACGACGCGTGATTTCCTCGACGCGATTTATCAGTATCCAGGCGGCGCCATTTCTGACCGCATAGGTAGTCGTCGCGCGCTCGTGGTGTTCGCCGGACTCGCTGTTGCGGGCTATTTGATCTACGCGTTCAGCCCAGGCTGGCCCTTTATGTTTGTAGGTCTTGCGTTCGGCATGGTATGGACGAGCATGGCTTCGCCGGCGATGTTCGCGATGATCGCGGAACGCTTGCCTCGCGATCGACGGGCTATGGGCTTCACCGTACAAGCGATCCTGAAGCGCGTGCCGGTGATGTTGTCCCCGGTACTGGGCGGACTTCTGATCGCCAGGCTTGGATTGATGCGAGGAATGCGGACTGCGCTTCTGATTACCGCCGCGCTCGCGTTGATTGCGATCCTCACCCAACGGCGGTTGTACAACATTCAGTTTGATGCCGGCGTCTCGGCGTCGATTAACTTCCTCGTGCAATTTCGCGCCATGCACAAAGCGCTCAAGCGGCTGCTTATTTCGGACATCTTTATCCGAACCTGCGAAGGGATGGTCAGCGTATTCGTGGTGCTCTACGTCACAAACGTGACAGGCGTGAGCTCGCTGCAGTTTGGCGTGCTCGTGGGAATCCAGATGGCTACGTCGATCGCGGCGTATGTTCCCGCGGCCAGGCTCGCGGATCGTTATGGCCGCAAGCCCTTCGTGGTCGCGACTTTTATTTGCTTCTCGATCTTTCCACTTAGTGTGGTTCTTTCGCGCAGCTTCGCGGCTTTGGTGGTGGCGTTCGTGATCGGCGGGCTGAGGGAGCTTGGCGAGCCCTCGCGCAAGTCGATGATCGTGGATCTGGCGGACCCCACTCGCCGCGGGCGGACGGTCGGGCTGTACTATCTTACTCGCAGCCTCTCGATCACACCGGCCTCGGTGATTGGCGGATTCCTGTGGAGGCTCAATCCGGCAATTCCTTTTTTCGCCGCGTGCGCGATTGGGTTAACCGGCACGTTGATCTTTATCCTTACCGTTGAGCGCCGCTATGCGTCATGAAGCTGAGCGATAGCCAGAACCTTGATGCTGTGTGCATAATGCTTTCGACCGGCCTCGCGTTTCAGGAGTCCTGAATGCCATCAGTCGAGCATTTCCCTAGCCCGAAGCCAAAACCCTTTTTCGGTCACCTGACGATGTTCCGGCGTGACCCGCTGAAGTTCCTGCTGGAATCCGCGCGCCAATACGGAGACGTCGTCCATTTCAAGTTCGGCCCGCAAGACATTTATCTTCTCAACCATCCCGACTATGTACGAGATGTGCTGGTCACTAACAATCGGAACTTCGTCAAGAGCCGCGGCCTGGAAATGGCCAAGAAGTTTCTCGGCGAGGGTCTGCTGACCAGCGAGGGTGAGTTTCATCGTCGTCAGCGGAGACTAGCGCAGCCGGCATTTCATCGACAGCGTATCAACGCCTACGCGTCGGTGATGACCGACTACGGCACGCAAACCCGGAATCGCTGGCGTTCAGGCGAAACGCTCGACATCTCCCAGGAGATGATGAGGCTTACTCTTGCGATAGTGGGCAAGACCCTGTTCGACGCCAACGTTGAAACCGAGGCGAGCGAGATCGGCAAAGCGCTCACGGATGTCATGCAGTTGTTCGACAGAATAACGACGCCTTTTTCGGGGCTTCTTCAAAAGCTTCCGTTGCCCAGCAACATTCGCTGGCTGAAAGCAAAGCAGCGGCTTGACGCAACCATGTACCGGATTATCGATGAGCGCCGACGGAGCAAGGAAGATCGCGGCGATCTTCTGTCGATGCTTCTTCTCGCGCAGGACGAAGAGGGCGACGGTTCCGGAATGACCGACGCGCAGCTTCGCGATGAAGCGATGACTCTTTTCGTTGCCGGACATGAGACTACAGCCAACGCGCTTACCTGGTCGTGGTATTTGCTGTCCCAACATCCAGATGTGGAAGCGAAACTGCACGACGAGCTGGATGCCGCGCTCACGGGCAAGCGGCCAAGTGCGGATGATGTCGGGCGATTAAGCTACACCGAGATGGTGTTCGCCGAATCGATGAGACTTTATCCGCCAGCCTGGACGTTGGGCCGTCGCGTTCTTACGGATTATCCCGTGGATAAATACATCATTCCCGCCGGGTCAATTGTTCTCATGAGCCCCTGGGTAATGCACCACGACCCTCGATACTATCCCGACCCGTTCGAGTTCGACCCTGAACGCTGGACTCCACAAGCGCGAGAAGCTCGCCCCAAGTTCGCATATTTCCCATTCGGCGGCGGCCCGCGCGTTTGCATCGGCGAGCAGTTTGCCTGGATGGAAGGCGGGCTGTTGATCGCGACGATAGCTCAGGCGTGGAATATGCGACTGGCGCCAGGTCAGCGCGTCGAGACGAAGCCGATGATCACACTGCGGCCAAGGTATGGGATGCGGATGATTGTCGAGGAGAGGAAAGATCGCGCGTCGATCGAGTACAGTGACCTTGAAACGATCGGCACATCTGCTTGATTACAACCCGCTCACACTTGCCTGTGGTCTGAGAAGCAGCACGTCTTCGATGGGAGAGCCTATGACTCGATACCTCAAGGTGCTTCTAGTTATCTTCGCAGCAGTCTGGGTTTGGGCCGCAATCAACCCTACCTATCGTCATGATTGGTTGCTTGAGAACTACCTGGTCTTCATCTTCGTTCCGATAATCGTCTTAACCGGCAGGTATTTCAGACTGTCGAACCTGTCGTACGGACTGATTACGATGTTCATGATCCTTCACGTAATTGGCTCGCACTATACATATGCCGAGGTTCCATTCGGCGACGTGCTGCAGAATTGGTTGGGAGCGAGCCGAAACATGTACGACCGGCTCGTACACTTTTCGTTTGGATTATTGCTGGCGTATCCGATTCGAGAGATCTTTCTCCGCGTCACACGTGTGAAAGGCTTCTGGGGCTATTACCTTCCGTTTGATGTGACGCTCGCGTTTTCTGCGGTCTACGAGATCATCGAATGGCTCGCTGCGGCAAATGTCGACCCAGCGGCTGGCCTCGCTTTCCTCGGATCTCAGGGCGACGTATGGGACGCGCAGAAGGACATGACAATGGCGGGCCTCGGCGCTCTGCTGGCCATGATTATCATCGCGTTGATCAACCTTCGGTATCAGGCCGGATTTTGGCAGGAAATGAAAGCGAGCTTCAAGATCGATGCCAACACCGACGCGCCACTCGGCGAGCAAAGACTGAGAGAGATGCTGAGCGCGAGGAAATAGGCGGAGTGGCAGTGAACGGCGATCGTGGCCTACGAGTACGGAGCAGTGGCGCGCGGACGGGTTTTAATCAAACAACCCGTTGATGTATGCGTCAGGCGAAAACTCGATCAGATCATTCATCTGTTCCCCGACACCGACGTAGCGGATCGGTATCCCAAGGTCTTTGGCTATCGCGATGACGATCCCGCCTTTCGCAGTGCCGTCCAGCTTCGTCAACACGAGCCCGGTGACCGGAACTGCGCGAGTGAACTGGCGAGCTTGCTCCAACCCGTTCTGGCCGGTGACTGCATCGATGATCAAGAGAACTTCGTGAGGCGCGCCATCAATCTCACGCCCCGCTATGCGGCGCATCTTCTCAAGCTCTTGCATGAGGTTGGTTTTGGTGTGCAAGCGGCCAGCGGTGTCTATGATCAATACATCAGCGTTGCGCGCTCGGGCGGCGCCGATCGAATCGAACAGGACGGCTGACGGATCCGTGCCCGGTTTCTGCTGAACGAGCGGAACGCCCGAACGTTCAGCCCATATCGCAAGCTGATCATTGGCAGCGGCGCGGAACGTGTCCGCCGCGCAAATCAGCACTTCGTTGCCTTCGCTCTTGATGCGATGTGCGAGCTTACCGATCGTGGTCGTCTTGCCGACGCCGTTCACGCCTACAATCATGATCATATATGGCTTGATGTCGAGCGATACTTCGGTTTCCGAGGCTATTGTTCCGCGCTTGCGATTCTGCTCTGCCTTATCGAGGATGGCACGAAGCTCGGACTTAATCAGCCGCTTCAACTCGCTAACGTCGTTGAGCTGGTTCCGCTTGATTTCCAGCCGGGCTTTTTCGATTATCTCGAGGCTGGTTTGCGCTCCGATATCCGCCCCGATCAATGCTTCTTCAAGCTGATCGAGCACGTCCGCGTCGATCTCGCGCTTCCCTGCTATTACCGATTCTATTGTTTCGGATAGGCTCTCGCGTGTCGAGGCCACCGCTTCCTTGAACTTGTCGAGGAACTCGGGCTCAGGACCCTCGTCTCTTCGGAGTGCTATCTCTTTTTCTTCCGCGGTCGCTTCGCGATTGAGGCCAAGTGATATGAACTCGGGTTCCTTCTTGCGCTTCCAAAACAATGCCATTCTCTATGGTGCTCCGTGGATCAGTTAGTCGGTTGATTTGCAAGAGCGCAGGGCTCGGCAGCCGCGCGTTGTAATAACGAGACTAACACTCGCTCAAAAAGATCGTCAACAAAGCGAACCTTGCAGGGAATGAGAACGTGAAGTGCCCGAGTTGGAAAGGTTGAGGGGTGTGCATGAGGGCAACCGCTTCGCCGTGTGGCTTGCCAACTTTGAACCTGTTCCGAAAACAGGTGGGTGACCTCGGCACTGGATCTTGCATCCCCGATCAGTGTGGGGCATTGCGCCCTCCAGTGCTATTTCCGGCCCCCGTTGCATTAGCGTTGGTAAAAAATTGACAAGTCAATCACCAACGTTGCAGTACACCCTCAGCGTGATCGGATATTACACTACGACCCTGGAGCGGTCAATAAGTCATTCGGAGAAGCGTTGAGTGGGGAATTGTGACGAGTTAGGCCAACAAATCTCAAAAAAATGAGGACGAGATCTGCACATCCAGCATCTCGTCCTCTACCATTCCGCTCACTTCAGAATTGAGGAGGCACCTCAATTGCTGCTTTCAGTAGTTCATTTCTATCATAACCAGGAATTGTCCGCAAGTGCCATCGTGTCAACCTCCTGAGCGGACGAAGAATTCGTGACCGGGGCCCTCCAAAACAAGAGCCAAGCTTGCTTGAACGCTACCTTCCACTTGTGCTAAAAGACGAGCGGCCCAAGCCGCTCTGCAAAACGAAACTTATGTCATCTATTAAGAAGGTATGCCACGAATGCGGAATGCCGCTCGGTGTGGGCGTGGCAGTCTGCGGAAGCTGCGGTACTCAGGTTGGCACCGTGTTTTCCGAGACGGCCCCGCCTCCTCCTCCAAAAAAGAAGCTGGCACGTCGCAGGGCTACCGATGCCGAAGATCACTACCAACAAATCGACAAAGCACAGGAACGTGCCAACAACGCGTTGATACTCGGACTCGCGAGCTTCTTTTGCCCAGCGATCGGTTTCATCATGTGCGTCGCGGCTATTATACTGGGCGCGCTTGCCCTTCGAACCTTGAAGAGGAACTTCGTCGAGGAAGGGCGGGGCTCAGCTACTGCCGGAGTGATCATTGGCGCAATTGCCGTGGTCGCTCAAATCGGATATCTGGTGTATTTCATGAAGTCAGGCAAGCTCCCGTTCGTGTGATCAAAGCCCTTATGTCGGCTCCGGTCCTTGAAGACCCCTCAACCCGCTTGTTTTGTCCCGGATATTACCGTCGTTTTGATTGAAACTTCAAATGGAGCGCCGTGCCGATCGTTGTCAATGATCGAGACGATTCGGTCGCGGACTTCTCGCCGTCGCGACTCGGGTACGATGGCCAGCCAATCTTCCAGAAAGAAGTCTTCGATCAACGGTGACGTGAAAACCGCCTCGCCGGTCTCGAAAATAAATATTTCGTTACTTGTGAAGCTATCGACATTCCTGAGCCGAGCTTTTGTTGCGATCAGCTCGACGTCGGAAATGGTTCGACGCTCGTTGATCAGGTAGTCAAGCTTCGGCCACACTTCGTCGACTAACTCCGCAGTCAGCAGCGCTTCCCAATAAATCGAGAAGAATTCATCAAAGCTTCCGCGGGTTGCTACCTTCAGCACAACTCGGCCTTCCGGCTTCGTCACACGGATCATTTCTGTCAGTATGTGCTCGATTTCGCCCGTCGCAAGCATTGAAGCGTCTCCAATGGCAACGTCGAATTCATCGTCGGAAACGGGAAGAGCGGTCGCCGTTCCCTGTTGGAACTTTACGTCGTCGAGTTTCTTGGCAAGCGCTTTGGCGCTCGCGAGGTCAATCCGTTCCGCGCTCGGATCTATGCCGACTACTTCGCCTTTACCGCGCAGCCGTTCTGCAAGTTCTATCGAGTGAGCGCCTGTGCCGCAGTTCACGTCAAGCACACGACCCTCGGCGGGGATTTCCACGTTTTCGTTTACAAGAGTGTCAAACCGATCTCTCCAATCAGGAGTGACGAAGAGATCGTAGCGGAAGGCCAGCTCTTTTAAATCGCTCATAAGTTCTTGTAGATATGAAAGATGATAGCATGGCAGGACGGAGCCGAGAAGTTACGCTGGTTTAACACGGCTTTCTCACAAAATACTTGGGTTAGGTCGCGAACCGAATAGCAGACAGAATCCTTTCATGCAAAAAGGAGGAGGCGTAAAACGCCTCCTCCCTTTGGTCTTCCTACAAAGTGCGCGCGGCTCAGACTGAACTAGCCGCGCTCGTCGTAACGCGCGCGCTCTTGCGAACTGCAGGAGGTTGTTCGCGTTTCTCGATTGTCACGTTGACCGTTTGCTCGCTGCGGTTTCGAAGGATTTGGACCGCGACCTGACCCGCTTCCTTCTTCGAGAGTGCTTTGACAAGGGCATTTACGCTGTCGATCTTTTCGTTATCGATTGCGATGATCACGTCGCCAGCCTTGAGTCCCGCCTTTGCGCCGGCGCCGTTTTCATCCACGCGCGCAATCAGCACTCCATTGCCATCCTTGACTCCGAAGTACTCCGCCAGTTGATCTGTCACCGATTCCACGCTTATGCCTAGACGCGATCCGCTAAAGAAGCTGTGCTGTCCCGGTCCTGCAAAAACAAAGTTGCCGAAATCCTGCTGCAACGCGCCGAACTTATTCTGCTCGCTCTTGAATTCTTCCATCGAGTGCTTGAACGATTCCTCGGCCCGCTTCATGGCCTCTTTATCGGCCAGCTCCGGACGCAGCAGCTGGAATTCGCTCGAGCGCTTGCTCAACGTTGCATTGAGCGTCTGACGGCCGCCGGCTCTAAAGACCTCGATCGAGATTGCGCGCTCGGCCGGCGTCTCGCTCAACAGGCGCTGCAGCTCACGCACGCTGTCCACGCGACGACCGTTGAAGCTCAGCACCACATCATTTTCCTTTAGGCCAGCTTTCTCGGCCGGGCCCCCGGCCACCACCTTCATCACGATTGCACCACGCTCCTCGCTCAACCCAAGCTCCTTGACGCGCTCCGGCGTAACCTCCTCGAGGAAAACACCCAGGTAGCTTCCCTCGCCATACGGCACCGCAAAGAATGCTCGGGAATCGTTACCCGGTCCGAAAAATGCCTTCTCTTTTTCCTTCTCCTTGCTCTTCTGCGAGTCGGCAGTAACGGTCTTTTCCTTTTGCTTTTCTTTCTGATCACCAGCCGTTGCAGCAATCGCAACCCCAACCCCGAGTGCGGCTACCAACATCGAGACTAGATAAAAGCGTTTCAACATCTTCATTCCTCCGACGATATGTAGTTTTGATACGCATGGCTCACTGCACGCGCGGTTACGACCTAAGTTCCAAATCTTTGCAGCCGCAGCACGCGTTGGTGGGGTCGCTAGTGGGAACACTTGTCGAGTCTCTCGCCCTGTTGGCTGGCCCTGCTTCCTTGAAGCACCGCTCGCGCCAGGCGCGGAGACGCTGATAAAACGCGCCCGAACAAGCCGGCCAGGCGCAACGAGAACGCTGGTGCGCGCAGCAGTCCTGCTATCTTCATTCGCTTGCCGAACTCCAGTTCGTAGCGCGCCGAATAACGTCGGAGTACGGAGTCGGCCAAGCCAAATCCCTCAATGTGATGATCGGCATCCCCAGCCTCTAATTGGGTCCGGTCGTGGAAGCCGTCCCCCATCGAGGCTGAGCCGAGCGACTCAATGATCGCCTCGCCGGCAAGCTCGCCGGACCGCAGCGCTATCTGTATGCCTGTGCCCGTGAACGGATCGATCATTCCTGCAGCGTCGCCGATTGCGATGACACCAGGTTCAAACCGCCGCTTGCGCCCGAACACCAGCGGTCCGCCGCTCATCCAAGTACCCTCAGCCTTCGCACGGGCCAAACGGTCTCGCGCGCGACCGTTGGCTAGCATTGTTTGCCGCATCACACTACCGACGTCGCCGCCGGCCTTTTTAAGGCGAGTCTCATCCGTTATGAAACATAGATTTGTAAGTCCGTCTTCGATCGAGGAAAGACCCCCGTAGCCGCCGGGGAAAAAATAAAGCTCGACTTGCCCTGCGATTCCCTCTACTTCTTCCAAATGTGCCTTGAAACCGAAAAGTCGCGAGCCGCGAGCGACACCCCTCCGGCCAGTTGTTACCCTCGTGTTGCGGCCCGAGGCGTCGATAACAAGCGGAGCCTGGAATCTCGTCATCTTGCCCGCGGCAAGCGACATCGCTTCGATTGTTGCCATCGAGCCGTCGTGGGAACATCGTTTGACCACGTGACCTTCGAGGCACGTGGCGCCCGCACGTCGCGCGTTACCAAAGAGCACGTGGTCAAAGCGCGCGCGGCTCAGGCTGAGCGCGTGCGACTTGCTGGATATCTCGGAAACGGGCGCCTCGACTTGGTTGCCATTTGTGCCAACCAATCTCAGACGCGCAATCTTCCGTGCGCCCGCCTCCATGACTTGATTCATTACGCCGAGACGGTTTAGCGTTGGGAAGCACTCTGGTGTGATGAACTCGCCGCAAAGCTTATGGCGGAGCATTCTACTCTTCTCAAGAAGCATGACTCGAATGCCGGCTGCGGCCAGGCGCGCAGCAGCCGAACATCCCGCCGGCCCTCCGCCAATTATGATGACGTCGTATTTGTGCATAGTCGCCCTGCACCATTTATGCAAATCAATCGCCAGGCTCGGCGATCAGTGAGAGCCGATACGGGAAGACGCGGCGGACCGTGGAGCGCTTCAGGCCCGCTCGCGAGGCCAAATCTTGCAGCTCGTCCGCGGTGAAGCCTCGCAGGACCGAGACTGGCCCGTCGTTGCGCGTCAAGAAACTCCGCGCGAGAATGGGTCCGGTGATTAAACTGAAGTAATACGGGACAAGGTTTCGCACCAGATCGTTGACGATCACGGCCCGTCTGGCAACACGCGAGAAGTCTGCAAGCAAGCGCACGACGTCGGCATCTTCAAAGTGATGGAGGAAGAGTGAGGCCGTCACAAATTCAAAGCTGCGATCGACAAACGGCAGCTTCAACGAGTCCGCCTGAATTAACTGAACCTGCTCGCTGACTCCCAGATGGCTCCGCGAGACTCTCAAGTTTCGCTCGCTCAAATCGAGTGCCACGATCATCGGCGCCACGCCGCGACCTCGGCACCAACCTGCGACTGCACCTGGTATATCCGCAGAGCCGGTGCCAACGTCAAGAAGAGACAATCCATCGGAAGGGTCGTTAGCCAGATTGGATGACAGCGCGTCCAGTACAACACGCGTGCCCCCTAGAAACCGATTGATCCTGCGAAGGTCTGACAGGTTTTGAGCGACATCGTCGTCGGTCCCAATTCCGGCATCAAGCATTTCCTCGACGTAGATTCTTTTAGGCGTGAGCATGTTGGTTCAGCGACGTCATTCAGAATACAACAGTCCCTTTGCGTTAATCAAAAACACCACATAGTTAAGGAGGTCGAAACTCGAAAGAAAATACAACGAAGTTCGGACGCGCCAGCTTCTAGTAGGACCGGCTTGATGATTGGCACAACTCGCCTCGTCTTCGGAACGCCGGTACTGCCCGCCCCGCCTAAGGTCACTCGGCTGGTAAGATAGCTGAGACGTCACACGGACCGAATGGTGTTGTCCTATTGTAGGACACTAAGCTTGGTGGTCTCTTGACTTTGGAACTCGCAACCAATAGAATCCCCACGATTTTGGGGATCAGGTTCGTATAAAAAATACTTGTCACCCGTATCGGAACCCTTGTCCTTGGTTATGTAGAGCAATCAGATTGCTCGGATGACGCCCCGGTTCCAAAGGCCAAAATGGCAAGTAGAGATGTGGCTCGCAATCTCAGCAGCGAGGATGCGCTAGCGGCCGGTCAAGCTGCGCTGGAAGAAAGCCGGTTTGAAGACGCGGCCAACTATCTGCGGTCGGCGTTGCGCGCGGGCGCGCGTTCAGCCGAGGAAGAGGTTCTGATCCGCACGCTGCTCAGCGAAGCATTTGAGAAGCGCAGCCTGTACCGGGAACAGATCGACGCAGTAGCCAAGTACGAAAAACTGGCCGAGTTCTCGCGACTCTCAGAACGAAACAAGATGCTGGTGCTGGTGCGTCTGGGCTGGGGATATTCCTTCAGCAACGACTTACCACGCGCGATCGCGTTATTCAACCAGGCGATGAAGATCGCTCGAGGCCTTGAAGATCACGCGGGAATCGGTGCGTGTTACTTCGGGTTGGGGCGCGCGTACCGGCAGCTCTCTGAGATTCGCATCGCACGCGATCACTACGCCTCGGCGCTAGAGCACTACCGGCACACGGGTGACTGGCGAAAGCTCGCAGAATCATATCTTTTCATCGGCTATATCAATGCGTACGAAGGCGATTATCGGAACTCGCTTCAATCGCTCAAGCAGACGCTGGCCATAATAGGCGATCGCGACGAGCACGACCTCCTCGGCCGCGCCCATATGTACCTGGCGATCACCTACGACAATCTTGGATCGACAAGCAAAGCGCTCGACTCGTGGGACAAGTGTCTCGACCACTTCCACAAGGCTGGAAACCTCGTGCACCTGGCGATCAACCAGAACAACCTCGCCGACAAACTAATCTGGCTCGGCGAGTGGGATCGCGCAGAGGAGCTCACTGGTCGAGCAATCGAGGTATTAAAGGAATCGACCTTTCCTGCGCAGTACGGTACGACGATCGATACTCTGGCCAGACTGCAACTGCACAAGGGAAACATAGAAGAAGCAGACCGATTGCTCGAAGAATCTTTGAATATTTTTCGCGCGGCGAAGACCGGAGAATGGATCGAAGTCAGCACTCTGGTCACGATCGGACTGAGCTGCCTCGAGAAAGGCCAAATCGAGGAAGCGAAGCAGCCTCTGACCCGTGCGGTCGACATCTGCATGCGCGGCGGTGGTCTTCGTTACGCGTCCGAAGCCCGCCTTCTGCTCGCCGATGCGATGCTGTTGAGCGGCCACTTGGAAGAAGCCCGCGAGATCGCCGAGGCCGTGCGTGTCTACTTGCGAGACGCGCCAAGCATGCTGTCGTGGGGCCTGATGATGCGGACTCTTGCGAAGGTGGAAGCCGCAGATGGACACATCGCTGCCGCCGTTCAGTCTCTCGGACAAAGCACGTCAATCTATGATTTGCGCGGCAACGTCTTCGAGTGTGCGGTCAATCGCATTTTTCTTGCGGAACTACTGGAACGTCAGGGCGACATCCCAAGCGCCATAGACGAAACTGAGTCGGCGCTTCAAGTCTTCGAACGCCTCGGGGCGGCGCTCAACGAGCGAACGGCCAGAACCTATCTTGCATCGCTAAGGAGCGCTGATGCCCGGTCTCAAGGAAGCACGGCGGCCCAGCCTGTCCGGGCAGCGACCGTGCGCTCGAACCCCGATCTGGCATCGTGTCTGGATGGATTCACCGCACAGCGCCTCGTGCAGGCGGCGGTCTCACGCGATCTCCTGCTGCACGAACTCGCCGCAATTGTTCGCGATCAGGCATTGAGCCGCGCAGTGTTGGTGGCTGAACTACTCAGCGACGACGTGACTGCAGACCGAGTTAAGTTGAAAGTGGCGGCTTCGCTCGGGCTCGACGACCGAGGCCAAAGCCAGGAGTTAGAGTTCCTGTCCGAACTGCCCGCCGCCGAGTATCGCAAGAACCACGTCTACCGGCTCGCCGACAACCAGCAGTTGAACTTTCTACTCCACATCATTGAACCACACGCCGAGCGATTCCGAAGCGGGGCGGTCAACTTGCGCCCGGTGCTCTACCTCGTCGAGCAGGGACTGGAGACTTACACGCTAAAGATGAAAACGCGACGCACTCAGGTCTTCGATCCGGCGCGCGTGTTGTCGCAAGTGGAACTGCCGGGGTTTGTATGTGCAAGCCGCGCGATGACCAGCGTGATTGAGCAAATCCATAAGATTCGCTCATCGGATGTGACCGTTTTGATCACCGGCGAATCAGGCACCGGCAAAGAACTGGTAGCCCGAGCGGTTCACGCAAGCAGCTCCCGGCGTCTGAACGTCTTCCTTCCATTCAATTGCTCGGCTGCGCCGCACGAGATGATCGAGAGCCAGTTGTTCGGCTTTCGGAAAGGCGCCTTCACCGGCGCAGTCGCCAACAGCGAAGGAATTATTCGGAGCGCTGAACGCGGCACACTGTTCCTGGATGAGATAGGCGACCTTCCGTTGACCCTCCAACCCAAACTGCTGCGATTTCTCCAGGAAGGTGAGATACATCCCATAGGCGAGAGCCAACCGTTGAAAGTCGATGTTCGCGCCGTCGCGGCCACCAACTCAGACCTCGAACGCGGCGTCACCGAGGGAAGATTTCGCGAAGACCTCTTCCATCGGCTAAACGTGATTCGAATACAAGTGCCTCCCCTGAGGCAGCGGCGTGAAGAGATACCCGCGCTTATCAATCACTACCTCCACCAGTACCAGCAAGACTCTGCAAAGAACGAGATCAGGCTATCCGAGGAAGCCGTCGACTTGATGGTCGTCTATGACTGGCCCGGGAATGTGCGTCAGTTGTGCAACGAGGTTCGCCGAGTCGTCGCTTACACCGAGTCGGGTACGGTTGCCACGCCCGACGGACTCTCGGCAGAAATCATCAGAGCCAGTCGCGAAATCGACCCTGTACCGATAAACGCGCCGAAGCCGACCGCGTCTCGTGGTGAGGCTTCGACTGCTACAGTGTTGTCCGAGGCGGTCGAAGAGCTGGAGAGACGAATGATTCAAGAGGCGCTTCGACGCTCATCAGGCAACATCGCTCGCGCATCAAAGGAGCTGGGGCTTTCTCGCAAGGGTCTTTATCTAAAAATGGATCGACTCAACTTTAACGTGTAAAGTCCAGCGCACAGATCCGGTTTCGCCAGCTCCAGCAAGGAAGCATCCTCCCTCAGCACAATAGGCTCCGTTTCAGAACCCATCACCCGCATTCCGCCTGACCGAGGTTCCAACCAGTTCCAACCAGAACCAAGAAACATATTGACACCTTTTTCTGAAAGTTGTACGATGTCAATTCTTGAAAATGACTTTCAACTTCAGAACTTGGATAGTGCGCTCCTTTTGGACTGTGCGTCATTGCCGATTATGAGCCAAGGGGTTCGCTGGGCTCGACCGTTGGGCTTGAAAGATCCGCTAACTGAAGGCAAGGGGAGGACCGAGGTGTTACGTGCGAGCGTTCCCGGCAGTTTGGTTCGGGTGTTGTCTCTTACGATGATTGCAGTGCTGCTGATTGGTCAGGTGCAAGCGCAATCTTCGAGGCTAACAGTGCGAGGAAAGGTGCTCGATCCTGCGCGTGCCCCGATCTCCGATGCTAGAGTCACTGCGGTGATTGATGGCAGAGCCTCCAGTATTTCAACCGTGTCCGACCAGTTTGGCGAGTTCTCTCTCTTGCTCGAGCCGGGCGCCTACTCAGTCACAATCGTGGCGGAAGGTTTTCAGGAACACGCCCAATCGTTGATGCTCACAAAATCGGGAGCTGAACTACTTACGGTCATGTTACAGATTGCGGAACAGCACAACACGATCACAGTTGTTGCTGCTGATTACCAAACCGCGGCGATCAACAGCGCCACTAAGACTCCCACGCCTTTGCGAGATATCCCGCAATCGATCACCATCGTGACTCAACAACAAATCAGGGATCAACTGCTGACGAACCTTGGCGACGTTGTTCGCTACGTGCCGGGCATCACGGCTCATCAGGGCGAGAATAATCGCGATCAGGTTGTGATCCGAGGGGTCAGCTCATCTGCGGACTTCTTCCTCAATGGGGTGCGTGACGACGTGCAGTACTACCGTGATCTTTACAACCTGGACCGAGTAGAGGTTTTAAGAGGGCCTAATGCGATGATTTTCGGCCGCGGCGGCGGGGGAGGAGTTATCAACAGGGTAACCAAAGAAGCAGGTCTCACCCAGTTAAGAGAAATAACGCTGCAAGGCGGGTCTTTCAGCAACAAGCGAATAGCTGCTGACTTCGATCAACCCTTCGGCCAGTCAGTAGCCCTCCGCTTCAATGGTGTCTATGAAAACTCAGGAAGTTTTCGGGATTTTGTGGATCTCGAGCACTACGGGGTCAACCCGACTCTGACGATCCTTGCCGGTAATCAGACCAAGATCACTTTGGCTTACGAACATTTCAGTGACAACCGTGCTGCCGATCGGGGAATTCCGTCGTTTCAAGGACTACCCGCAGACACCGACGTTTCTACCTTCTTTGGGAATCCGGCCAACAGCCACGTAAGAGCCCTCGTGAATCTCGGATGGGTGACCATCGATCACCAGGCCGGCTCCTTGAACATTCGCAACCGCACGCTGTTCGGCGCCTATGACAGGGGGTACCAGAATTATGTTCCGGGTCCTGTTACGCCAGATGAGAAACAGGTCGCGCTTTCTGCTTACAATAACGCGACAGAGCGCCAGAACGTGTTCAACCAGACAGACCTCACCTACTCGATGTCAACGGGAATAATTCGGCACACATTTCTGGTCGGCGCTGAACTGGGCCGGCAACTGACGGATAACTTCCGAAATTCGGGATTCTTTAACAACACCGCCACAACGATCCCGGTGCCTTTTGCCAACCCGACCATAAGCACGCCTGTTACTTTTCGCCAGAATGCGACTGACGCCGACAATCACCTAAAGACAAACCTGGGTGCGGCTTACGTGCAGGACCAGATCGATCTTTCCAGACACCTTCAGTTAGTCGCTGGGCTGCGGTTCGACCATTTCGATCTGCGGTATCACAACAATCGGAACGGTGATAATCTGCGTCGCATCGACAACCTGGCTTCACCGCGATTTGGAGTGGTGTTCAAGCCTGTAACCAACATCTCGGTCTATGGAAACTACTCCGTCTCCTATCTCCCGAGCTCGGGAGACCAATTCTCATCGCTGACCACAATTACTCAGCAGGTTAAACCGGAGAAGTTCAGCAACTATGAAATGGGCGTCAAGTGGGATGTTGACCGGTCACTCTCCCTCACGACTGCTGTCTATCGTTTGGACCGCACAAACACGAGGGCCACCGATCCGAACAATCCGACCAGGATCGTCCAAACCGGCAGTCAGCGCACGAACGGGTTTGAGATCGGATTAAATGGAAACATCACCCGAGCCTGGGGAATCGCCGGCGGCTATGCGTATCAGGATGCGTTCATCACCAGCGCAACCACGGCAGCACGCCTCGGCGCACAAGTCGCGCAGGTGCCGCATCACAACTTCTCTTTGTGGAATAACTATCAGTTCCTCTCCAGGTTGGCAGCCGGTTTTGGAATCGTTCATCGGACCGATATGTTCGCGGCGATCGATGACACGGTGACGCTACCGGGATACACAAGAGCTGATGCGGCCGTTTATTTCAACCTCACCGAAAAAATGCGCCTTCAGGCGAACGTGGAGAACCTTTTCGACAAGAGGTACTACGTCAACGCTGATAACAACAATAACATCTCACCGGGTTCGTCCCGCGGTATTCGCGTTGGTCTTACCGCTAGATTCTGAATCGTCTCAGGTGGAGCAGTGCCAGCTTAGACTACGGTCTAATCAAATACGCCAGTCAAATGAACCGTCGATGCCGACATGCGATGAGTTAGCTCGGTTGTTGGGAGAAGAATTTGGGGCGCGAGCGCTCGTTCGGCGCTAGTCGAACGAGTTGTCAGCGAGGTTATTGCTCGTCATTTGCCTTTGAATGACCGAAGACATGAGTGATGTCGGAGAAGAAGCCTTTGAGGCTTCGGCCGAGCCCGGCCGGCTCTTCTCCTCCGCGTACAACCAGGACCGGGCACTCGGCGCGATTGACGATCTCGCGAGTGATGTTGCCCATAATATAAGTCCTCAGAGTCCCGCCCACCGGCGACGAACCCGTCACAACCAGATCGTAGTCACCGCGGCGGATCTCCTTGAAAACCTCGCTGATCACCAAGCCGTGCCGTAAGCGGACTTCACTTGGTACGCCCATATCTTCGAGAAGCTCTTTCTCTCTTCGCAAGTTCTGACCGAGACCCGAGTTCGAGTGAAGCAGGAGGTTAATGTCCTCTTCCATTTTGATGAGATCGGAATAGACAGCTGGAGGCTCGGCCATTACGTGGAACAGAGTCACCGCCGCCCCAGCCGCCCGGGCGATCACCCCGGAGACCTCAACAGCTCGATCGATGTACTTCTCGCCGCCGCTGCACACCAGCACTCGTTTCACGCTTTCGCGGTTTCCGATTACGACCAGTACCGGCGGGGCTACCGCTTTGATTATCTTGTAGGCCTTCGCCGACATCAGAAAGGGTCCGCGAGTTCCCTTCCTTACGGCTCCGATCACAACCAGATCATAGCCGGTTTCTCCACTGCGTTTGACTATCTCAGCGATTGGCTCGCCTGCCTTGATTATCAATTCGGCAGCGACTCCGCGATCCTTAAGAAGCTGTTGCGCGCGGCGAAGAGCATCGAACACCGCATCTTCTTCGGCGGGTTTCTCGGTTATACCAAGAATCGTGGTTTCGGCTTTACATCGTTCGGCTATGAGCCCGCCAAATCGTACTGCATTCTGCGCTTGCTCCGAACCGTCGCTGCAGATCAACACTTTCATAGCAGATACCGCGTGACCGGCCAGCACAAAATCGCAAGGCCGTTGAATGCGTGGCGAACGATCATATAACACTTCAGCATCAACTACGAAGACCGGTTGACGAGATCATTGAGCATTTGGCCAAATTGCAAGCTAGACATTCTTAGAACCGCGCGCTTGTGGATTCAACCGGGCCAACAGTAGAATTGAATCAAGTTTCAGGGAGATGATGTAATGCTACCGAGAACCACCAGTCTGTTGATAATGTCGGCACTTCTTTATGGTTCGGCGTTGGGCTTTCAGACAGCGCAGACAGGCTCGCAGCCCGGGCCCGAAGAGATAATCCGTCGCTTCACCGCAGGTGAAACTCAGAACAAGATCGCGCGCAATAATTACACTTTCACTCAAGACATCGACATTATGACCATCGGCGCGGGGGGCTCAATCACTGGCCGAATGCGCCGAACTTCCGACATCGTGTTCGATGATCGCAGCAATCGCATCGAGCGCATAACATTCTTCCCGCCGTCCAGCTTGACCGAAGTCTCGTTAACGCAAGAAGACATGCAGGACCTCGCCGGAGTGCAACCGTTTGCGCTTACGACAGACGACTTACCCAAGTACCAGATCGACTATATCGGAAAAGAGAAGATCGACGAGCTAACGACCTATTTGTTTGATGTGAAGCCCAAGCAGATCATCAAGGGAGAACGCTACCTGCGAGGAAAAATCTGGGTAGATGACCGCGATCTCCAAATCGTGAAGGTGGCGGGCCAGGCTGTGCCCGAGGTAAACAATCAAAAGTTCCCGCACTTTGAGAGCTATCGTGAGAACATCGACGGCCGATACTGGTTTCCGACTTATGTCTACGCCGACGATGTGCTGGAGTTCAAGAAGGGTCCAAGCGTTCACCTCCGTGTCGTCGTGAGGTATACGAATTACAAGAAATTCGGCGGTAAAATCAGGGTAGCTGACGAAGGCGAGCCCGCGACAGACGAAGACGTAAAGTCTACGGAGACAAAGAAGCCGGCGCCGGTAAAGCCGCCTGCCCCGGAGATTAAAAAGCGTCCCTGACTTGAAAAACTGCCGCGATGCGTTATCTGACCCTGTTGATCACGATAGCGGTTTTGATTTCGAGCGCCAGTTCACGGCTCGCCGGCGCGAGCGCCCGCCAGAATCCTTCACAATCACCGTCCGAGATACTCGCCAGCGCAGCTCAACATGGCAAAGAAACACTTCAGGCACTGCGCGAGTTTTCCTACTATGCCGAACTTACAATTGAAACCGTTAGCCAGTCGGAGACGATAACCGGCAAATACTACCGCTTTTCTCAAATCTCCTATGGCAAAGATGGAACTAGGCAGGAAAAGGTCATCGAGAACACGTCGACTCTGCCCACAGGCGTATACATCGGCACGAACGCCGCGAACAATCTGACGCGCGTTTATCAGTTCATCATCACGCCCGAGACTCTCAACCAGTATGAGTTAAGCTACGTGGGCCGAGAACGCATCGATGAGCTGAACACTTATGTCTTCGACGTGAAGCCAAGAGTGAAGCTGCCTGATCCCGACAAGAGCGACGAGCGATACCTGAAGGGTCGTGTTTGGATCGACGATCAGGATCTCTGCGTCGTCAAAGTCGCAGGCGAGGCGCTGCCCGAGCAAAACGCGCACCGCACACCGAGATTCGAGACCTACTTTCAGAACCACGACAAGTATTGGTTTCCCGCCTACACTTCGGCTGATGACGATGTACGCGTTGGCCGGCGCTCGACGCGAGTGGTGGTCAAGGTTCGCTTCACAAGCTACAAAAAAGCGGGAGCGAAGGGATGAGCGTGGGTTCGGGCTGGCTTCGGCTTGAATCGCGGACGGCGCGGCTCTGTTGCGCGGGCACGGTACTTGTCGTTTCGCTTGCGACCTATCTGTTAACGCTTGCGCCGACGGTCACTCTCGTTGACAGCGGTGAACTGATCGTAGCCGCACGAACACTGGGCGTGGCACATCCGCCCGGTTTTCCGCTTTACCTGTTGCTGGCTCATCTCGCCACCTTGATTCCCATCGGTTCGGTCGCGGTCCGAGTAAATGCCGCGTCGGCTGTCTTTGCTGCGCTGGGTTCGGCGGCTCTTACGCTGGTCGTCTCCGAAGCTCTTCTGACAGCAAGACTTGTTCGAGCTAGAGCCGACCAACAAAAGCCAGATCGCAGAGGTAAGAAGCCTTCGGCTGCGAACCGATCCAAGAGGCACGAGTCGAATATTCTTGATCTAGCCGCGCACCCAATCGGGCTGGTAGCTTGTCTCGCATCAGGTCTGCTGTTCGCTTTCTCAAGAACTCTTTGGGCGTACGCTACGATAGCCGAAGTTTATACGCTGAACACATTGCTGATAACAGGCATTTTTCTTCTGATGCTTCACTGGCGCCGCCTGATCATCTTGGATGCGACGCGGCCACCCGCAGCCAACCTCGCCAGCAAGCACGATCGCTGGCTGAACGTCGCGGCCTTCTTATTCGGCCTTGGGCTCGGAGTCCATCACGTGAGCGTCGGGCTGATGCTCCCCGCACTTGCGTGGCTGGTGTTGGCGACTGAAGGCCTGGCGTTCTTCCGAGGTAAGAGATTGTTCCGGGCCGCAATCTACTCCATCGCCGGGCTCGGCATCTATGCTTATCTCCCGCTGTCTGCATCACATTCGCCGACAGTGAATTGGGGAGATCCGCAAACGTTTCAACGGTTCTGGTGGCACATAACCGGCAGGCAGTATCAAGTTTTCTTTACTTTTTCTTCGGAACGGATGGGACACGAACTCGGTGAGTTCGCAAGGCTGGTTGGAAGCGAGTTTGGGCCCTGGTTCATTTCCGTGGGCCTGCTGTCATGCTTTCTTGGATTGGTCGCTCTGTTCAAGCGAGATAGAACCGCCTTCTGGTTCCTAGGCCTGGTGATCGCTTGCGATGTGATCTATGCCACCAGCTACCAAATCGCGGAAGACAAAGATGCATACTATCTTCCGGCGTTCGTGGGCATGGCGGTCGCCAGTTCGTTCGTTGGCGAATGGCTGCTCACCCGCGAGCTACTCGCCACCCGATTTCCCATCAAGACTTCAGTTGCCGCGGTGTCCCTAATCTTGTTGCTCGCACCAACTCTCGCGTTTATTGGCAATCTGCCGTTCAATAACCGAAGTCGATATTTTATTGCTCACGACTATATTGAGAACATCTTCAACGCGATCGAGCCAGGAGGGATGTTGCTGACTCGCGACTGGCAAGTCTACTCGCCGATGATTTACGTGCATGAAATCGAGCGCACCCGAAACGATGTAGTTGCGATCGACATAAACCAGCTTCGCCGCTCGTGGTACTTCGACCATCTGAGGCGAGCTTATCCGGCCATGATCGAACAGGCTCGCGACAAGGTTGATGCATTTCTCGAAGATTTAACGCACTGGGAGCAGGACCCGGACCTTTATCAGCGGGACGTCACGCTGAATCAGCGAATCAACTCGCGGTTTTACGAGATGATTATCGCGTTCGTGATCGACCACCTGCGCCAGGCGCCCGTTTACGTGACTCAAGACCTCGCGATTAATCGCGAGGGCGCGGACGCCGAGTTGACGAAATGGCTCTCGGATACTTATCAATTTGTGCCGCAAGGTTTGGTCTTTCAGGTCGCCGAGAAGGGCGCGCCAGTTCACTTAAGCGAGTCGCAACTCGTAACTCGCGGGCTAGCCGACGGCTCTGTTAGATTCGAGGTCGATGATGTAGTCAAGGTCAAGGTCATTCCCGTCTATGTGGGTATGCTCTACAATCGCGGCCGGTACCTCGCCGCCACTGGTCGAAATCAGCAAGCGATCGAGTCATTCAAGGCCGCGCTCGATCTACAGCCGAACTTCCTTGCGGCGCAGCAGGCGATCGATGAAGCGCTGAACGCGCAGCGCAGGTCGACGACACTCGACAAGGCTCAATGATGGAGTGCTCAGGCCGTCCGCCAGTGAGAATAATTGTAGCGCGTCAGCGCCGAGCTTCGGTTGAAGTGCGATGTCTCGTTGGCTTCCCAACTTAGACGCACAGCTTATATAATCCGGGCTCACGGAGCATCACGATGTCGAGCACGCAAGAAGAGATTGTTCAAGGCCGATCATTGAGCGCCGCCGAGATCTATCTGGAGATGAAGAGGCGGCTCGATCAAGGCGCCCAGGCTGCGATGGCGACGGTTGTGAAGACTCGCGGCTCGACGCCGCAGCAAGTTGGCGCGAAGATGGTGATCTTCGATGACGGCTCATTTATCGGAACGGTTGGCGGCGGATGTGTTGAAGCTGACATTTGGGCGGAAGCTCGAGAAGTTCTTCGCTCCGGCCAAGCGGACATCTATCATTTCAATCTGGCCGACGAATACGAGGACGCGGAGGGCATGGTGTGCGGCGGACAGATGGACGTTCTGATCGAGCGCTGGTCCTACGACGACGAATAAATGGTCAACGCTCGGATTGTTAAGAGCTGAAGACAACAAAGCTCTCTGCGAGGCAACCCTTGCAGGGACCTCGGGCAATCCTCACCGGCTAACCGCTAAATCGCAGACTTCCAAGGCCAAAGCGGCCCGTTTATTTTTGATGTGCTAGACTCTTCGATTCTATGCCAGATCAACGCGTGCTAATAGTCGACGACGAAGCGGCCGCTCGGCAGGGGCTGAGCGAACTGGTCGCCAATTGGGGCTACGTTACGGAGACCGCCGGCGATGGCCGCGAGGCTAAAGAAAAAGTCGATAGCTTCGCCCCGCTGGTTGTGATCACTGATGTCGTCATGCCGCACATTGACGGTTTCAAACTCCTGGCTCACCTCCGCCAGGACTATCCCGAAACCGCAGTGATTCTTTTAACCGGACAGGGCTCGATTGACGCGGCGATTCGTTCGGTGAAAGACGAGGGCGCGTTCTATTACTTCGAAAAGCCGATCGATATGCGCAAGCTTCAGCTAGTGCTGAAGAAAGCAGCCGAGTACAGCAGCGCCCGCCGTGAGAACGAAGTGCTTCGGCGCCAGCTTCGGCAGTACGGAGCGTTCGGCGATATGGTGGGAAGCTCGGACGCGATGCGCGATGTATACACTCTCATCGAGCAAGTCGCTCCCAGCGCGGTTTCAGTCCTGGTTACCGGTGAATCTGGCACTGGCAAAGAAATGGTCGCGCGTACGATTCACAAGCTCAGTCCGCGAGCCAACCTGCCGTTCATCGCCATCAATTGCGCCGCGGTGCCCGAGACGCTAATGGAATCCGAATTGTTCGGGCATGAGAAAGGCGCGTTCACTGGAGCGGCCGGCCGGCGGATCGGCTGTTTTGAACTGGCGAACAACGGAACGCTACTGCTTGACGAGATCGCCGAGATGCCGTTCCTGCTTCAGGCCAAACTGTTGCGCGTGCTGGAAGACAAGCTGGTCAGGAGACTTGGATCGGCCAAAGAGACCAGCGTGGACGTTCGAGTCATTGCCGCGACCAATAAAGATCCGTATCAGCGAGTCCAGGAAGGCGCGCTGAGGGAGGACTTGCTGTACCGATTGAACGTCATTACAATCAAGCTGCCCCCGTTGCGCGATCACCTCGACGACATACCGTTGCTTGTTCAGCACATGATCGAGGAGTTGAGCCGCCGTCACACCAAGAGCGCGAGGCTCATCTCACCAGAGGCGATGGAAGTCCTATTTGGCCATAACTGGCCCGGAAACGTTCGGGAGCTTCGAAACGTCATCGAGCGCGCGGTCGTCATTTGCGAAGGAGAGATAATCGACAAGCGCCATTTGCCTCTGCACATCAGCGGATCGAGACCATCGCCCACAGCTGATGCAGTGACAATACCGATAGGCATGCCGCTGGATGAGGTCGAGCGCCGGGTCATACTCGGCACGTTGGCGCGCAGCGACTACAACAAAACGCGAACGGCCGAAACTCTACAAATAAGCCTGAAAACGCTTCACAACAAGCTGAAGGCTTACAGAGAGGCCGGCGAGGAGCAACTGGACTAAACTCGATCGTAAGTCGCAGATAGCGGTCACCGCGATCGCCGTTTGTTTCAGCATCCATCATTTCAAATGGCTACGACGTTAGCAGCCGAGACACAACCGCGCCGAGATGAAAGGCTCGAACGCGCCGCGGCGGACACGGGTAGTTCGTGGTGGCCACGCCTCGGCGTTCGCGCACGTCAGATCACGCGTATCACTTTTTTGGTTGCGTTGGTCGTAATCGTTACCACTGTCATCAACATCGCTCATCTGACGGGCGTCATCGTCAGCCGGACAACCGAACAGGCCAACCAGGTTTCGGGTCAAATCGCTTACGCGGTCCAGCAGGAACTCGGTCAGAAGAGCTCAGTCGAGCCACTGGACGATTACGAGGCTCTAGTCAGCGACCGGTCGCCGGTTCGCGGCTTAATGGAATCAACAATCGCTTACTCGCGAACGATCACGTATCTTTACCTCACCAGTCCGAGCGGCCAGATAATCGCGGATAAAGAAGGGCACAGGGAGCTTGCCGCCAACAAGCATATGATAGGCGACATAGACCGGCCCGACCTGAACCAGCTTGCTGGGCAGAGCGGGTACATTCAACTCGCGAGGGTCTTGTTCGGCGCGCCTATTTACGAGTACTCAAAGCGAATCGAGCGAATCGAAGACAGAGACACAGGAACCAGGCCGGTTGAGAGTAACAGGAATGGTTTTTCTTCTGTGCTTCACATCGGCGTCTCTGCAGCTGCAGTCAAGAACGAGTTGCTCAATCCAATCGCCACCAACCTGGTGATCGGTCTGCTTGCTATCCTGGGAGCGACGATCGTCGCCATCGGCTCAACAAACCTGTTACTGCAGCCGCTGGAAGTTATCTCAACCAGTATCGACCGGCTTGGGCTCGCAGAAGAATCTGCTGCGAGCAGCGGCGTACGATTGCCCCCCGACCAGATGGTCACCGGAGTGACGACGAGATTGAGGCAACTAGGCGAAAGGATGGCGGGGGAACGCAGCGAGCTTGAGATAATGAGGGGACGGCTCAGGCAGGTCGTTAGTCATCTAGAGGAACGCCTGCTTCTGATCAACCGTGAGGGACGCGTGATGCTAGCCAGCCCCGACGCTGAACAGATTCTTGGAGTACACAATACGGAACTGACCGGCCTTCCGATCGATGAGACTCTCGGTCGTGATCACCCGCTGATCGAGGTTATAGAGCGCTCGTTCGGAGAACGGCGCTCGATTCCGCGAAGGACCTTGCTCGTTCCTGACGGCGAACGGACGCGTCAACTCCTCGCGTCAGTTCAATACATCGAGGACGCTGGTGAGCCGGTGGGCGTTCTGGTGAGCATCCGCGACTACGAGTCTTTTCGAAAGTACGAGTCGCAATGGGACCTCTCTAAGAAGCTTGCAGATTTGGGCCGTATTACGTCCGGAATCGCGCACGAGGTCAAGAACCCTTTGAACGCGATGGTGATTCACCTGGAGATTCTCCGCTCGAAGCTCGATTCGGGTTCGTCAGACCCTAAGCCTCACCTCGAGATCCTGGATTCGGAGATCAAGCGGCTCGACCGAGTGGTCCAGACATTCCTGAACTTCACGCGGCCAATCGACATTCACCTTGAGCCGTTGGATCTGAATTCAATCGTTAGCCAGGTTGCCACACTTGCTTCAACAGAAGCCGAGGAGATGGGTGTCACAATCAACACCCATCTGAGCCCCGCACCGCTTCTCATAAAGGGCGACTCTGATATGCTAACCCAAGTTCTTCTCAACATCATTATCAATGGGTGTCAGGCGATGCCCGAGGGAGGCCCGTTGAAGGTGACGACTTCGCGGGCGGCCGATGGCTCGGCTCGGGTCGGGATTACGGATCGAGGAGTCGGCATCGGAGAAGAAGGGCGGGATCGGATATTCAATCTCTACTACACAACTAAGAAGGGCGGTACGGGAATAGGCTTGGCTCAGGCGTTCCGAGCGATCCAGCTTCACAACGGGAGTATTCGCTTCGATAGCGAGGTGGGAGTCGGCTCGACTTTCGAGATCATATTGCCAGCGACGAGTTGATCGCGGACTAGGGAACTGGTGTCGAGCCTTCCGGGCGACCTGTCACGTAATGTCGGTCAACGTCCGCTAACCGCAGCGCTTCCGTAATAGACCCGTTTGTACGACAACACCTGGGGGCTGTTGGTCTGCGCTTTCACAGTAGGCTCACCAGTGGGTCCACCGCTGTCAACTACGTAGCCGGGGTAGAATGGCGGCGACTGCCCCCTGTCGTATCGTGAGTCCCATTTACCTTTATACATATAACCGTGGAACTTGCCGTCGTACACTCCCAAGTTGTCATAGTTAGTGGACTGCATTCCGCCAACGAGGTTGAAGTTCCCTCGAAAAGGCTTGTTTTCGAAATTGCTGGTGTCTGAGCGGACGCGCCCACCCCACGGCGTTCCATTCGGCCCCAGAATCGAATTCCCCTGCGAGTCCTTCAACTCGAAGGCTGCCATCGAAGCATGAACGGTCAGGTTATCGGGTGCGCGTCCGTCGCTCGGGATGTTGATGTTGCCACCGGAAGCGAAGATTCCAAGTACGTTGTTCGCGTCGGTATTGATCGGGTTCCCGGCAGCGTCTGCGACAGGTGTTTCATAGGTCAGGTCGCCTGTAAGCGTCAAGCTTCCACCGGCGACGGGAATCCTGGCGTTGCCAGTCGGAGATCCGCCTGCAGTAACGGTCACAGCAAAGTTCGAATCGATCGCAGGTATCGGCTGAGCGTTATTGTCGCGACCGGGCCCGTGAAGCGACGCGACGTCGCCGCGAACATACAGAGACGCAGCCGCGCGATTTCCGTTGTCAACGATCGAGCGGTCCTTCGGAACCCCTCGAAGCGTCCGGGTGCCGTTGCCGGCATCGATGGTAGTCGTACCTGAGTCCATGTCGATAACGATCGCAGTTGTCTGGTTGCCCTGTCTGATTCTGATGATTTGTCGGTTGCCCGAAGGATCCGCGCTCAATGTGATTTCGTCCACATTGCCCATAACATAGAATCCGCTCCCAGACAGGCTTTCGCCATCCGACGGAACATAGACGCCTTGCGCAAGGGTTGGGGTTGTAGACGTCGGGTCCTTTGGCTCGGCGAGCTCACTGCCCAAGTCGTTTGCGAGCCGAAGCGCCTTGTGCAGCTCGCCGTCTGATGGCGGGCCGGCCGACAGCGCGTAGCCACCATCGAGCACCGCGCGCGCTTGATCGAACGCGTTACCGGTTGCAGGGATAGGGTCCACTCCTCGATCAAACCCCGCGAGAAACTTCGGCGCTACCAGCACGCCGTCCACGACATCAGAGTCTGCATCAACCGGCGGCGGCGGAAAGCCCGCTGCGTGTCGATAGTAGCTCGCTGTCTTGTAAACCTGAGTCACGTAGCCGCGAAACGCTGGTGCGTCGCTTCCATCGGCCGGTGTCCAGAAACCAAACCGCTCGTTCGTATGCACTCGGCCGGCGAACCTGTCGCCCGGTCCGAGTCCTTGATAGATAAAAGGCCCTTCCGGATTGTAAGGATCGAAGTGATCCAGAAATAATGCGAACTCCGAAAAACTGCCAACCCGAATGCCTCCGCCGTCGGTTCTGACCAACAACTTGAAGTTCAAAACGCCGTCTTCTACGAGCGTCACTGCGCCGTTCAAACCCGAGATCCCTTCACCCACCGACTCGAGCTGATATGAGATCGCGTAAGGCTCGACTTGACCAAGCCGAGGATATAGCGGATTTATCAACTGCACACGGTTGCCGGTATGCGCTGGGTCAAAATCCGATGCCGAGTAAGGCATCTGGATGTCTTTGATCTTTATCTTCGTTCGGTAGCCCGCTTCGTTTGGAAATCTCTCCTGCTTGTTGAAAGCCTGTTCGGCCGCAGTGATAAAAGCGGACGCGTCGAGCGTCGGCTCACCAGGTGTAATTCTCGGCGGATTGGGCAAGGAGCCCATTATAAACTTGTCGTTACGAAGCACGCGGTGCAAATTGTTTACGCCGGCCTCTGCTGCGTAGAATCCGCTCGTCAGATTCTTGAAGTTCGAGGTGATTGACTTGTCGGAAAGTGCGGTGAATGTTACGGCCAGGCCGAGCATCAGCAGCAAAGACAAGATCAGCAAGACGCCAACCAATGCCATGCCTCGCTCGGCCTCCTGGATCGAAATGCCGGTCAGCAAATTCGACTGGATGGTTTTCACGCCAAAGGCGCTCTCTAGCAATGATCTCCCTCTCTTAGCCATCACACTCACCTCCTGAAATAGACTTAGACCACGTCAGCACCACTAGGCTTCCTGCTGTCTTCTTACGGCCTCGGGTTAAGCCGTTCTCCCAAGCGCGGCTTCTTTCCTATGCGTCTGGTGCGATAGTCA
>DATMCM010000398.1:0-7535 GCA_035558335.1 Blastocatellia bacterium | reverse complement strand
AAGAAGCTGGAGTATCGCGGCTACGATTCGGCGGGGATCGCGGTGGTGGACGATCGTGGAGGGCTTACAATTCGCCGCGCCGAAGGCAAGCTTCGCAATCTTGAAGAAGCAATCAGGCTCAAGCCGCTCGACGGCACTTATGGAATCGGTCACACTCGTTGGGCCACTCACGGCCGGCCGACTGAAGAAAACGCTCATCCGCATCGCGACTGCTCGGGCCGAATTGTCGTCGTTCACAATGGAATCATCGAAAACTTCCTGCCGCTCAAGCGCAAGCTTCAGTCCGAGGATCACGTCTTCGTCACCGAAACCGACACCGAAGTGATCGCTCATCTGATCGAGAAGTATCTCAAGCAAGGCGAACCCAATCTCGAGTCAGCGGTGCGGCGCACGGTTACCGATCTACGTGGCATCTTTGCACTTGCAATAATGTCGTCGGAAGAGCCGGAAAAGATTGTGGCGGTACGGCAGGGTCCGCCGATCGTCATCGGGCTTGGGCAGAACGAATACTTCGTCGCGTCGGACGTGCCGCCGCTTCTGTATCATACGCGCGACGTGTTCTTTCTTGGCGACGGCGAGATCGCCGTGGTCACTCGCGAAGGCGTGACCGTAACCGACTTCGAGAGCAACTCGATCTCACCGGATGTCCAGCGAATCACCTGGGACCCGATCGCCGCTGAAAAGGGCGGCTTCAAACATTACATGCTCAAGGAAATCTACGAGCAGCCGCGAGCGGTGCGCGACACGATCGTTGGCCGCATCTCGCAAGCGACCGGCCAGGTCTACCTTGAAGAAATGGAAATCAGCGAATCGGAGTTCCGGCAGTTCACTTCGATAAAAGCAATCGCCTGCGGAACAAGTCTTCACGCGGCGATGGCCGGCAAGTACATGCTCGAAGAGTTGGCCAGGATACCCGTTGAGATCGACTACGCGTCGGAGTTTCGGTATCGCGATCCGATCATCGACGACAAGACGCTGATGATAGCGATATCGCAGTCGGGCGAAACCGCGGACACGCTTGCCGCGGTGCGCGAGTCAAAAGAAAAGGGCGCAAAGATTCTCTCGATCTGCAACGTGCTAGGCTCGATGCTGACTCGCGAGTCACACGGAACGGTCTTCACTCATGCCGGACCGGAGATAGGAGTAGCTTCGACAAAGGCGTTCACCAGCCAGATGACCGTACTCTATTTGCTGGCGCTCTACCTCGGCCAGAAGCGCGGGACGTTGAGCGAAGCGGAATCGATCGCACATATGCAAGCCTTGAACGGGCTGCCGGTCAGGCTGGAGACGCTGCTCGGCTGCGACGATCAAATCGAGAAGCTTGCCCGCGAGTTTCATCGCGCGCAGGACTTTCTGTACCTGGGCCGCGGCATCAATTTTCCGATCGCTCTCGAAGGCGCTCTGAAGCTAAAAGAGATTTCGTATATCCACGCCGAGGGCTACCCGGCGGGCGAGATGAAACACGGTCCAAACGCGCTCATCGACGAGCGGCTTCCGGTGGTCGTGATTGCGACTCGAGACCAGACCAGCGAAGCGTCGCGTCTTCGCTACGAGAAGACGCTTTCAAACATGGTCGAGGTCAAAGCCCGCGACGGGGTGGTGATTGCCGTGGTGACCGAAGGCGACCTGGAAGCCGCGGAGGTGGTGGATCATATGATTTCGATACCTAACGCCAGCGATTTGATCTCACCGATACTGTCGATCGTGCCGCTCCAGTTGCTGGCCTATCACATCGGAGTTCGGCGCGGGTGCGACGTGGATCAACCGCGCAACCTGGCCAAGTCGGTGACCGTTGAATGAGCCGTGAAGTCTGACCGGGATCCTGACCCGTCCTTATGCAATCCAGTTTCTGGCGCAGACGACTCACCCCGCAAAAGCTCCACACCCGGACCACCATCCTGACGACCGGCGTGCTGGCCGCGGTCTTCGCCATCATCGTTTACTTCTCCGATCTTGCCGTGACCAAGCTCAGCGATCAGCAGGAGCGGCAGCAAGCCCAACTGCTGGCGACTCGGGTTGCGGACACAGTCGAACACCACATCAAGCGCCAAAAGATCAGAAACGAACGCCGCAAGGGACGTGAGAAGATCGAGGAAGAGTCGGAGTCCACGACGATACCCGACTGGGCCGAGGTCGAGGAAGAGATCGAAGATACGATCGCCAAAAGCAATCCTCAACTCAGAGAAGTGCGGGTGTTCAGCAAAGCCGGTCCAAATGTTTGGAAAGAAGCCATAAGGATGGGAGCAGATACGGAGCCGCTTTCGTCCGGCGAGCAGCATGAAATCACCGACCAGACCGGAGGCCCGCGCGTGGTGGCGGTCCGCCAGCAGGGCCAGACCAAGCTAATCAATGCGCGCGCCGCGATCAACGTTGTCGACGCAGCGGGTCCAACCCCATTCGGCATCGTGACGGTGCTGCTCACTTTTGACGAGAGCCAAAGCTCGGCGGCGGCGCTTCGCCGGCTGATCTGGCCGCTGATGTTGCTGGCCATCGTCGCGATTACATTGATGACTTATTTCTTGTTTCGACACCTGGTCTACAAGCCCATCGACAACTTGTTGCTGGGAATGTCGAAGGCCGAGGAAGGAGATCTCGCCGCTGAAGTCGCGCCAACCGCTCCCGACGAAATCGGGCTGCTGACCTCGCGCTTCAATCGAATGCTCGGGCGCATACGTCAAATGACCGAACAGTTGAACCTGGACCAGCGGCGATTGGAAGAACGGGTCTCCGAGGCAACCGGTGAGATCGCCGAGCGCAAGGAACAACTCGAAGACGCAAACCTCAGATTGTTTGAAATGCAACGCCAGCTAACACAACTCGAGCGCCTCGCTGCGGCGGGTCAGCTTGCCGCGCAGTTTGCTCACGAGGTAGGCACACCGCTCAACCTGATATCCGGTCACGTGCAGTTGCTCCGCGCTCGAACCGGGGACGAACGAATGATCAAGCGGCTGGATGTCATCGCCGGTCAGATCGAAAGAATCACTGAGATCGTACGCTCGATGCTCGATTCAACACGGAGGCCCCGACCGGAACTTGAAGCCGTTAACTTGAATGATCTGCTCGCTCAAATCCTCGACGCGACTCAGCCGACGTTGGTGGCTCGCAATGTCAAGCTTCAGACGCGAATGAGCGAGGGGTTGCCCTCGATTCCAGCCGACCCCGACCAGCTTCAACAAGTCTTTATCAACCTGATCAATAACAGTCTCGATGCCATGCCGGAAGGCGGTATGTTGAGAGTGGCAACTGCGCGGAACAACGGTGTGGTGGTCGTAGAGCTTTCTGACAACGGGCAGGGAATCGCCGAGGAACAGATCGAGCTGATCTTCGATCCAATGTTTTCGACCAAACAAGGACGCGGCACTGGTCTGGGATTGACAATAGTCAAACAGATAATCTCCGAACACAACGGCGACGTGACCGTCGAAAGCGCGCCTGGGAAGGAAACGACATTCCGCATCAGCTTGCCTTTGCTTGCCGCGGACGAACCGTCGAAAGCTACAAACGAACCGTCAGCCGGCGCTAAAACCGGCGGCCAAACTCCGGTCGTTGCCGGCGGCTCAATCGTGGTGGAGCGATGAAGAGCATACTGGTCATCGACGACGATCTCGAGACGTGCAATCTGTTAAGCGAGATTTTCTCCGAAGAAGGCTGGAGCGTCGCTTCGAGTCAGACCGCAGAAGCGGCGCGCGCAGCGGTGCGGCAGTCGCGCTTCGACCTGATCGTAAGCGATATCAACCTCGGGGGCCGCACCAATGGTGTAGCTCTGCTCAAAGAGTTCAAAGCAATCTGCCCCGACTCTGAAGTGATCTTGATCAGCGGGTTCGGTACCTTGGAAACCGCGGTCGAAGCCGTCCGTGAGGGCGCCTTTGATTACGTGAGCAAGCCTTTCAACGTCAACGAGGTAATCTCGACCGCAAGGCGCGCTCTCAAGGGGCGCAACCCTGGTGAACCGGCTGCCGTTCTGTTGAAGGAATACAGCGAGGCATCCGGGCTTGTTGGGCACAGTCCGAAGATGATCGAGGTCTACAAAGAGATTGCCCTGGTTGCGCCTTCGAAGTCGACGGTTTTGATAACCGGCGAATCGGGAGTGGGGAAGGAACTTGTGGCGCGCGCGCTTCATCGCAACAGCCCTCGAAGCGACGGCCCGTTTGTCGCCGTTAACTGCGGCGCGATCACCGAGACGCTGCTCGAATCGGAATTGTTCGGACACGCCAGGGGAAGTTTCACCGGAGCGATCAGCGACAAACGAGGACTGTTCGAAGAAGCAAACGGCGGCACGATTTTCCTGGACGAGGTCGGCGAGACCAGTCTCGGATTGCAAGTGAAGCTGCTGCGTGTACTACAGGAGGGTGAGATCCGCAGAGTGGGCGGCTCCCGCTCGGTGCGCGTCGACGTTCGCGTGCTTGCAGCGACAAACCGCGACCTTGAAAGTGAGGTCAAGGAGAACCGATTCAGGGAGGATCTGTATTATCGTTTGAGCGTCGTCGCGCTGCGAGTCCCGCCGCTGCGTGATCGCAGCGAGGACCTGTCGCTGCTAGCCGCGCACGCGCTAAGACGCGCGCGCGACGCCGGGGCCAGAGCAACTACGATCTCCGAAGAGGCGCTTGCGCTTCTCGGTCAGTACGATTGGCCGGGTAACGTCCGCGAGCTCGAGAATACAATCGAACACGCCGCCCTATACGCCCGAGGCGCGGTGATAACACCCGAAGATCTGCCCGAGAAGATCCGAAGTCACAACCGTTCGGACGACAACAAGACCGATTCGATGTTTGAAGACCTGCCTTCGCTGGAAGAGCTTGAGCGGCGTTACTTGATCCACGTTCTTCAAAGCGTCGCAGGCAGCCGCACTCGCGCTGCCGAAGTCCTTGGTATCGACCGCCGTACGCTTTATCGAATGGCTGAGCGCTACGCGATAAACCTGAAAGAGGCCGGCGAATAACCTTCCCTGGGAAAAGCATACTTGCCAATTAGCCTTCTCTTGTCGGCGCTGTGAGTTGTGGCTGTTTTGCTCTGTCCTGCAAAACGGCCACACCCGCCAGGCTCAAAGTTCGGCTCAAAGCTAAAAAAAAGAGCGTAATTGCGCGTACTTCTTGGAATCCGGGACCTGCTGGGACGGGCACGGGGGTTGCACAAGCTGAAACGGACTTGCTCGGTTGGCTTGGCGGGTTAAGCCGCGAGATCAACGGAGGGCGAGAAAATCTCACGGAGGACAATGATGAAAAGGATCCTTATCTCGATTGTTATGGTTATGGCTCTGGCGGCGACCTCGGCGTTCGCGCAGAACAAGAACGTCGCCCCGAAGAAGACTGGCACCACTGCGGCTGCCACTTCCAACACTGGCGGAACGAAGACGACCCACCATAAGAAGAAACACAAGAAGAGCAGCGGCGGCAGCACTATGAAGTCTAATAGCAACAGCGGCGCGATGAAGCCTGCCGCGAAGAAGGGCAACTCGAACAAGAAGTAGCTGCGTCAAACCACTCACTTCTGAAGCGGGTCAGCCTCGCGCCTGTTGCTGACCCGCTCTTCTTTTTGTTCTCCTTCAAGGCGCGCTCACCCGAAGCCCGTGAGATCGATCACCAGTGGGATTTTTTTGCTGCTGACCCGATATGAATAAGACTGCACGAATCGTTCTTCTGATCTTGGCGGCATTCGCGCTGTCGAGCCTCGCAGTCTATCGACTCCAGTTGAGCGTCGCGCGGCGGGCTCCCCAACGAAACCAGCCCGGCCGTACGATTCGAGCCGCGATGAAGACGGTTGAAGGGCAGATCGATACCGTGGACCCTGATGCAGGAACTCTCACATTGAACGACGGAACTGAAAAAGTGACCCTCGCCTTTGACGAACGAACCGAGATCGTAGAATCGGGGAAGATCGTTGAGCCCGGATTGATCACCTCGGGCGCTTCGGCGACGGTCAAGTACACTCAAAGGCGCGGCAGGAATCTGGCTCGTAAGATCGAGTTGATAGCAAGCGCCCCCGCCGATTCAAACCAGTAGCTGACGGCGAACCCGGCACCCGAATGCGTTTTGTTTTTTGTCGCTTGCGGCTTGGCGTGAAACTTGTCTCGCGCAAAGACGCTAAGCCGCTAAGGCGCACGCCAAACTAAGCGAGCTGCCTCGTTCAAAGTTCCACCAGTTGTGCCGCTCATGAGCATACTGTTATATTTATTGAGCGTCGCAGAGACGCGCTTAATCGTCGCCGGCCAATGTTTTACCATGAGCTTTGCAAAGGAATAGATTGAGCATAAGCCAGCTTTCGCGCGAACGGGCTGCTCTTGCTGTAATCGACATGCAGGAGTCGTTCAGGGCGGCAATTCCTGACTTCGCCGAAGTCGCGTCGCGAATCTCGCTCGCGGTACGTGGAATGCGACTGCTCGAAGTGCCGGTTATCGTCACAGAACAATACCCCCGCGGCCTGAAGCACACTGCGGCAGAGATCATCGCGCACTTGCCTGCCGAGGGGAGGCCGATTGAGAAGGTCTGCTTCAGCTCCTGTGGCGCGGAGGAGTTTCAATCACAACTCATCTCACGCAATGTGAAACAGGTTCTGGTGTGCGGCATCGAGGCGCATATCTGCGTGACCCAAACCGTGCTTGATCTGCTTGACGGCGGTTTCGAAGTTCACCTGCTGGTTGATTGCATCACGTCGCGCGCGCCCGAGAGCAAACAAGTGGCGCTCGCTCGATTGACGCAAGCCGGAGCGGTTCAATCGAACCTGGAGATGGCTTTGTTCGAGATGATGAGGACCTCGCGGTCGCCTCAGTTCAAAGCCATCCAGAACTTGATCAAGTAGCTTGACGCATAAAACGGCCGGAGCAGATCGTTGCCACTAAGACTCGAAGGCTGAAAGCAGCACCAAAGGTAGAACGTCTGGCTCTTGGTGATCCTTTGTGGCTTTGTGTCTTAGTGGCGAGAGGCCAGTCGCGCCGGCAACTTTCTAGAGACCACAACCCGGAAACCAAGATGGAAGGCCTCAATCCAAAACAACTCGAAGCCGTCGGGGCCGTTGACGGACCCCTCCTGGTTCTCGCCGGGGCGGGCTCGGGTAAAACGCGAGTCATCACTTATCGCATAGCTCACCTCATCGAAGCGTGCGGCTTCCGGCCCGAACAGATTCTCGCAGTCACCTTCACCAACAAGGCCGCCGGCGAAATGAAGTCGCGAGTCCTGGGCATGCTCGAGGCGGGACTTCGAACTGGGGCGCCACTCATCTCGACTTTTCACTCGCTCTGCGTTCGCATTCTTCGTCGCCACATTCACAAGATGAACGCCGCTTACACGCGAGACTTCACGATCTACGACACTGACGATCAAACGCGCGTCGTGCGCGCGATCATGAAGGACCTGAATATTGAAGATAAGTCTTTGACCCCCAGACAGGCGCTTTCGGCGATCAGTTGGGAGAAGAACCGCGGAGTTTCGCCCGCCGGCTACGCCAACCGCGAACACCTGACCGATCGTACGGAAAAGATTGCGCGCATCTTCAAGCTCTACGAAGACCGTCTGCGCGGGTCAAACGCGCTGGACTTCGAC
>DATMCM010000397.1:0-4160 GCA_035558335.1 Blastocatellia bacterium | reverse complement strand
CTTCCCGAGTTCGGCCGAATGGCGGCCAAGCTCGACCTCGTACCCGAGAAGTCGTAGCCCTCCCAGGCCGGCGTGTTGTCGGCCGGTCTGTCTGTGGGTGTGTGTCGTACCCACCGATGTGCGTTCGCCGCCTAAGCCTTAGGCTTACCCCGGGAAACCTAAGAGTACCCCCTCAATACCCGTGTGCAATACATTGAGGCGCGCGAAATCGGCATACTGAGCTGGCTTGCGATCCGGCGCCCGAACCCGAAAGACTCGCGTAGAACCAGATGGTTGGGGTCGGTAGTGAGTGATATCAGGAGGCGATCATGACCATTCCGACCTCAGCCGCCCTTTGTGACGAAAAGGGCCGCAAGACTCCTGTTGCTTCTCATACCCCGGTTGGTGTGAATCAAATGCAGATCGCGGTAGAAGACCCCGCCGATGATGCCGGTCTGAGCGCGCTGCGTTTTGGCAGGTTTCGGGTTTTTCCAAAGGAACGAGCACTGTTCGAAGGAGACAAACCGGTTCGCATCGGCGGCCGAGCACTTGAAATTTTGATAGCCCTGCTCGAAAGACATGGTCAGCTTTTAAGCAAAGACGAGCTGATGGAGAGAGTTTGGCCAAAAATCTTCGTGCAACCGTCCAATCTCACTGTGCATATAGCTGCTTTGCGGCGAGCATTAAAGGACGGAGAAGATGGAACTCGCTGGATTATCAACACCGTTGGAAGAGGTTACGCCTTCGTGGGACCCGTGGTGCGCGAAGGCGCGCGCGTCCCTGTGCCTGAATCTGGCGGCACAACGTGCTTTGGAAATCTTCCCTCTTCGCTTGCCCCTCTACTCGGGCGCGACGCTTGTCTTGCCAATCTCAAGGAAGCCCTGTCCCTTGGCCGGATAATAACCCTGGTCGGTCCGGGCGGTGTCGGTAAGACCTCTTTAGCACTCGCAGCGGCTCATGAAGCCGGCTCTGGTCTGAACAAAGATGTTTGCTTCCTCGATCTGACATCCGTCGAGAGTTCTCAAGTTGCGGAGGCAATGTCGCTCGCGCTGGGCGTGGATGGATCTGGCGATGGTGTATTTGCAAGCTTGTTCGCTGGATTAAGAAGCAGGCAGTTGCTTCTTGTCTTGGACGGTTGCGAATCTGTAATCGCCAGCGCTGCTTATCTTGTGCGTCAGCTGCTCAGCAACTTGAATGGACTGCAAGTTCTCGCCACCAGCCGCGAACCGCTCAGGATAGAGGGTGAGCGCGTGCTCAGGCTGCGGGCCTTGGATTTCCCGCCACCTTCAGTCAGGCCAAGCCATCATGAGCTTCTGACGTTTCCGGCAGCCCAGCTTTTCGTTGAGAGAGCAAAAGCCAGTGTCCAGGACTTTCGGGTCGATGAAACGGATACAAAAGATTTAGCCGAAATCTGCAGCAGACTGGACGGCCTTCCGCTAGCCATTCAGCTTGCCGCTGCCCGCGTCAATGCGTTGGGAGTGTCGGGAATAGTGAGACGCCTGAGCGATCCGCTTCGTTTATTGACCGGTGGATCGCGTGGGACTCATCCTCGCCAGCAGTCAATGCGAGCGAACCTGGACTGGAGCTACGATCTTCTGACAAAAACGGAACAAGCCGTCTTGGGCGTACTCTCCACATTGGAAGGCTGGTTTTCGCTCGAACAGGCCGCCGAGACGGTCTTCACCCTGGAAGACGGCGTAAACGACCCCTTCGATGCCGTGTTTGAATTGGTCGACAAATCTCTTGTCTCGAGAGAAGTGAGGCAAGGAGAGCCGTTGTTTCGCTTGAGCGAACTGACCCGCGCATACGCCCAAATGAAGCTCGAGGACAAACGAACGGACGCAATAGCATCAGATCTCTGAATCGCGTGTCAGGTCATTAACCCGTTCGGCGGGTCTGTTCTGAAGTTTGGCAATAGCTACCCTTCGGCGTTTACGGGTTGCGCACGACAGTGCCGCCGACTGATTTCATCAAAGCTTCGAAATCAGGCATATTGTTCTGAGTGAAATCGATGGCCAGTAAGGTCTTTCCTGGCTCAAGCTCTCGCCCGATTTCCTTGACGAGCTTTACTTCGTCGCCTTTGCTGAGAAAATCGGCGGTCGCGCCAATGAGGGCGCCGCCGATAGCACCGAGAATTACCGCAGCTGCGCCAAGGGGCAGACCGGCGAGCCCACCGATGAATGCGCCGGCGATCGTACCGCCAAGCTTGTCCTTCTTGGTTTCGTTCAAGAACAAGTTTCCGTTCAGATCTTTTGTCGCCACAACCGAACCGTAGACCATCGATCCGCTCGATGCTTCCAGCGCCTTAAGCGCGTCGAAAGCCTGGTCGGAGTTCGGAAAAGTCACGACGGCGGTTGCGTTCATGGCTGAATCCAGACCTTTTAATTGGGTCAGGCTTTTCACCAAGCCGGGTTAATCAGCGGGGCTGCTGCGCGCAAGGTTTGCGAAGCTTTGAGCGACGCTCGCTGCGTTACGTGACCGCTGCAATCCTCCCGAACGCAAAATAAAACTGCGTTCGGGAGAAGATAGCGAGTTCAGCAATAACTAGAGAGGATAGGTAGGCGGAATGTATTCATACGGATAGAGGTAGTATCCGTATGGATACTCTGGCGAGAACCAGGAGTCGTCACGAATATCGCTCCTGGCCCGCCGATAGATTTTCCCGCCGAGCTTCTGCATGGCCCGGTCGATCGGCGTCGTCCAATCCTCGCTCACATCCGCGATGACTGCGGATTGTCCGGCACCCAAAACGAAGCCAGTCTCGTCCGCCGCTTCCTCTCGGGTATCTGCGCGATCCAGATCCGTCATCAACCCGACCGCGCCGCCGGTTGCCGCGCCGATACCGGCTCCTCCAGCCGCGCCAACAGCTGCGCCGGCCGGCCCGGCCAGAGCGCCAAGCAAGGCGCCTATGCCGACGCCGAGGGCCGTTCCCAGCGCGGGATGCGTATCCTTGGTATCGACCTGTATATGTCCAAGTTGGTCACGATGAATCACCCCTGTTCCGTGAACCGTGATGTCAGCACCATCGTCCAGCTGCCATAGTGCATGCAGGCCTTCATAGGCCTTGCGAGAGTCGTCAAAGACGATTGCAACGAAATTTCTCATGGTAGTCTCCGTTATTTCGTGTTTCCTGCCGCGGCCGAGCGCTTTTCGGCGACAGCCTCGCTGATCTTCTGCACCGAAGCACGCGCCTCGGCGAGAACCTTCTTGACCGCGGTATCAAACGCGGTGCCCGTCGCTTTCGCGCTTTGGGAAAGGTTCGCTTGAGTGGCCTCGAGATGGCTCACTGCATCCGTCAATTGCTTGGCCACCTTCCCATGTTCTGCCTTGATGGAGGCCTTTGCCGATTGAGCAACGGTCTTGGCTTTTTCGGTGAGGGCGGCAATGTCGGCCTTTGTGGCTCCGCTCCTCTTGGCGGCGGCGTCACTGATTGCCTTGTGCAGTTCCTGTGCTGACGATCGCAGATGATCGATCGCGTCTTCGACCTCTGTCCCCGCCACAGGTTTGGGGGAAGTGGTAGCTGGCTGTGCCATATCAGTCTCTCCAGGTTTGGATTGATTAGTGGGACAACCCTATCGCTGTGCGGGGTCACTGCCGAATGAAACTGTCCGAATCCAGGCAAATTGCACGTAAGACCAGAGCATGATGAAACCGCGAGTAATCCGCGCACATCGTGAGCTGCATTCAGGCTGTCTGTCCCCTCCCAATTTTAGCCGGCGAGCGGTGGCACAGAGCGGCGCTCGGTCGATCTATGCATGACGCCTCGCTCGGCACATCAAAATCTGCCTACGACAATATCTCCCAACTACCCGACATGCGGATTTACGCGGATTCGCAGAGTTTAATTGGGAGCGAGCGCTGTTGCGTTTTAAGTCTTGTAGCGGACTAACATCATGCAAACGGAGATTCCCATGAAGTCGCTGTCTACAATCGCAGTTACCGTCCTGTTGATCGCTACGCCTGCTTGCTTTGCCCAGCAGGTCGTTGGTTCCACCACACTCGGTATCGCTTACGCCGAGCTGCGCGACGTCACAACAGGCTGGAGCACCAAGAAGCAGGTTCTCGGAAAAAAAGTCTTCAACGATACCGGTGAGACCGTCGGGAAGATCGACGACATCATCGTCTCGCCCGACAAGGCTGTCTCTTACGCCATTATCGGCGCAGGTGGCTTCCTGGGCGTC
>DATMCM010000396.1:0-7346 GCA_035558335.1 Blastocatellia bacterium | reverse complement strand
GCATTGGCGTTCGCGTCGCCTGAGGGCGCGCTTGCATGATCGGCCCCCGACGAGCAGCCAACCAAAAAAACCGCAAACAAAACCGGCGCTACAAAGAGCTTTCTCATAGGATCAACCATAACAAGATAAATTTAGCACAAGAGAGATGCCCAACGGCAACGCTATGCTATGAGATTATGAACGTACGTTCAAGTTGCGCATGAACCCAAAGAATGCACCGCGCTCAGATGGTCTCCTGGACTAAGCTTGGCGCGAATTGCCTCTGGATATAGAATCACGGCGCTTTCGATCCTCGTCGACTGGTTAACAAGTCGGAGGCGCTTCCTATCGATATTGGAGGAGGTGTGGTAAGAAGCGGTTCGTCCGCCAAAGGGCCAGGGCCCGCAAATTCAGCCACTTACTGGCTGACCGTCGGGCTGCTTGTCGCTGTGCCTCTTGTATTCAGCACTGCTGTCTACAGGATGTATTCTCTACCGAAGTTTGGTCTCCTGCTCACGGGAGCGGCCGCGCTCGTACCGCTGCTCGCCTGGGCCGCAATCGACGGCTCGCGTCGGGTCCAATTATCTAAGTTGCTGGGCACGAGACATGTGTTGCTGGTTACCCTGTATCTGTTTGTGATTTCGATTTCTACGATCTTCGGGGTATCACCGCTCGTGGAATTGTTCGGAAGCCCGTATAACCAGATGGGGCTGATCACCCATTTTTGTTTCTTCATTCTGTTCGTCAGTCTGATCCTTAGTGTCGGCACGAGTAAGAACAGATTGCACGGCGTGTTGTGGGCTATGACGATTACCGGTCTAGCAGTTTCGACATATGCATATATGCAGTTCTTTGGCCGCGATCCTTTTCTTCAAGCACACATCTACACGTTCGAATCAGAAGCCGGACCGGTGCTCCGGGTCAACAGCACGATTGGACATTCGGACTATCTGGGAAACTTTCTCCTCTATGTTGCGCCGCTCGGCGCGGGGCTCGCGCTTGTTTCGCGCGGTCACGCGCGTCGAATTGCAGTCGCGGCGGCAATCCTTTGTGCAGCTGCCATAGTATTTACCGGGACGCGCGGGGCGTGGGTCGGCGTCGTGGCGGGAGTGTTTGTTTTTGCTGCGCTCACATTGTTCGGAGTTGTTGGCAAGTCGTTAGAAATACCGAATCGTCCGACCCTGCGCAGGGCCGGTGTCGCTTTCATTGTTATCCTTGTTCTAATCGGCCTACTGGGCATCAGCCCCGCCTCGCGCAACATAACACTGAGGGCACGCTCATTTATCAAGGAAGGATTTACTGGAGCGGGTCGAACCCTCTTGTGGCGCGATTCCGTGAAGATGGTGATCCAGTATCCTTTATTGGGCTGCGGTCCAGAAGGGTTTCGCACTGGATTCCTCGAACATAAGTCTAAGGAGTTGGCTCGCCTAGCCCCCGGGACTAACAACGAAAGTTCACACAACTCCTACATTGACTCGGCGGTGTCGTATGGTCTGCCGGGCGCTATCTTATATGTCGCAATCATCGCCTCCTCGTTCGGTCTCCTGATCAGAGCGCATCGCCGGTCCACGGATAGAGGCACAAGGATAGTTCGCGCTTCTCTCATATCGTCGCTGGCTGCGGTGGTCGTGCACAATGTGTTCATTTTTGATCAGATCTCAACCGGGCTCTACTTTTTTGCCTTCGCGGCCCTCGCACAGATTGCTTCGAACACATTAGTCCCCAACGATTCCGGTCAAGTCGCCAGCAGTTCTGGTCATGGTCGTGTAGAGAGCGGAACGCATCGCGAGGATTCTGTGGCTGCATTAAGAGGTTCGAAGACCACGACGGTGCCGGCTCGAGGGCTCGCTTCATCGATTAATGCTCTTCGGCTGGGACGTTTCACCATTGCCGCAGGATGCGCGCTTTTTGTTGCAGTTACAGGGTATTCGATCGGGCTGACGAGAGCAGACCTAGCTATTAATAGGGCCATCGCAGCAGCGTATGCCGGGGATCTGAGCCGCGTAATCGAACAGGGCAATCGCGCGGTGAGCGGACCGGATTTCACGAATGACTACCGTTTCCTGTTCGCTAACGCCCTTATGCTTTACGCTGACAATCTGGCTACAAGTGAGGCTGGTGACCAACAGACGGAATTGAACGATGCGCGTTCGATGCGAAACCAGGCCCTCGAGCTCGCTATGTTGCACACTGAGCAGTCTCTCGCGCACACACTTACTCCCGATTCGAACTATGTGTTGCTCGCCTATCTTGCTTTGCAACTTGGCGATGCCAACAAGCTATTCACTTATGCCACCGAGGCTGTGAGAACGGACCCGCGGTTTTCCAATTCGCACTGGTTGATGGCTGAAGCGCACCTCGCCAGAGACGAGCGTGAGGAGGCAGCGAATGAAGCGCGACTTGCCTTGGAACTAAACCCTTATTCAGGCCCAGCGCGATCGGCATTCAAACGCGCCAGGGGCATACCAGAATCGGGCAAACCCGAAGATGTGCTCAGGTTTGGTCAGGCTTTGGCGAGTAAGGGAAACAGGGACCGAGCTTTGCGAGTTCTGCGCCAGGCTGCGCGGAAATCTCAAGGTCGTTGTCCTGACTGTCATAGCGCGCTTGCGGCGCTATGCGAAACGGCCAACCTTTACGATGAAGCAATCTCGGAATGGGAAGAGTATGCGAGAGAGGCGCCCGAACGCGCCGCGCTTGAGAAAACTGCTTTGCGGATTGAGAAGCTTAGAGCTGCGTCCAAGAAGTGAGCACGCAATAATCACACTCAACATCAGGCATTGGATAGACCTGAGCAAGATTACTCGTCGCGTCCTACCACACAAAGCTTCGCGGAGACCAGGGCTGAGCTGACCTTGCAGACTAAAAGGGGGCCAGCAGTTTACGCCGGCCCCCTTTTGTCGCTGAAAGACACTTATGCCTCATGGGCAGATGCAAGTGTTGTTTAGGGTATTGGAGTCCTTAATGTTGTACGAAACAACCGAAAGCCCATTTACCACCCGTATGCTTGCAGAGCCGACATGTGTCGCGGTATTCACAGTTGCCCTGTTGAAAATACCAGTTGTAAAGTGTTGCAGCGTGATAGTAGAACCGACCGTAGTTACGGTGCCGACTCCTCCTGACGTGAAGCCGGTGCTGCATTGCTTGGTGACATACGCTCCAGTGATCGAGTTGAATTGAACGTAGTCACCTTTGACATCGTCCTGCACGCACTGGTCGAAAGCCTCTCCACAAACCTGAATGTCGTCTACATGCCAACCGGTTGTGCTGTTAGCAGTGTTATCTATCGAGTCGAACCGGAAGCGCAATCTGACAGAGGTGGCCGCCCCCACAAAGGCAGTCACGTTGGTTGCGACGTTGTGCCATTGGTTATCGTTAATCAGATTCGCCTTACTCAGAACCTGTGTCCAGGTCGCTCCATTGTCGGTAGAAATATCGACAAAAGTCGTGTCGAAACCGCCACCTTCTACGTAGAGCAGATAGTTAAACGCAATCGAAAAGGGAGGAAATTTTCCCGCCAGGCTGATGGACGGCGAAATCAGGTTAGACGCTGTCCTTGCTCCGGTGTTGTAGTTACACGTCAAGTCCTGCCCAAAATAGAAGTCGTAGGGTGTGGAATGGCCGGTAAGGAAAGCCCGGCATACTGCGTTTACCGGGTGCCACAGAACCAGAGGTGTGCCGAATACTGCTACTGTAGTGAATCCCTGCGTGGCGCCGCCCGCGAAATCAAAAACCTGGCAGGAGACCGTAGTTCCCTGGCCCGCCACGATGTTGGGTGCACTGACCGGGACTCCCTCTTGGGGGATCCATCGTTCCTTCACTTTCCCCTGTTTTTGAGGTTTCGTTGCCTTAACAGCTTTCTGGCTCGCCTGAACGGTATTGTCTTGCCTGAGGATGAGGCCCGACAAGATCATCCACACTAATACCCCCGCAAAAGCTATTTCCAGGGATGTGAGAATACTGCTCCGGTTCAAACCCTTGTAAGGCATTGACTCCTCCTTTTCTGCATCGTTCGCGTTAAAACGATTCCTAAGAAGTTGGAAGGTTTTAGTACAGCTGCGAGCCGGAAGCTCGTCACCTCAGCTCTGATGACAATTGAATCAACTGCCTGGGCAGTCTCAATAGGGCGAGTGAAGCGCTTGACTGGCCACCCACCGATTGCTTAACTGCGGTACTCTACTTGCAACAAGGAACGTTGTCAATCACTTCCAGGGTTGAGGGCGGCTGTCCACCCAGCTTCGAGCGAGAAGGTTTCCCTACTCGATACTGCGGAGAGTTACAACGGTCGCACCCCAACCGCCAGCTTCGGCAGGCGCGTCTTTGTATTCGACGACGTGAGGGGTTCTGGAAAGAATCGAGCGGACAATCTCGCGTTGCACTCCCACTCCTTTACCGTGGATGATTCGCACCCATCTCACCCCGCGTTGTTGAGCTTCCGTGATGTAATCTTCAACGACCGCGCGCACTTGCGGGGGCGGTATCGAATGCAAGTCGAGCACGTCCTTGAACTCTATCGCGACGACTTCGGGGAAAGGGTTCTCGGGATCCCAAGACTCGTCTTCTTCGACTTCCTCGCTACGAGCTGGGCGCTGTGAGAATTGCTCCTTATTAAGGACTCTCCGAAACGCCCTCACCAGAAAATCAAAGGCCATGCCGAGATGATATGTGCCATCCAACAGCATCTCAAGTGGAGCGGGTTGCCATGAGTCACCATGTCGAACACGTTGCTCTCAGCGCAGTTTCTGCGTCTTCGTGCCTCCGCGGTCAGCATTGTTTCGGCGCTTACTAACCGCGGAGACACTGAGACGCCGAGGTTACGCAGAGAAAACACTCGAACCAGGACATCCCCCAAACTTTCGTTAGCTTGCCTGCCAATTTGAAAACGTGAATAATTGAAAGTCGGACTTTCTTCGCGCGCCAGGTTGCCTCGCACAGAGGCGCGCGGTCGTGCTTCTGTGCCGGTATGATCTTATTTCGTCTGACCTCTCTTCTTGCAGCCATGCTTATGGTCGGCTTCGACCTTTCAGCTCAAGCGCCGAGCGCTGCGAAACAGAACTACCCGGCGGTGATTAAGGACTCGACGGAACGGCGTGCGCACGCAGAACGCGAGTGGCGGAGGATGCTGGACGCTTACAGTATTCCTCAGACACCGCCCGATCTTTACCCAATCACTTACACGCCGCGTTCGTTGCTCGGGGTAACCGGCGGAATCAAGATGATCTCGTTCACTCCCGAGCCGGGTTCTGAGGCGGTGGCGTTGAGGGAGGCGATCCGCCGGTTTCTTGACCGATGGCGCGAGCTGTTGGGCGCCGAGCCTGCGGCGGTATCGCTGGTCAGCGGCGACGAATCCGGGGACACGCGGAGACTGACCTACAAGCAAGCCAACTATGCGTTTCCGATTGCCGGCAATGCCGGTGAAATGGTAGCAGTCGTGAGCCGCGATGGAAGGCTGCTTCAACTTGATTCGCGCTTCATCCCCGTCGTCGAGATGCCCGCGCGGCCGTCGATAGATCGAGATTCGGCGGCTAAGAAGGTGGTGGGCCGTAACTTTACCTACTCAGACATAGCAGGTCATGAGCAACGCGCGCAGATTGGCGGGCTCGACGAAGTCGTAGTAAAACGGCTGGTGGTGCTCCCGATCGAGAAGGCCGATTCCACCGAAGTTCACTTGGCCTGGGAGATCGTCGCGGGCAAGCAACTCTCGTGGACTATCTACGTCGACGCGATAAGCGGCCAGGAGCTGAAGGTGTCTCAGAATTTTCAAACATAGAAGAGGTGATCGCGAGCCCAACACAGATATGGACACTGTCATAACGAGAGATACAGACGTTTTGAGGGAGTATCTGGCAGCCCTCGACGCGCGCGAGCGCGGCTTTTCGCAGTTCGGCAAGCTTGCAGCGACGGTGAAGCTCGCCGAATTGCGACGGGAGTTGGACGCCGCGCAAATCGACGGCGCGGACGAAGACGTCGCCGCGCTTCAACGCGAAATCGACGAGCGCGTGAATCGCAGCTTCATGCGTCGGTTCGTCGCCCGCCCCTGGGGCGCTAGGCTGGTTGTGTTCCTGGCTATAGTGCTGGGCCAGCAGCTTGCGCTCGCATTGGTGTGGTTGTTGACGAAGCTGTTTGTTCGCTTCGCGCCGGTGCCCCGGCTTTGGAACCCGGTGCTTCCGCACGAGCAGCCGGCGTTCCTCTGGCTATTCATCTTTTGCTTCTTTTTCGCGCTGCCAATGATCGCGGTCATGCTGTTGTTCGGCGGACGGTTCCTGCGCGAGTGGCGGAAGACGCTTGCCGCAACGCTTGGGCTCTTCGCGATGTCGGTTCTTTTCACGTTCCTTGTGGTGAAAGGAAGGGAACAGACAAATCCGGTTCGGCATAACACGTCGCTCGAACAATTCGCGAAAGAGCGTGAGTTGGGAGTGGCGAACTACCATGAGTGGATAGACGCTAACTGGTTGATGAAGGATGCGAAGCTGAGGCGCGACTACGAAGCTTACCTTCGCAACGGTCCCGGGAGATGGATCACGTCGCGCTTTGACTCAAGCAAGGACGCCGCATGGAATGATTCTCTTCAAGTTATGAATGACTACCTCGACGGTGGGGAAGACGATAACGGGTTTCGCGAATGGTTGAAATACTACCTCGATCGCAATCGCATCTATTCAGAAGACCGCATCGATCACGAGGTCTCTACAATCACCGGCAGCGCCAGTCAGCGATTTCTTGGCGTCTGGAAGCTCGAACCTTTACTAGCCGAGCGAGATCAGAGGCTCTATGGTGCATATCTCGGATCAATCAATCGCGCGATGTGGAAATGGGGAATCGCGTGGTTGGCGCTGATCTCAATCGCGTTCCTGATCGCTTACCTGGCGGATCGTGTATTCGGTTTACGTGAGCGGGTTTTTGGAAGTGTGCGCGGCCGTTTGAAGCCCGGCCAGAAAATCTCGCTGGATTCCGATCAGCTGCCGGTTGACCGCGCCGAGCAGTCTCGTAGTCGAATCGATTCCTTCCCGGAGCGCAGCGAGATAATGATGTCCCCTTTCTTCGATTCGGCGTTCAAACTCCTGGCGAGTGTGCATCGGGCGTTCGTCCGGCTCGTAGTGCTCGTAGGCGTTTTCGTCTTCGCGTTGTGGGCGCTGGCTTACGCGTTCGATCTTACTGCCGCGCGAAAGAATCCGCGTACGCAACTCGAGCTGATGCGCTCGCACCTCCTCTTTGGAGCACTTGAGGATTACCGGAGCGGTGAGTCCGGCGACCCACGGTTGACTGCTGTTGGACCAGGACCGGACAGCGGAAAGAACAGTACCCGCGGCGCCGAGCCGGAAGCGTTGGCCGACGCGCGCACCGCGGAGCTGCAGCAAGCGCTCGAAGAA
>DATMCM010000395.1:0-8442 GCA_035558335.1 Blastocatellia bacterium | reverse complement strand
TCTTCGCCGTTGATCGCAAGGACGTAATCTCCGACCGAAACATTCACTCCGATCTCGGTGAGCGGCGAGCGGTAGATGTCCTCCTCGTTTTGGCCCTCGAAGATCCTGGCAATCTTGAACCGGCCGGCCTTTTCATCGAGCTCAAATCTCGCGCCTGGCAGCGCGACTCGCGGACGAGGCGGAATCTGGAAGTCTCCGCCTTCGATGTACGCGTGTTGTACGGTGAGCTCCGAAATCATCTCGCCGATGATGTAGTTCAGGTCCGAGCGATGCGCCACGTACTTGAGAAGCGGCTTGTACTGCTCGCGGAGCGCCTCCCAATCGTAGCCGTGCATGTTGGGAACATAAAAAAAGTCACGGTACCGCCGCCACGCCTCGTTGAATATCTGGTTCCACTCTTCTGCGGGAACTCGATCAACGGCGAGACCTGCGGTGGAGACGGCTTTCCGGCTCTTATCGCCTTGTGGGGTCGCCTCGTAAATGCCGAAGGTACCCCCTTGTCCGCCAACCAGCACCTTCGAGCCGTCGTCTGAAAGCACCCAGCCGCGAATGTCCTCGACGAGGGTCGTCTCCTTGCGGTCTTTGACGGCGTAAATGCGAAGCGACGGCGGCCGCTCACCTTGCCTTCCGTAGTAGAACGCAGACCCGACGCTGTACAGCAGATGGCCGGCCTTGACTGCAAGACTGTTGTAGTTGTTTGCCTCAACCGGGACTCGCGCAACTCGCGAACCGAGTCCGTCGAAATCGATAACCAGGTCAGCCGCTGGCTTGGGCGCGGCTTCTTTTTTCTCAGGCTCCTTGGGCTTGTCGGCTTCTTCCTTCGTAATGGTTACTTCGTCGCTCTCCGGAGGGAAGGGACTCTTCACGTCCTTGCGAAGCGCAAGAGCAAAGATTCCGGTCGAGCGATTGAGGGCGTAGTTGAACTCGATCGAAGAGATCTGCGGCGCAAACTCGCGGTCGCTCAGGTAGTAAAGGTAGTTGCCCTGGGGGTCCCACGCCGGGTTGTTCGCGTTGAACGACTCGTCGGTGACTCTGCGAAGCTGGGCATCACCCGCGCTCCAAATGTAGATCGAAGAAAAGCCGTTTCCGTTTGGCATGCTGAACGCGAGATGATTGCCGCGCGGCGACCAGGCATAGTCACGAATCTGTCCGCGAGTCGAGTCGGCAATCTCGGTCAGCTTCTTTTCCGCCACCGTCAGGATGTAGACCTTGCCATCCTTGTCGCCAAACGCGATGCGTTTGCCGTCGGGCGCCCATTCAGGCGCGTAACGAAACGCCTTGCCGCCCGTGGTCAGTTGTTCGGGTGCGCTCGATCCGTCCTGGGCGATGACATAGACCTCTTCCTCACCGCTGTTGTCTGAGATGAATGCGACCCGCGATCCGTCTGGCGACCAGCGGGGCCACTTGTCGTGTGCGCCGGATGAGTGCGTGAGGTTGCGAGTCGGTCCCTTCTCGACCGGCGCGGTGAAGATGTCGCCGCGCGCGCAGAACAGGACTCGCTCGCCCTTAGGGCTCAGCGAGACATCTTCGATAAAGCTGGCGACCTGAATGCGGCTCGGCCTTCGGGCAAGCCCGTCATCAGGAACTGTGATCGAAATAGCAGTGTCCTTTTTGCCTTTGGTGTCAAAGATGCGAAGCTCGCCGTCGAGTTCATACACGATACGGCCATCTTGGCTGGCGCTGGGCCATCTGACATCCCACGGCCGGTGAGTCGTCACTTGCGAAGTCTTGGCCCCGGATATGTCGTAGGCGTAAAGATTGAAGTGGCCGTCGCGATCCGAGTTGAAGTAGATGGTGTTGCCGATCCACATCGGGTCTCGGCTCGGCCGCGGGTTATCGCTGATCTTTTTGGCGTCCAGCGTTTTGAGATCGAAGATATAGAGCTGGTTCGCCTGGCCGCCGCCGTATCGCTTCTCTGTTCGGAAGTCGCGCGATTGAGGCGAGTAGACCATCTTCGAGCCGTCGGGTGAGTACGCGCCCGAACCCGCTTCCGGCATTGGCAGCGGGGTCGCTGCTCCACCGGTTGCTGGAACCGTGTACAGCCGTGCTACCGGCAGCGTCCAGGAATCACGCATCGATTTGAACACCACCGACTTGCCGTCGTTGGTCCATCCATACACTTGATTGTCGTATCCCCATCGCGGCGTTAGCGGTCCGCGAGCCGGATAGTAGGTGAGCTGTTTTGGCTCGCCGCCTGTTGCGGGAACGATGTAAACCTGCTCGTCTCCATCGTACTGCCCGGTGAACGCGATCCATTTTCCGTCGGGCGAGAACTTGCCGAACACCTCAACGCCCGGATGAGCGGTGAGCCGCGTCGCCGTTCCGCCTGACGTGGCGGCTATCCAAAGATCACCGCCGTAGGTGAAGACAACTCTGTCTCCATAAATATCGGGGAAACGCAGAAGCTTTGTCTGCGCGGCCGCCGGCGAGATCGAAATCATGAGAATGGCCGCAAACACCGCGGCACAAAAAAGACTCTTTATCTTCAAGATCGTTCCTCCATGAACCTACAATTTGCGCGAGGGGCCTCCTTCGCGTTACTGCTTATTTTCGTAGCGCTACGAACGCCCCACTTCGCTGCTCGGCGCGCTTGAATATATTGCTTTAATGTCTTTTGCCAATTGTACAGCAAGAGTCCGCCAATTTGCGGCTTTGCTAGAACCGTCTCTCGCAAAGACGCAAAGGACCGCAAAGGCGTTAAGGACCGCAAGACGCTCTCACGGCCTGGGTTACCAGCTCACGCCTTCAACTCGTCGGCCCGAATCGGCAGTCGCCTGATTCGTTTTCCGGTCGCCGCGAAGATTGCGTTTGCAACTGCCGGTGCGATCGGCGGCACGCCCGGCTCGCCGGTTCCGCCGACTGGTTCCATGCTGGGCACTATATGAACTTCAACCTTTGGCATCTCGCTCAGTCTAAGCATTCGATAGTTGTTGAAGTTCGATTGCTGCACGCGTCCGCGATCCAGAGTGATTTCGCCTTTCAAAGCTGCGGTCAGCCCAAAAACGATCCCGCCCTCCATTTGAGCTCGAACAGTATCGGGGTTCACCGCAATTCCGCAATCGATGGCGCAAACCACTCGATTGACTCTCACGTCGCCGTCGTCTGTAACCGAGACTTCGGCGATCTGTGCGACGTAGCTCGCATAACCGAAGAATGCTGCGATGCCTCGCCCGCTTCGACGCGGCACCGGCTTGCCCCAGTCGGCCTTGCTCGCTGCAAGCTCGATGACGCGCTTCAAGCGGCCCGTGTTGAACTCCCCGATCTTTCGCGGCTCGCCGAGCATTCTCAATCTCAACTCGACCGGGTCTGTTCCTGATGCTGTTGCGATTTCGTCCAGAAAGCTTTGAACGACGAAGATGTTCGAAGAGTTCTCAACTGAACGCCAATAACCGAGCGCGACCGGCGAAGGCGCGGCTACAAACTCCAGCCTGAAGTTGGGAACGAACCCGGCGGGAAAATCCGGACCGTTGACTTCTGAGGCAGCCCTGGGCTCGATAGCAGTGCCTTCGAGAAAGATAGAAATCGACGGCGATACCGCGCGGTGAGTCCACGCGACCGGCAGGCCTTTTGCGTCGAGGCCCGCTTGAAATCGATGCAGGCTCGCCGGCCGATAGTAGTCCTGTTGGATGTCTTCTTCCCGTGTCCACACCAGCTTCACAGGAGCGCCGACGGACTTCGAGACCAACGCGGCTTCCAATGCGTAATCCTGCATCAAGCGCCGCCCGAATCCTCCCCCCAGAAACGTGACGTGGACCTTCACCGATTCATTTGGCAGGTTAAGCGCTTTTGCTATCGAGACCGCCGCGGCGTTCGGTATCTGAGTCGGCGCCCAAATCTCACAGCCTTTGTCCGTAACATGAGCAGTGCAGTTGACCGGCTCCATGGTCGCGTGGGCAAGAAAGGGAACTTCGTATTCTGCGGTGACTTTTTTTGCTGCTTGGTCGAGTGCCTTGGCGGCGTCGCCGTCATTGCGAATGACAGTGCCGGGTGTGTCGGCAAGCTTCGCAAGGTTTTCCCTCAAGCCGGCGCTATTAACAGCGCCATTGCTTCCTTCGTCCCAAGTCACCGCTAGCGCCTTGCGCCCCTGGATCGCCGCCCAGGTTGAATCAGCGACAACGGCTATTCCGCTGCGGGTGTAGTTCGAGTGGCCTTTCCCCGATGCTTCATAACTGAACTGGTGAACCAGCTCAGTGCGCTTTATCTCAATCACGTCGCGCACGCCTTTGATCGCTTTTGCCTTGGAGGCGTCAAAGCTCTTGACCTCGCCGCCCAACACCGGGCAATGCGCGATCGCGCCGTAGAGCATGCCGGGGACCCGAACGTCCATTCCATAGACGGCGCTTCCATCGACCTTCGGCGGAGTGTCCTTGCGAGGGGTGGGCTTGCCGAGAATCCGAAAGTCCTTCGCGTCTTTGACGGCGACAACTTTTGGTACCGGCAATCGCGACGCGGCGGACGCAAGCTCCGAATAATTCAGCCGCTTGCCGGCCGCGTTGAATACCACGCTGCCCTCGGTTCGACACGTCGAAGCTTCAACGCCCCACTTCGCGGCGGCCGCGGCGATCAGCATCGAACGCGCGGCGGCGCCGGCATTTCGGAGCGGCTCCCACGAGCCTCGAATGCTGAAGCTCCCGCCAGTTATCTGATCCCCGTACTTAGCGCCGAGGTCGGCTTGCTGAACCGCTACCTTGGACCAGTCGGCATCCAGCTCTTCGGCGACCATCATCGGCAGCGCGGTTCGCACCCCCTGCCCCATTTCGGATTTCGGCGACCAGATGGTGATCGTCCCGTCGGCGCCGATGCTGAGAAACGCATTGGGCGAGAAGGGCTCGTTCTGAGATGCACTGACGCGCTTGGCATCTGCCAACAACGAGAACCCAAGCACGAGCCCGGCGCTCGCCGAAGGGCAAAGCTTAAGGAACTCGCGGCGGCTAACTTTGAAGATGCCGTTCATCGCGAAGCCCCTTTCTTGCCATTTGCTGTCGAGCCGGCGGCGCGATGTATTGCCTGGCGAATCCGTTGATAAGTGCCGCACCGGCAGATGTGGCCAGCCATCGCCTGATCGATTTCGGCGTCGGAGACTGCGTGGTTGTTCGCTACGAGGGCAGCGGCCGACATAATCATTCCCGGCTGACAGTAGCCGCACTGAGGCACGTCTTCCGCGATCCATGCGAGCTGGACCGGATGACTGCGGTCTGTTGAGAGCCCTTCGATCGTCGTGATTTTCTTACCGACAACATCCGAGACAGGAGTTATGCACGAGCGAATGGCCTGACCATCGAGGTGCACGGTGCAGGCTCCACAGAACGCCATGCCGCAACCAAACTTCGTGCCGGTCAAGCCGAGCGTGTCACGGAGGACCCAAAGCAACGGCGTCTCGGGATCTACATCGACGCTCTGCGATTTCCCGTTTACTTGTAGCTTCATCAACGGCATTTAGGTTCCTGAATCGGCGATCATTTCCAGTCGAGGTTCGACAACGCCCGCCTGGCCTCACGCCGCTTTCTTCTTCTCGAGCTCGCCGACGATCACTCGCATCGCGTCGGCTACGTACGCCCGAGGTGCCTTCTTTAGCGCGCTTCCCGCGTCGGTGTTGAACTGCACCGCAACCGAGATCCGCTGCTGCGGGAAATACTCCATCTCCGAGAGGTATCCCGGGAACCAGCCGCCGTGCCCGTAGCTCACGCCCCACTCGCTCTGTCTGATCTGAACCGCAAGGCCGTACTTGTTTCCAACGCCGCTGCCTCTTCCTTCCTTCGCATCAACTCCCTTCAGCATCTGATCCAGCGCGTCTCTTTTTAGTACCTTGCCCTCGTAGAGAAGTTTCGCCCATCGGGCAAGATCTTCTGCCGTCGAGGCGAAGCCGCCTCCAGTCCATTCCATCTGCGGGTTGATGACGAATTTTCCTTCGACGATCATCCGGCCATCCAAACCGAACGGCGTGTTTGGCGCTGAGTAGCCGGTGATCACTCCGGGCAGCACGCGCCGGTCGGAAGGAATCGTCTGATCCAGCTTGAGCGGCTTTAGGACCAGTCTTTCGACTTCCCCGTACACGGTCTTGCCGGTGACTCGCTCGAAGATCATTCCAACAAGAATGTAGTTGGTGTCCGCGTATGACCAACCCTGTCCGGCAGGGAAGAGCGGCTTCGCATCGAGTATGTACACGAGCAGTTCTTCAGGCTTCCAAACGCGGTCGGGTTCCTTTTTCATCGCCGCAATAAAGTCAGGGTTGAGTACATGTTCCGGGATGCCGCTTGAATGATTCATCAGCATTCGAAGCGTGATGTCTTTCGCGTTCGGCAAACGAGAGAACCAAGTCTCGGCCGCGAACCAGCGTTCGATCCTGGTATCGAGGTTTATCTTACCGTCTTGAACCAGCTGAAGCATGACCGCCGACACGAAGGTCTTACCGATGCTTCCTGCCAGCATTCGATCGGTCGTCTTGAGAGGTCTGTTGTTTTCGACGTCAGCCATCCCAACGGACACCGAGCCCGACCGGCCGTCGGCCAGCACAAAACCCAGAGTCGCGCCGGGGAACGAGCCCGCCTCGTGAATCGCCTTGAGTTTTGCTTGCAGGCGCGACTTAAGCTCGCTCATCTCGGGGTCTTCGGCGCTCTGCCTTTTCGCTCCGCGAGAGGGCTTCGAGTCGCTTGAGTAACCAGCCCCCGGCTGAGTTACTGCCAGCAGAAGGATCAGCGCCAGCGAGGCCCTGGCGTTGCGCAAAACGCTTTTTCGCCGGAACTTTGCGGCGAATGAGCTCGCGACGGTATGCGAGATGAGATTTGTCATAATCCGACTCTTGTCAATTCTGACGCGCATCAAGCTTGATCTTCAACACGACCGGGTCCTGGAGCTTGTCTTCAGCTGCAAGCTTGCCGTTATCGTCCACTAATGGCCACTGGCTGTTAGCGATAAAGTAGAACGAGTCTTTCACTATAACGCCAAGGGTCGGTTCCAAAAAAAGCGGGTTGTTTGCTTCGATGACTTCCAGCCGCTCTGTTTGCTTAAGGTCCTTGCCCAGTGAGACACGGACGATGCGCTGAGGAGTAATGCCGTTCTGCACGCCAATCAGGCTGCCTTTGTAAAAGTACAGTCCATCGATTCCAAGCAAAGTCGCTCCCGCAATCGGCGCAAGGTGCGCGACCCTCTTTGTCTTGACGTCGATGTCGAACATGCCGGTCGAGTAGTCGGCCATGAATAGATGTTGCTCATCCGTCGAGAAAGCAAGCCCTTGTGGCGAGCCGAACCGTGGGTCTTCGAGAAACAGTTCGATCTCGTCCTTCTGCGGACGAATCACATAAACAGCCGCCGAGAGGCTGTCCGTCGTAAACACTTCGCCGCTGGATTGAAGCGTCAAGTCGCCCAACGCGTGCTTCCGCGGTGCGTTCGACAGCACATACTTCTTGACGAGTTTCCCGGTTCTGAGATCGAACTTGAAGACCGCCGAGGTTCCGTCCTCTTCCTTCCTGAAGTTGATCATCTGCGGGAGCGCGGTGCTTGTGACCCATAGAAGGCGGCGCTTGGCATCGACCGCCATTCCCAGCACGCTGAACAACCCGTCTTGTTCGGAGGCGAATGCCTTCGCCTCGCCGCCCCTGGCGACTGCAAGTATTTTGCGTTTGTGTACGCTGCCGACGAAGAAGGTCTCTTCAACCGGATCGTAAGCAAGGCCTTCGGTGATCAACCCTTTTTCGTGAATGGTGAATCCGGGTGAGCTGTTGATCACCGGCGTCTTGCAGGTTTCGAACCGTTTGAGAATGAGTTTGAACTCGGGAGTGTCTTTTATCGCGTCGAGGTCGCCGTCTTTTTCGGCTGGCAGTATCACGCCCATTTCGGCCAATTGCGAAAGCGCCGAGAGGGCTTCGCGTTTTCTTCCAGCAAGGGAGTACATACACGCGAGGTTGTAAATCAATGTCGGATGATCGGGAATCAATTCTGCGGCCTTCTTAAAGTTCTCGATTGCCGCAGGATAGTCCCTGGCTTTGTACGCCGCGGCGGCTTGCTGGCGATAGAATCTGGCCGTTTTTGGTGGGTCGTCACTTTCCGCTGGTGACGCGCCCAGCGCAATTGCTACAAGCGCAACACCCACCCCACTCGATAACAGCCTTTGCCTCACACGATTCACAATGGACCTCGGGGCACTGCACGGATGGAACACTCGCAACCCAAACTGACCGACTCTAAGAGAAACTCGAAAACAAAAAGAACGAGTTTGTGACGAAACCGTCTCACCTGGTGATCAGATGGCCGTTTCGAGGAACGAACGTTGAGGACAGTGGTGGAGGATTGAAGATGGGGAATTGAAAATTGAAAATTGCAAATTGGGCTTGCTATATCTAACATCTCGAGCCGCATCGTTGATCCTGCAATCTCCAATTCCTAACCCCAATTTCAGATTTTCAATTTGCAATTTGCAATTTTCAATTTGCAATTTTCAATTCC
>DATMCM010000394.1:0-11535 GCA_035558335.1 Blastocatellia bacterium | reverse complement strand
ACTCTTCGCCACGGCTCCAAGCGAGCCTTGATCGGGCGCGTAGAAGATCGCTTTCGAGATTTCAGCCGGGCCGATCACGTTGCGCTCGAACAGCTCGCCGACCGCCTGACGCACGACTCTCTGGTAGCCCTGGGTAACAGCGAATCGTTCTTCCCATCCTGAAACAAACTGGTCGCCGCCTCTGCGCCAAACGTCGGTCATTTCGTCCGCGGTCGAGTGGCTGGCAATGAATTTGGCGATCACCTTGTCACCGCCAAGCTGTATAGCCGAAGCGGCGTCGCCGAATGCTCGCTCACTTGAAGACCTGGGAGCGCCAAGACGGGTGTCGGCGGCGGTGACGATGACGTTAGATGCCGAACCCGCCTTCACCGAATCCAGCGCCGCAAGAATGGCTGTGGTAGCCGATCTCAACGACCCGCTGTAGTCCGCTGTCCGAACGTCGTGTCTGAGATCCGCTACCGTCGCGATCAGCGCCGAGATCTGTTTCTCGGAATAAGGGGAGGTCGTAGTCGCGAAGATCAAACCGTCCACGTCGCGGCCTTCACTGCTTCCAAGCAGATCGCGCACGGCTTCGACTGCCATGGTGATCGAGTCTTCGTCGGCGTTAGCCACGGCGCGTTCGCCTTCACCAGCTCGCCCGCCCCACGCCCGGGCGATCTCTTTGTGGGTCAGTCGATAAAAAGGTATGTAAGCTCCAAAAGAAGTTATGCCTGACATGATTTTTTCCCCGCGCGTGGTATAGCAGAGCCGTTTCGAGCGAGTCAAGGTAGGTAGACGGATCAACACTCACCGGCAACCATCAGAGTTCATCGCTGTGGTCTGACCCTCAAGAGTAGAGCTAAACACGTCGAGGACGATAGATAGCGGTGTGACGAACTTGCTGGACGATCCGATCCAGGCCGGCTACAACCAACACATCAAGCACGACAAACTCGTGACCCTTGCGCTCGAAACACTCGCGGACGCGGCCTCTAACCGAGACCTCTTCGCCGTTCCGTACGACGCTTCGGTTGATCAAATCGCTCGACGCGTGAATCCAGGGACCGAGTTTGAAGTTGCTCATCAGTATTTGATTCGACAATCTGAGCAGCGCAAACGGATGGGCGATCGCCTGCGAGCCGAAATAGAGCGGAAGCCGCTCATCGAGTCTCTCGAGCATAGCGGTGTCGGGCAGATCGACCTTCTCGGTCAGTGTTCCAAGCGCTGTTCCCGAACCGAACGCCTCGCGCGAAGCTTCGGGGCGGGATTCAAACTCCGGCAACTTCGTTTTCGGATAGTCGCCGATCAGGGGCTCGCCCAGCCAGTTTGCCGGATCATCGATCGTCGCCAGCGCCGTTGCACACACGGTTCCATCGCTGCGCGCAGCCGTCAGGGAAACCTTGATCGGCTCGGAGTCGCTGTCGATTGCGCCGCTCACAATCACCTCCTCGCCGTCATAGAAGGGCTGGTGAAACTTTACCTGCATTGAGCCTTGCTCTAACCAATCCAACCCGAATCGCTCGGCCAGCGGAACAGTCATATAAGCAAAGACTGTAATGCCCGGCACCAACGCGCCGCGAAAGCCGTAGCTTGCGGCCACCGCGTCGTCATGGATCTTGTTCTCCGAATCGACGGACGTGTTCCGCGCCCGAACACTGTGAGTGATCTGTAACAAGGGATCTCCTGTTCGCGCTAACCGATCGTCACTCTCAATTGTCGTTGTCCTTCTTCTGCGGCGCCGGAGGCTCCTGCTCGCTACGCTTTGTCTCTTCGACAAGCTTCTTGAAGGCGGCCAGGGCGGCCAGCGGCTTCAAGTCCTGCTCCTCTGCGAGGTCGTCCGTGAACATCAACTCGTCATCAAGCTCCACGGCCTTTCGCAGTGCAGCGATAGCCTCGGTTGTTCGGTGAAGCTGTGCCAGCGCGCAAGCCCGATGGAACTGCGCCTCACCTCCCTTGTCGTCGAGTTTGATCGCCTGATCAGCCGACCTGAGCGCAGCAGGCCAGTTGTGAAGCTTGCGATAAGCTTCAGCCATCGAGTTGTGCGGCTCCGCGTTTTTTGGGTCGAGCTCAGCAGCTCGCTTCAATAGCGGCAACGCCTCGGCAGCTCGCCCGTCGTTGATTCTTACCGATGCAAGGTTGAGGTTGGCTCTAAAGCTGGCCGCCAGCCTTTCGGGAGCCGCCGCAGCCAGGCCCTCTGCTCGCTCCGCGCTGCCGGGCTGACCATAGCCGCCCAAAATCAGATGCGAGAACGCCTCGTCCTTTGACGCGCCTCGGCCCTTACTTTGATCTATCGCCGCCAGCGCTTCTTTGTATCGCAGCTTTGTCACAAGAAATCTTGCGAGATCCGCGTAGTTGCTCGGATTGAACGGGTCAAGCTCGACCACCGCCCGGTGCTCTGCTTCGGCGCGCGTCGCGTCGTTGCGCGCTTCGTACACTGTTGCAAGCGTTTCGTGAGGTCGCGGGTCGTCGGGAACCATTGCGGCGTATCGCTGGAGAACCTCGATCGCCTTGTCCTGTTTCGCTTTTTGTTCGGGATCGTCCTCATCGACTCCGGCGTAATGCTCACCGAGATGGAGGATCGCAGGCGCGAAGCCGGGGGGTTCGTCGGCCAAAGCGGTGAGTAATCGTACAGATTCCTCGATCGAGTGGGTATCCTCCTCTTCCGCGGCTTCCTGCAGGCAAATGGCCTTAAGGTATCGAAGAGTTTGATTGGTTGGATCATCCTTCAGCGCCTGCTCGGCTATCTTCAAGGCCTGCTTCAGGTCCTTTTGCCGAGCCTGCAGAATCCGCAACTGGGCCGAGTCCCGCGCCGGCGGCGCCTGGGCGTTTTTGCGTCTGGCTTGCAAGACAGAAAGAGTGGGACGCATCGTCTCATCGATCAGGCTGAAGTTGAGGTCGTCATACTTCACCTCTCGAACAAACCACTCTTCATCCTTGTGAACCAGTCGTACGGTTACCAACGATTTGGAAAAGCCGGGGGGCGCAAGTATCGCTTCCGCACCATCCGGCTGCTGTCGCAGGTTCAAGACACGGGCGGCAGCGCCAAACTTGTATTTGTCGTCGAACCACGTCTGGAGATCAGCACTTATCCTCCGATGGGACGAGTACACCCGATCGCGTTCCGCGGCGGTCATGTCCTCCCACGAGCCGTCACCCATCAGCGCGTCAACCAGCACGCGGGGTTCGAGCGCTACCGCTAAGACGTCTTGGTCCTCGCCGTTGAATTCTTTGCAGAGCGCCTCGGCAAGGGCCCGAGGATCCTTTTGAAATGCCGCGGCTGCATGCCTCGCTTCCACTACCTCGATGCCGATCAAGTTCAACGCGGCGTAGGCGCCCAATTCGGACGAGACCGTTTTGATATGCGTGGCATCGACGAAGTCAGTGCCCCAGGTTGGATCCAGCTCGACCCACTCACCGACCCAGACCTCAACCCAGGCGTGTCCGCCAAACGAACCCCCGGTGTGAGCAAGACCAGTCACGATTCGAGCCGGCAGCCCGAGCGCTCTCGCCATCGCCACGAAAAGCTGGCTGAATTCAAGGCAGTCTGCTTCTCGGGTTGCAAGCGTCTGAGCCGCGTCAGCATTGTCCACCCGTTTCCACTTCAAGTTCTTGAACGTCCAATCTGACAGCTTGCGCGCGACGCTCCAGGCGTCGCGATCGTCAGCAGCAATCTCCTTCGCGCGCGCGATCACGTTTGGATCACGCGAGCTTATTCCACCGGCAGCCTTCACGAACGGTTCGAATTCGACCGCCGTTACCGGGAGCTGGATTTTCTTTGAAAGCGCTGGGCGGCGGGGACTTATCGTTACCAACAGCTCGCCATTCGAGCGCTTGTCCGTAACTTGCGCGGTCGTACTGATGTCTTCTTTGATTCGATCGATTGCCCCTTGAGCTTTTGAAGTGATCCTGAGCGTCAGGCTGTCCACGCGCTTTTGATCGGCGATTGGAGCGCCGCGAGCTTCAATCTCGGCGGCCGCGAACTGAAACTCCTTGGACAACCCCGCAAGGTCTGACAATGAGAAGCGGCCGTCGCGGTCGAGCGACACCGACATCCGACCTGCGAATCCGCGATCGTTCACCGTAGCGGAAAAGTTCTGACTGTGAAACGCTCGGGCCAGCGAGAGTAGCGTCGTCATCCCCTGGGCCACCAGCGGATCGTTGTTATCGATCTTGATGCTGTCGGCGGCCGCCTGGATGTTTGTGCCGCCGAAGGCGATCACTTCGCCAGGTATGCTCTTCGAGGCTCTTTCGAAGTCTCGCGCCGAGCTGAGATGCTCGCCTGAATTCAGTTTATCGATCGACGCCTCACTGTCCGCGATGATAAGAAAACCATTCTTGACAGCGAACCAGTACTCGCCCGTTCCTATCTTGACCTTGGCGGCCCTTGCCGCCGCCGCATCCCTGAGTAGCTTCCCATCAGCAAACGCCTTGCTCAGCTTGTCGCTCTTGGTTTGAACAAACAGCACCCATGGCGCCGAAAAGCCGGCGCCCTTCAACGACGGCAGCCCCAACAACCCGGCGCCCAGCTCGGGTCCAAGCTCCGGCAGAACCTCGCGCTCAAAGTCCAACGCCCACAGCGACTCGAACTGCTTTACAGTCTCCGGCCCGAACATATCGCGCCCGAAGCTGCGCCAGGCTTGAGCAAATTCCAACTTCACGAACAAGTAGGCGATGGTCGATCGCGGCAGCAGAGTGGCCGGCGCCGTCAACTCCGAGGGCCTGAACGCGAGCGGCTTCTGCCAGCCCTGATCGCTGACGGCCAGCTCGAATGAACTCTCCCAGCCGGGCTTTGTGATCTTGAGCGCGCCCATCTCGCCGACCCGAAGTCGATCCCCTTTCTTAGAACCTCCAAACAGGGCTAGCGGATCGCTTAAGTAAATGACATCGCCACCGCCGGCGACGGCCCGTTTGAAATCGGCGTTCTTCGCCAGCGTCTCGCTTTTGCCTTCGAGTCGCAAAAGACAGTCCCGAAGCGAGAACCAATCAGGCGCCATGACCGCGGCGTCACCGATGTAAGTCAAGTACACCGTGTCTCGATTCAACACGCCCTCTGCTTCAACCTGACGACGCTCGATAACGGTTACCGGATAACCATTACAGCTCTCCGAGCTCATCAAGTGATAGCTCATGCCGGGACGCTCTTGAGAAGGCGCCTTTTCTCCGCCAACGGCCTGCGCTGCGAACGGCAGCAGCGCCGGCAGCATCGAAATGAACCGCGCCCCCGCCGATACGTATTCCGGCAGCATGTCGAAGTGGCCCAACTCCCGTTGGTAGGTTGCGATCAGGTGCTCGAACCGATCGCGATCAACGACTCGAACGATGACTGCTTTGCGCTCCGCCGCGCGCAGCCCGCGCGGCGCGCCTGCCGCCGTCCAGCTCGCAACCACAATGGGTGAATGCTGCTTAACGCCCGACGCCTCCAGAATGCTGCTCTCCACCGGTGCGTCGAATACCTTGGCGACCTGCACTTCGATGGCCTTCATCATCAGCAACAGGTTTGCCTGAGTGCGCGCGGATTCGAGTTGAATGCTCGAGAGCGAACCCGTGAGCTTGTCAACGAACGCCTGCGCGTCCGGGATCGCGGCATAAAGCTTGACGTTGTCCGGCAAGAGATTCTCGCCGAGCGAGGAGACTATCCGCGGCGGATTTGGAGAAGTGGCTCTGTCCGCAGCTTGACTTGTCGCGCGAAGCGGCCTGGCCAGTTTCGGCCCAGGCCCTTCAACCAGATCTCTCACGTATGGCCAAGCGAAGTCAGCAAGATCACTGTCCTCAAGTCCTTCATTGAAGATCGAGTCGCGCGATGCCGTGCTCGCCGCGGACGCGAGCCGCTCTCGCCAGCGAATCTTCTTCGCGGTGATCGCAAGGTCCTCGCTCAACGACCGTTCGTGGCCCAGGTCTCCCGGCTTGCTGGCTGAAACGGTGAAGATGGTCTTGGAGAACGTTTCCAATCGCGGAATGTCGGCGGCGCTTGCCGAGACGGCCAGGTTCAACGCCGCGAGCTTCGCCAGCCGGTTGTTCGCCGACGACAACAGTTTTATCAGCGAATCAACCGGGAGCTTTGTCCTGGATTCGAGTGCGATTCGGAGAGCGAGTGCTACCGCCGCTGCGCCCGACTCGAGCGCTTTGGTCGCCGGCAACGCTGAGGCGAGGGGCTCCAAATCCGGAAGCATTCCCAGCACTACGTATTCATCGTTACCCGGCGAGTCGAAAAGCCCCACTGGCCAAATCGTTACGTCCTTGGGAACCGTTACCGATAGGCCACCCGGGATCCCTCCGGCCGCCACTCGAAACTTTTCAGGGGGCGGGCCTGTCTTTTGACCGGGTTTGTCTTTCCGGCTCGGCTCGCGAACTGCGGGAGGTGGAGGCGGAGGAGGCACGGGTCGTGTTCGCCCGGCGTTAGGCTTCACGCGCGGTCCGGCCCATCGCTTTAGAAGCTCCTCAGCGATCTGACTGCGGGCACGGTCGTCCAGCAACGCCATCGCCCGCATCACTCTTTCGATCTGCAGCCCTTCCCAATTCGCCGAGTCCTCGCGCAGCAGTTTCACGGCGTCCTCACGTTTGGCCAGCGCGCGAGCCGCTCGCAACGCAACATCGGAACTGACGTCGGCCAGTGCCTGCAACAGGAACCCATCTAGCAGTCGGTTCGAGCTTCGGGCCACGGCCTCAACCGCAGCCGCCCGCACCAATGGCCTCCTGTCTATCAGCAACTCAATTGCAGAATCGGGCGCTGAATCAAAGATCGAAGCAAGCGCGACGACGGCTTTCCCGCGCGCTTCCGCATCGAAACCCTTTGCAACGGCAACGAGTGATCTGACCTCGTCCATTCGGGCCGGTCTTGGTTCCTTGATCGCCGCGGCGCGCAGCTTCTCGAAGATCTCGTAGTGCGCATCGCTCTCGAAGATAACCGCCGACTCGACGATGGCTTTGAAGTATGGCTCGGTCTCGGTCGCCTCCGACTCCCGCTGGATGAACACAAACGAAACAGCGTGAGGCCCGGACACCGTCGACCAGATCAGGCGCCGAGTCATTTGCCCTTGAGCATCCGCGAGGTTGAACAAGAACTCACGCGCTTCCAGCGCCGAAATCTCCGTGCGTCTTACCGTCAGCGCATCTGCACCGCCGGGCAGATCCCGCAGATTGTGCAGGATCCCATTTGTTAAGCTCTTGAGCGGCGCCCCGTCCGGAATTCTCTCAATCAGCACTTGCAGCTCGGAGTCGTGCGGGCCCTTGAAACGAAGAGGGCCCGCCTGCTGCCAGCTCGCGGGAACGCGAAACAGCAAAACCTTGTCCAGGTCAACGTAGCGCGCAAACTCGACGGCAGGCAGCTTATGATTCTTCCATTCAGCGTCACGCAGCTGCTGCTCGGCGGTTTGACCGAGTACGTTTACGACGCTCAGAAGCTGAACTAATGAGCAAACGAGCAGCAGCCTTAAGCGCGTTCTTGACATGATTAAATTGTCTCCTAACGAACTCTTGGATGGGGCCATTCGGACCGGAGAAGAAGTTTATACTACAATTCGCAGGAACGACAGGCGCGCAAGAAAGTGCCGATGAGACAGTTCGAGTTAAGCCTACAAGCTTCTTCAGCCTGGCCAAGTGGTACGTCAGAATCAAGCTCGATTCTGAACCACATACACTGATCCACTACACAGAATCTTCGCCTCGTTTGCGCCGAGAATCCGTATGCGCTTCATCACAGCGAGGGGAGTCTTCGGTAAGCTGCGGTTTGTCCAGAACCGAAAGCGTAAACTACTCATTCACGCATAGTAGCGAACAAGCCACTCGGCGACGAGCGCGGGTTTCTGGCCGCCATCAATCTCCACGGTTACCGACCAGGTGAGTTGAACTCCGCCCTGCACGTCTTCAACCGCATGAAGCGTGAACCGCGCGCGAATCCGCGACCCCGCCGGAACCGGAGACACAAACCTCAGTCGGTTCAAACCATAATTGATTCCCATTTTGAAGTCGCCTTGCACCTTGAAGGCTTGAGCGGCGAGATATGGCAACAGCGACAGCGTGAGAAAGCCGTGCGCGATGGTTGTCTTGAAGGGCGAGTCGCTCTTCGCGCGCTCAACGTCGATGTGAATCCACTGATGATCTTGGGTCGCGTCGGCGAATGCGTTGATGCGCGACTGGCTGACTTCAAACCAATCGCTCGCGCTTATCTCCTGACCGACAAGCGCTTTGAGTCCTTCGATACCTTCGATGATTCGTGTTGGCATGTGTCCTCCGGCGATCACTCGATGGGATCAGCTAAAGTACCCGACGCAGGTGGTGCTTGCAATAGAGCGTAACGGTTCAGATGGCTTTTGATTCTCGAAATGCAGCGATGTCTTCGGACGTGAAGCCAAGTTCGCCAAGAACCTCGGCAGTGTGCTCGCCCAACGCCGGTGCGCGGCGAATTGCAGTCGCGCGCATTTCGCTCAAGCGTACCGGTGGGCTTGCGACTGGAATGGGTTTTGTGCCGCCGGGGTATTCGAGTTCTTGAAGCAGACCGCGTGCGTTCACCTGAGGATCAGCCAGCACTTCATTCAGATCGTAGACGGGTCCGCACGGCACGCGCCCGCGCTCGAGCTCGGTTATCGCCTCATCGCGTGTGCGCGAGGCGCACCACTCGTTCATCGCCTCGTTGATTGCGGTTGCATTGTTACCACGGGAAATGTCGTCCTTGAATCGAGGATCATCGATCAAGTCTTCTCTTCCAACCAGCCGGGCCCATCTGCGAAACATCGGGCCGCCGATCGTGGGAACTATGATCCATCCGTCGCGAGTTTTGTAGACGTCACTGGGTGCGGCATAGTAGCCGGTGTTGCCGAGTTGTTCCCGTTTTATCCCCATCGTGGCGAGCTCAGCAAGAAGCGGCGTCATAAACGTTACGCCGGTCGCTAGCAGTGAGACATCGATCAACTGGCCCCTGCCGGTCTTTTGCCGATGGTAGAGCGCGGTCATTGCGCCGAATGCTCCGTGCAGCGCCGTGCCGTAGTCGACCCACGACACGATCGAACGAACCGGGGGTCCGGGGAATCCGGTCAGGCTCATCGCGCCGCTCATCGCTTGGACCACTCCGTCGAAGCCGACTCGGTCCTTGTATGGACCATCGGGACCAAACGCCGAAGCCATCACCAGAATGATGTCTTCTTTAATCGCGCGCAGCGACTTGTAGTCTAAACCGAGGCGCTCCATCACTTCGATCGGGAGGTTGACGATCACGACGTCGGCGCTCGAAATAAGACGCCGAACGATTTCGCCTGCCAGGTTGCGCGCCGGATCGAGCGTGATGCTCCGCTTGTTGCGATTGAGATTTAAAAAGAGCCCGCCCTCGCCGCTCTCGGTAACCGGGCCAAGCTCGCGGTCTTCGCCGCCGTCACGGCGCTCGACTCGAATCACGTCGGCGCCCATATCGGCGAGCATCATAGCGCAGTAAGGTCCGGCAATGAATCGGCCGAAGTCGATCACGCGAATTCCCTCAAGCGGCCCTGGCATTATTTTCCCCAAACACAAAGCTGATTCGCTAGTAACCCGTGCTACAAGCTGCGTTAATCTGCGTCATCTGCGGCAAGATTGGTTTCGTCAATCCTGAAACGCGCAGCATCCTATCGTGCCCAACGGCTTTATTCAACCGTACCAATTCGTAAAGCGGCTCCGAATTGATACCCATCGAGTTCGACGTTAGTATCGGCATATGTTGAGCACGCCCTTTTTGGAAGAGCGCCACACCAGGCTTGCTGCGCAGGTCGAGCGCTTCAATCGCGAGCAAGTGCGAGATGCAGCATTAGGCGACACCGAAGACGATCAGGCCCGTAGTCTCGTCAGAGCGCTCGCAAGCGAGGGGCTTCTGGTCCACTCGGTGGCCGCTGGTGTTGAGTCCGCTTTGCCCGCCATCGACGTGCGCTCGCTTGCTGTGATTCGAGAACACTTGAGTTACGAGTCCTCTCTTGCAGATTTGATGTTCGCGATGCAGGGTCTCGGAAGCTTCCCGGTCGCGCTTGCTGGATCGAGCGAGTTGAAGCGGCGAATTCTTCCTCTGGTAAGTTCGGGCGACGCCATCGCGGCGTTCGCCATCACCGAACCCGAAGCCGGGTCAGACGTGGGAGCGATTCAAACCACGGCGCGGCGCGACGGCGAGAGCTACGTGATTGACGGCGTAAAGACGTTCATCTCCAACGCCGGGCTTGCGACTTTCTACACTGTGTTCGCCAAGACTGCTCCTGGCGAGGGAAGCAAGGGTATCTCGGTTTTGTTGGTGGAGCGAGACGCGCCCGGGTTTCGATTCGAGGAGAAGATCGAGCTGATCTCGCCGCACCCGATCGGCCGCATACGCTTTGACGGATGCCGTGTGCCTGCGTCGAACCTGCTCGGTGCGGAAGGTCAGGGCTTCAAGATCGCGATGACAACGTTGGACACGTTTCGGCCAACGGTGGGCGCCGCGGCTTGCGGGCTTGCGTGGCGCGCACTGGACGAAGCTATCGGCTACGCAAAGCGGCGAGTTCAATTCGGCAAGGCCATCGCCGAGTATCAGGCCACTCAGATAAAGCTCGCGGAGATGGCCACGGAACTCGACGCGGCCCGCCTGCTCGTTTATCGGGCGGCCTGGAAGAAAGACGGCGGAGCGGAACGCGTGACGCTTGAAGCCGCGATGGCGAAGCTCTTCGCCACCGAAGCCGCCCAGCGAATCATCGACGCCGCGGTTCAGATTCACGGCGGGTCCGGAGTTGTTCGCGGCTCGGTGGTCGAGCACCTTTATCGCGACGTTCGAGCGCTACGGATCTACGAGGGGACTTCGGAGATTCAGAAACTGATCATCGCCGGACAGCTGCTGAAATGAATTCCGATCTTAGTCTCGCTCATTTTGATGGATACCTGTACGGGCGTCCCTCCGCGGGCGCCCCTCCCCACCCAGGAACACGAGCCACCGAGGGGCGCCCACGGAGGGACGCCCGTACAGGTATCAAATTGAGCGTGCGAAGTAAATACAAGAGCAGGCTGGTCGCGATAGTCGGGTTTGACCGATCTCTGGCTCACCGGTAGAATTCCGCCCTCGGCACTCCCTTTGAGGATGCTGCCGCAGCTTAAGAGATTGAGGAGAATTGATGAGAGAACGTGACCGCGAAATAAAGCGTCGACGCAAACGCTACGAAAAGCGAACAAAGCTTCGCAAGAAGCTTGCGAGTGCCGCGAGCGACGGCGACAGGCACAACATCGAGGCAAAGATCCGCAAGACTTATCCGAAATACACCGCCGAGGGCTGAGCTTTCGGCCGGTGTTCCAGCCAGGCGAAAAACGGGCGGGCACCGGATCCTTCAATGCCCGCCCATAGTCAACAGAGAGAAGCGTCGACAGAGAAAACTCAGTGTTGATCTAGCATTCCGAGTAGCCGCAAGCGTAGCAAGTTTGGCATCCTTCCAGGCGCACGAAGGCCGAGTCACCACAGGTTGGGCAAAGATCCGCCGACGCCATTAGCGCGGCCTCCTGCTTCTGAGTCAGCTCGCCGCCGGTCGGCGCGGTGCTCACTCCCATCTCGGAGCCCTGCCCGGCGTCTTCGTTGCCGTAGCTCAC
>DATMCM010000393.1:0-16914 GCA_035558335.1 Blastocatellia bacterium | reverse complement strand
GACGGTTCAACGCATGGTACTTCGGTTGCTCAACGGCGCACGTTCAGGGGTTGGCGTCGGATTGGCAGTTTGACTTTCGATAACGCTGTCGTCTCTTACAACGGTGACTTCGTGATTCATTTCAACCATCCGACGTGGCGCGTCGATCGGAATGATCCATCGACCGGAACTCGGGTGAACGAGCGCAAGGTGCGTTGACTTGCGGTTCGGTGTTGGGGCAAGGCGCAGGTGTTCTTGTCGCGGTGCGGGCTTGCCCTTAAAGATGTAACTTCATCCGCCGCGTCGCTGTTTTTGACGACAGATTACGGAGCCGACGATGCCCGCGCTTAACAACAACGAGAGAGCGATTGACGCATGGGCTCAGCCTGCACTAAAGGGCTTTTTCGAACATCTCCCCGAAGTCGCACGCCTGTTCGAGCAATCCCACACGTCCCACATAATCGAGTCAGGCGTCACCGCACAACAGATGGTCGCTTCGATGGACGCGGCCGGCGTCGAGCGAGCGATGCTCTGCGCGTGGCACCGCCCCGGCAAATCTTTGACCACCAATGACGAGATCGCTGAGATAGTCCATCGTTTTCCCGATCGCTTCGTCGGAGTCGCGGCGGTTAATCTCGAAAAGCCAGTCGAAGCCGTGCGCGAGCTGGATCGCGCGGTCAAAGAGCTTGGCTTCAAGGCGCTGCGAGTCATTCCATGGCTGTGGAACCGTCCGCCAAACGACAAGCTCTACTATCCGCTCTACGTCAAATGCATCGAGCTGGATATTCCGTTCTGCACCCAAGTCGGGCACACCGGGCCGCTTATGCCTTCCGAGCCGGGCCGTCCGGTCCCCTACCTTGATGAAGTCGCGCTTACTTTTCCCGAGCTGAAGATAGTAGGCGGTCACATCGGATATCCCTGGACCGACGAGATGATCGGCCTCGCATGGAAACACGAGAATGTCTTTATCGACACATCCGCGCATCTCCCGCGCTATTACCCGGCGCAACTAATCCAATTCATGAAAAGTTATGGGAGAGAGAAGGTGTTGTTCGGGACAAACTTTCCGCAGTTGCCGTTTGAGAAATGTATGGAGCAGGTGCGATCGCTCGACCTGACAGAAAAAGTGCGCGCCGCGTTCCTGCGCGAGAACGCGCTCCGAGTCTTCAGACTGAGCTGAGTGTATGCGACATCCGTCGCGCTAGCTCGTTGATCGTCTTGCCACCAGGTTCGAGTAGACAACCCATTTGCCGTCAACAAACCCGCCTACCAGCGCGTAGGTTCCGGGCGATTCGCCGCCGCTTGCTCTCCAGTTACGGAACAGTTTGTCCGGAGGCTTCTGGTCGAGCTCAAGCCGTCCGCTCGCTTCGCTGTGAACCATCTGCGCGAAACTTGCCATCTCGCCTGGGCTTGCGTTTCCCCTGAGCACCCCCGGCAGAAGTTTCTCAAGTCTCGCCTGGGCCTCGGCTTTGTGCTGCGTGTGACTTGCAAGCACAGCGTTTGCGCTATCGAGTTGCTGCTGAGTCTCGTCGGCTCGCAAGCGGAGCGCGGCATTCTCCTGAATCAATTTCCGGTTAGCCGCCTCGCTCGAGGCATACAGTGCGTAGTTTGTGGTTAGCCACGCGATCGATCCAACCAGTGCCGCAATGCATAGACCGAGCGCCAACAACAGGCCTCGACGCTTGGAAGACTCGGTTTCCTCAATTTGCTGTCTGATTACATCGACATCACGTTGATAGTAAGTAACGCGATCGTCATTCGATCGAGTGAGACGGGACGGCTGACTTTGCACCTGCATAAACCCTCCTTCGGAGGGGCCCAACCTTGCTTCGGTTCACGGCACTCGAAGCTTACTTCTTGTGCCATTTTACACCCAGCACCTCCAGAAATGCACCACCCCCGCTTGTATAAAGTCACTATAGCCAATAGACGGAAAAAAACTACTGGCAAAACTAACAGAAAATGCGCGCAGCGCCTGAAGTTGTCTGGACGACCTTTGCGTCTCGGCGTTTAAGCCGACTCTGTTACCAGGATCGAAGCCAGCGGCTCGCTTCGCGGCTAAGTTCCAGTGCCGCGGTGACGCTTCGCCCGAAAAGCTGAGTCTCTTGCATCCGCACCGGCTCATCGGAGCTCTCGCCAATCCAGCCCGAAGCGGGCCAGATACTTCCTCAACCGATCAGCGTCGTTGACCGTCTTCTTGCGATCGCGAGATGTGTGGAAGAGAGCGCGACCCGCTTCTGAAAGCGTGTGCGAGCTGCGGCAAACCGTGATCACTGCGGCGAGCTGATCGCGATCAAACAGATCCAGCCCAGCCAGCCGCTCCTTCCCAAGCAGGCGCTCGAGCAGCTCGTGAGCCTCACTCGCAATCGGCGCTCGCCACGACGTTCGAAGGCGCTCGGTTTCGTCCGCGACTGCTTCCGTGGTGATCCTGCCGCCGGGCGCGAGCGTCGCCATTCGCACGATCGCTCCATTCAAGTCTCGAAAGTTTCCGGACCACGCCGCCTCGCCCGACACCGCAAACTTCAAGAAGCGCTCGCGAGCCTCACGGCTGAAGGTCACCCGCTTGCCCGTTCGCCGAGCGTATTGTTCGAGCTCATAGTTCAAATTGGGCTCGATGTCTTCAATGCGATCGCGCAAGCCGGGCAGCTTGAAGGTCCACAGGTTGATTCGAGCCAGCAGATCCTCTCGAAACTTTCCCTCCGTCACCAGAGCCGACAAGTCCCGATTCGTTCCAGCGATCAATTGAAACTCGCTTTGAACTTCGCGGTCGCTTCCCATCGGAAGAAACACTTTGTCTTCGAGCGCGCGCAGAAGCATCGCCTGTTCATCGGGGCCCAACTCCGCAATCTCGTCAAGAAACAAGACTCCGCCGTCGGCCGCGCGCAGAAGGCCTGGTCTGCTGGTTACTGCTCCGGTGAACGCCCCCTTCACGTGGCCAAACAGCGCCGACATCGCGGCGTCTCCGCGAATGGTCGCGCAGTTCACCTCGACAAAAGCGCCTTTCACCTGATGCCGCGTTCGTTTTAACTCATAGATTCGCCGTGCAAGTCTGGATTTGCCTGCACCGGTCGGCCCCATCAACAGCAGCGGGTCACTCGACGCAATCACCACCTGCTCGATCTTGTCGATCAAGCGATTGAACGCCGCGTTGCGAGTCTCGATGCCCGACTTCAAGAACGACGCGCCCTCTTTTTGCTCCTGCTGAAAGCGCGAAGCGATCCGGTCGTACTTCGACAGGTCGAGGTCGATGATCTCGTAGATGCCGGGCCCGCCTCGTCCGCGCGCAGACGAAGGCGAGCTTTGAATCAGCTTTGCCGGAAAGTATCGCGACTCTGTCAGCAGGAACATGCATATCTGGGCCACGTGGGTTCCGGTTGTAATGTGGATCAGATACTCCTCGTGTTCGGTGTCGAACTGGTAGCCGCGCGCGAAGTCGTGCAACACGCTATACACCTGCTGGAAATCCCACGGGTCGTCCATCTCGAGTTCGGTCAATCGAACTTCGGTTTCGGGCGAGACGGTGGCGATGTCATCGACCAGGGTCTTGGCGAGCCCGATGAACTTTCGCTGGCAGAGCAGCTCGAAGCGACTGATCAACAGGTCTTCGTGCTGGCAGAGCGAGACGGTCGGACGCCACCGCTCCCAACGCCCCGAGCCCCTCCCGCTGTCCAGGGTGGCTCCTAACAGCCCGATCAATACGGTTTGTTTTGCCATAGAATAATCGCTAGGAGCTTAGCTTATACGATAATACTTTGAGTCCGCAGAAATCCCAAGGAGTTTCGGGTTTAGCTCGAGCTGGGGTGCAACATCCATTCAAATACCCAGATTAGCTAAGGTCTGCCCTTGCCTAGCGCGCATCGCTCTCCACTTGGCACGGTGCATGCCCTTGGCATTCTTGACTAGAGTTTGGAGGTGATCGAAATGAAGCTAGCCGAAGCATTGATTCTGAGAGCCGATTGTCAGAAGCGAGTCGAGCAACTCAAGCAGAGACTCATCAGAAGCGCGAAGGTCCAGGAGGGCGACGAGCCCGCCGAGAACCCTCAGGAGCTGATCGTCGAGCTCGAGCGCATCTCGGATGAGCTTGCGGCGCTTATCAAGCGGATTAACAAGACCAACTCGGCTTCCCAGTTTCGCGAGGATGCGACTTTGTCGGATGCGCTTGCCGAGCGAGACGTCTTGTCGCTGAAGCGGCTCGCCTACAACGATCTGGCACATGCGGCTGCGATCGTGCAGAGCGCTTACTCTCGATCGGAGGTGAAGTTCAAGAGCACGGTCAACATCGCCGACGTGCAAAAGCGCGCGGATGCTTTGGCCAGGGAGTATCGTGAGATGGACTCGCGAATCCAGGAGGCGAACTGGAGGATCGAGCTCGTCGAACGGTAGCGCAGTTGGTAGCTGAATCAACGGAAGCGAGCACAAAAAACCAACTACCCAGCCTTTGACTGGTTGATTCGCGTGAGGGGCCCACGCTCGGGTTTGATCCCCGGCTAACAAATAAGGCTCAGCACAGTGACAAGCGCACGCTAAACAGGTGAAGGTTACTACCACGTGTTGGTCCGTTGATTGAGTGAGGGTGGGCATGGGGACTGCGGGGGAATGATATTCTTCGCGGTGGTGCGCGGCCCAACTGGCGGGGTCGCGCACCGCTGACCGGCACGATGTTGTTGCCTTGGCGGACAAATGGAAGTTAAACGACGCCAATCGAGGATGATGTGAGATGTGGACGAGCGGAACAGTTCAGGCCTTTTCGACGTTGGCTCATCGCTGCCCTCAGTGTTTGTTGCACCCCGGTCCCGCGGACGAATGGCTGTGCAATCGATGCGGGTCCGTCTGGAACACATTTACGACGCACGGTGTCTGCCCGGGCTGCCGTTACGAGTGGACAGAAACTCAATGCTTGAACTGCGGCGAGTGGTCAGCCCACGAAGCGTGGTACGTCGCTTCAGGGGAGATACATTGATATGAAGTCGCCGACTTCCCAAGACAGTACGTGCCGAGCGGGATCAAAATGACCATGAAAGTTCACTCCAGAAGCGGCCTGGCCAACGCGCACAACTGGAAGCATCTCGCGAGGTGGAACGGCGAGGGCTACTACGACTTGCGCACTGAAGACATCGGCGATGTTCCGGTGAGATTGTTCCTTACGCCAAAGCTTCTCGATGCGACTGAGGACATCATCTATCGCCAGATCGTCAACGCGACTCGCTTCCCTGGCGTCAAGCTGGTAGCCATCACGCCCGATACTCACTACGGTTACGGCGTGCCGGTCGGCTGTGTGATCCTCACCGATTCAGATGAGGGGGCTGTGGCGATGGGGCCCGTGGGCTACGACATCGGATGCGGAATGGTCAGCGCCAAGTCGGACATCCCGATCGAGGCCGCGACTCCGCGCAATCGCCTCGCGTTCAATCGCGCGGTGATGAAGCTTGTGGACATGGGCGCCGGCGGCAAGAGCATAAAGCTCGGCACCGTCGATCGCCGCCAGTTTGATGAGCTTGTTCACGGAGGAGCGGAATACTACGTTGAGAAATATGGAGCGACGTTTGATCGCTCGCGCGCCGAGCGTCATCGCATGCCGGTGGATGACGATTGGCAGCCGCCGCTTGGCGGAAAGGGAAAGCCCGAACGCGGGATGTCGCAGCTTGGCTCGCTTGGCGGAGGCAACCACTTCATCGAGCTCCAGAGTTGCGAAGAGACTCAGACGTTGTTTGTTCAGGCGCACACCGGCTCGCGCGGATGGGGCCACGGGCTTGCGACTAACTACTTCGAGATGGCTCGAGCCGAAAAGCCCGAGGTGATCACGGACATCGATCTGGGTTACTTCACGCCCGACTCGAACCACTATCGCGACTACTTGAACGCGGTCGCGGCGGGAGGCAACTTTGCGATCATCAATCGGTTGGTGATCTTCGAGCAGGTAGCCGAAGCTTTTAGAGAAGTCTTCGGCGGCGAACTGGAACTCATCTATGAGATTTCTCACAATCTTGTCCAGAAGGAGCAACATCCGGAGTTTGGCCGCGTGCTTGTGCATCGCAAGGGCGCGACTCGCGCGTTTCCGGCGGGGCATCCTGCACTTGAAGGAACCATCTGGGAAACAAGCGGGCACCCGGTCTTGATTCCAGGCTCGAACAAGGACTGGAGCTATATCCTGAGACCGGCCGCTGGGGCTGTTTCGAGCGGCTACTCAGTGAATCACGGAGCGGGCCGCCGAATGTCTCGAAGCGAAGCTGGAAGGACTTTGAACCAGCGAGCCGTCGACGATGAGTATGCGGCGGCCGGGATAGTCGTGAACACCGACGGTCGAGTGCCGTTGGACGAAGCGGCGCCCTGCTACAAGGCTTCGGAGGAAGTGGTAGCTGCGGTAGTCGGAGCGGGGCTTGCGACGGTCGAGTACAAGCTATGGCCGCTGGCTTCGTTGAAGGGAACCGAAGGTCCGCGCGGAAGAAAGTTCAAGCGCGGGAACCGAAAAACGAGCAAGCACTATTGAGGAGGGATGAACCACAAAGGCACAAAGACACAAAGAGAATTAGGCGGAAGATCCTCTTAGTGGCTTTGTGCCTTTGTGGTTGAAAGATTCACTTGATCACCATCGATGGATCATTTGGAGAAGGAGGCGGGCAGATTCTGCGCACGTCGCTGGCGCTGTCGCTGGTCACGGGCAAGCCGTTTCGCATCGACAACATTCGGGCGGGGCGCAAGAATCCCGGGCTCCTGAGGCAACACCTCACCGCGGTGAACGCTGCGACCGAGATTTCTCGAGCGGAGGTCACGGGTGCGGTCATCGGCTCGAAAGAACTGATCTTCGCACCCAACAGCGTTAAACCCGGAGAGTACGCGTTCGCGGTTGGGACTGCCGGAAGCACGACGCTTGTGCTTCAAACAGTGCTGCCTGCATTGCTGACAGCAAGCGGGCCGAGCCGTGTGACGATTGAAGGCGGGACTCACAATCCGTTTGCTCCGCCGTTCGATTTTCTGGGCAGCAGCTTCTTGCCGCTGGTAAATCGAATGGGGCCGACGGTTTCGGCTAAGCTGGAGCGGCCGGGCTTTTATCCGGCGGGCGGCGGCAAGTTCAGCGTCGCAATCGAACCGGCGTCTCGGCTAAAGAGGCTTGATTTGAGCGAGCGCGGTGAGATCATCGGCAAAAGAGCGACTGCGATTGTCGCCAACCTGCCGAGCACCGTGGCCGAGCGGGAGCTGAACTTGATTGCACGGATGCTGTCGTGGCCGAAGGAGTGGCTCCGTGCGGAGTCGGTCGACGACTCGCGCGGGCCGGGCAACGTGGTGATGATCGAGATCGAAAGCCGGCACGTCACCGAGGTCTTCACCGGCTTCGGCGAGCGAGGCGTGCGAGCGGAGGCAGTCGCTGAACGAGCCGTAAAAGAAGCGCGTCGCTATCTCGCTGTTGACGTGGTCGCTGGCGAGTACCTGGCGGATCAGTTGTTGATCCCAATGGCGATGGCGCGGGGCGGATCGTTTTCGACGCTGCCGCTGTCGCGGCATTCGACTACGAACATCGAGGTGATCGGCAAGTTCCTGGATGTCAGGATTCAGATCGAACAGGCGGGTGAGCGAATCTGGAGCGTAAGAGTCGTCGAGTAGGGTCTCAGCGTCATCTCTGCGTCTCGGCGACTCTGCGGTTAGCAGCTTTCGGCGTCGAGCTAACCGCAGAGACACTGCGACGCATCAGATTTGCTACGCAGATTTGCTTCGCAGAGAAGATACGAAAGAAAATTGCTGACTTGTGAGAGGAACCTCGGGAACAATGCCGATTCCTTTTCGTTAGTGAACGAAGGAGACCGAAACAAAATGATGCTCAGACGACACAATCCAGGAACGAGCATGGGACGCGCCGACCACCCGAAGGTCGCGTGGTGTCCCGGTGCGAGCGTGTCGTGTGGGTATACCGCCTGTCCGACCACGCCGTCATTACATCTGAATATGCAAACGGGCGGCGAGAGCCTCATGGGCTCTAGCCAATCGGCAGAACGAGAGTTCTCCGATTATCGCCGTCGTTGATCCAGTGGGAGCGGACTCCCGCTCCCGAAATCTCAAGCTGATTCCGAAGAGACTTAAGGAGCGGGCTGCTTCTGTGCTGTGAGCGCAGAGCGGACCGCTTCTTTTGTTATTTGAAAACCGAATAGCCGCACCAATGGAGGATGGAGGATTGAGTATAGAGGATGGAAGGTCGCACCAGCCATCCTTGATTCTCAGTTCTCGATCCTCGAGTACCGGCGTGGCCCAACCTGGCAGAGGCGCTGGTCTTAGAAACCAGTTGATGAGGGTTCGAATCCCTCCGCCGGTACCAAAGAAAAGCGATGAGGACAAGGACTGAGGGATTGAGAATTGAGGCGACTGCTGGCGTGACCCAATCGGTAGAGGTGACCGGCTCAAAACCCGGTTCGATGACGGTTCGAGTCCTTCCGCCAGCACCAACTGCAGGGCTGAGGACTGAGTGCTGAGGACTGAGCCCGCTGGCGCATCGAGGCCGTCATTACTCAGTCCTCAGCACTCAGTCCTCAGTCCTGTGGCGTTGCACGCGTAGCCAAGTTGGTTAAGGCGCCGGTCTGCAAAACCGGTCATCGTGAGTTCGAGTCTCACCGCGTGCTCTTCGTTGCGGAGGTGGAGCAGGAATCAGGCTCGGCCGGCTCATAATCGGCAAATCATCGGTGAGACTCCGGACTCCGCTACCAGCATTTAGAGTTCAACCTTCAGGGATCGGTAAAGAAGCTCAAGCTTGAACTCAGGACTCCCGCGGCAGTGATGCAACGGGCAGACATCGCTCGCTTAAACCGAGCGTCTTGGGGGTTCGATTCCCTCCTCATTCAAATTGCGGATTGAGGATTGACGATTGCGGATTGGGTCATTGGCTCATTCAATTCGCAATCCGCGATCGGATCGGCGGCACTGGTCGGATAGCTGAGACGGATTAGCGCTTGTCTGAAGAGCAAGAGAGGCCCGTTCGAATCGGGCTCCGACCACTGTGACTGAGGATAGAGGATCGAGAATCGAGGGTAGCGGCGCAGCAGCGGTTGATCCTCAATCATCGATTCTCAATCTTCGCGATTGCGGGCCCGCGTAGCTCAACGGCAGAGCGACACCCGCGGTGAGGGTTTTGTGCGAGTTCAAATCTCGTCGCGGGCTCCAAAGAATTGCGGAATGCGGATTGAGGACTGCGTTTCTTTGTTGAGCGACTCTACTTGAACTGGCCGAAGCGTCGCAGTAGTTGGACGATGTTCAACGCGGTGCTCAAGAGTCCCACCACCAGACCGACGATCATCCACAGGGAGCCGGTCGCGTATTTCTTGTCAATCCACCAGCCGATCAGCGCCGGAACGCCGATCATCCCCGGGATCGCAAGTGCCAGGCCTACAGTCGCCATCGCCTGACGCCAGCTTATGTTGCCGGTCTCTTTGCTTTGATTGGAAAGCCCGCTCTTACTAGCAGGCTTGTGCCGCTTTCGCTTGTCTTGATCCGAAGGATTGAACTCGTCGGAAGGCATGAATCACCGAGGCGGTGACGGGGGCGCGCCAGGAGGGATCGGCATTCCCTGCTGTCCCGGCTGATCTTGCGCCCCTTTCGAGGCGCCGGCCTTCTGCGAGTAGTCATACACCTTCAAGCCGGATGCCGTCGCCGCTTTCTGAGTCAGCGATATCAATCGCTGCGGAAAAATGCCGATATAAACCACCAGGAATGCCGCGACCGCCAGCGCGACTCGAAGCGCCGCGCCGAGCCTCACCGGTTCGGGCTCGGTTTCAGCATCGATGTACATCGCTTTGATGAAGCGGATGTAGTAGTACATCGACACCACGGTCATCAGCACCGCGAGTATCGCGAGCCGCACCAGCCACGGGTTGCCGGTCTCGATCAATCCCAGGAACAGATAGAGCTTACCGATGAAGCCGGCGGTCGCAGGCATGCCGCCAAGAGAAAGCAGGAAAATCGTCATCAGCACCGTCAACCCGGGAGATTTCTTTATCAAGCCGTTCAGATCTTCTATCCGATCGCCGGCGATGCCGCGCCGCCTCAACGCGATCAGGCAGCCGAAGACTCCCAGATTCATGGCCGTGTAGACAAACATATACACGATGAAGCCTGTGTAGCCCGTCTGGTTTCCGGCTACCAGTCCCAGCAGCGTGTAACCGGCGTGCGAGATCGAAGAATATGCGAGCAGCCGTTTGGTGTTGTTCTGAGTGAGCGCACCAAGATTGCCCCACACCATTGTAATCGCCGACACCACGCCCAATAAAAGCGCCCAACCCGGCAATGCAGGAATGCTGTTCGTTGGATCGCCTCCGATCGCTGCTCGCAGATCCGGCAGGCCGTAGAGAAACAATCGACCGAACATCGCGAAGCTTGCGGCCTTGACCGCCACCGACATAAACGCGGTGATTGAAGTAGGCGCGCCTTCGTAGGCGTCCGGTGCCCACATGTGAAACGGCACCGCAGCGACTTTGAAGAACATTCCCGCTGCCATCAGGATCATCGACATCAGCACTAAGTAGCGCATGTCGGGCGAGCCGCCGAATGGGCTAAAGTTCGAAGAAACGACGATTGGAAGCGCCGCCGCGATCTTGCCGAGGTTGGTCGAGCCGGTCAGCCCATAGATCATCGAGATTCCATACAACAGCACGCCCGACGAAAACGCGCCCAGCAGAAAGTACTTCATCGAAGCTTCGTTGGATTTCTTGTCGCGGCGAAGATAGCCGACCAGGATATAAACCGAGATCGCCATCAGCTCGAGCGCGATGAACAGCATCAGCAGATCAACTCCTGAAGCCATGAACATCATGCCAACGACTGAGAAGAGCATCAGCGAGTAGTACTCACCGTGCTGTTCGTCTTCGGTGTCAAGGTATTTGACTGACAGCAGGATCGATAGCGCAGCTCCAAGGAGAAAAATCGTCTTGAACACGACCGCGTAGTTGTCGAGGACTATCATGTCGAAGAACGCGGTGCGAGGATTTCCTCTGCTGACGATGTTGCTATAAAGCATCCAGAGCGAGACGGCGGTGAAGCCCACGCCCGCGAGGCTCAGCCAGGCGACGACGCGTTTGCGATGACGCGGGAGCATCACGTCGAGCACCAGCGCCGCGCAAGCGAATAGCGTGAGGATGCCTTCGGGCATGATGAACTGCGACGCCTGGCGCATCAGGGTTTGAAAGTCGGTTGCTTGCATAAACGGTTCTGGTTTCTGGTTTCTGGTTTCTGGTTGCCGGTTCGTGGGTTGAGTGGACTCGGATCCCCAACCAGAAACCAGAAACTATTTCTCACTCGATCCGCTTGGTGTCCCCTCTCTCTCTTCTGCTACCTGCGGACGTTGCGCGGCTGGCGCAGTCTTGAAGTAATCAGGAGCGACTTGCGCCACTACGACCTCGGTCTGCGGGTTGATGTACGACAGCAACGGCTTTGGATATATGCCGATCCAGAAGATAAGGATTATCAGCGGCGCAAACTGCCAGGCCTCGCGTGCGTCCAGGTCCTTCAAGCCTTCATTGGCCTTGTTCGCAACCGGGCCAAAAAAGACTCGTTGATAGAGCCACAACATGTATGCCGCGCCCAGGATGATCCCCAAAGTTGCGATCGCTCCCCACCAAACCTTCGCTTCGAATGCGCCTCGCAGCGTCAGGAACTCGCCGATGAAGTTGTTCATCAGCGGCAACCCTAACGACGAGAGGGTCACGATCAAGAAGATCGTCGAGAAAGTCGGCATGACCGTCGCAAGCCCTCCGAACTCGGAGATTTCGTAGGTGTGCCGCCGTTCGTAAAGAATGCCGCAGAGCATAAACAGCGCGCCCGTCGAGATACCATGATTGACCATTTGCAGGACCGCGCCGTTGATGCCGTTCGGATTCAGCGAAAACAGCCCGAGCATCACAAAGCCAAGATGCGAAACCGATGAATAAGCGATGAGTTTTTTGACGTCTTTCTGAGCCATCGCCACCAATGCGCCGTAGATGATTCCGATAATCGACAGCACGACCATGAATTGCCGTACCCTCGGATCGGTTGCTGCATCGGGAAAGATGGGCAGCGAAAAACGCATGAACCCGTACGTACCCATCTTCAGCAAGACTCCCGCCAGGATGACCGACCCGGCAGTCGGCGCGTCGTAGTGTGCATCCGGCAGCCAGGTATGAAACGGGAACATTGGGACTTTTATGGCGAACGACAAGCCAAACCCTATGAACAGCCAGATCACCAGACCGATCCCGAACACTGCTTTTATATGCGGGCCGATGGCGGTCATCGCCGCGATGTTGAACGAGCTGTGGACATAGCCTGGCTCCAACGTTTTGTTGGTGCGCGGGTCGATGCCGTCGGCGCGCTTCATCGCATCAAGCGCGAGGTTCAGCATGGGCTCGTTTACCTGGCCGAAGCGTTGAGGATCAGTGAGGCTGCTCGACGCGTTTTGTCGCGCGGTGGCTTCGACTTCGACTTTTTGCGCCTTCACGACGTCGGGGAAGATGAAGTAAAGCTTCAGAACGGCCAGGAGCATAACCACCGATCCGACCAGCGTATAGAGGAAAAACTTTATCGCGGAATAGAGTCGGTTCTTGCCGCCCCAGATGCCGATCAGGAAGTACATTGGCACAAGCATCACTTCCCAAAAAACGAAGAACAAGAACAGATCGGCCGAAACGAATGCGCCGAGCATGCCGCTCTGAAGCAACAGCAGCATGATGTAGTATTCCTTTTCGCGGCCCTTCTCTCGGATGTACGACCATGAGCAGACCACCGAGACTACGCCAAGCAAAGTCGTCAGCATCACGAGAATAAGCGACAGTCCGTCGACGCCGAGTTGATATCGCGCGCCGATCAGCGGTATCCAATCGTGGTCCTCGATGAACTGCAAACCGCCGAGGGCGCGATCATAGCCCTTCATCCCTCCCAGCCCGGTCATCAACGGTAGCGAGACAACGAAGCAGATCGCGATCCAGATGTTTGCAAACCAACGAATCGCATCGTTCTTTGAGCGGTTGAATAAAAGAATCAGTATTGCGCCAACCGCAGGGAGCCACGTCACCCACGATAGGATGCCGATACCGAGGAAATAATGAGTGCGAGGCATAGCCAGTGTCTCCTAAGAGTCTTGTATGGGCGGCACTGAGTGGCCGCCCCTCACTGCAAATCCAATCAAGGGACCGCCACGAAGGGCTACCCTTACATGTCTACTTCCCGGAGAAGCCCCGAATCGTGACCGAGATTGCAGGGAAGATGTACAACAACAGAATCAAGAACAGCCCCAGCGCGAAGACCAGCACGTAGTTCTGCCAGAAGCCTGTCTGAAACGTCCGCAGCACGATCGAGCCCGCGCGCGCGATCCATCCAGTCGCGTTTACCGCCAGGTCGATCACCCACTTATCCCACAGGCCGCTTATCTTCGCCCAGAAACGGGTGAGCCAGCCGGCCCCATTCACGCCTCCGTCCACAACTGCTGAATCAACGCTCCACAGTGCGTTGTTCACAGCCTTGCCCGCTTCGACTCCTTTTTCGTCGAGCAAATGGTCCCAGTACCACTTGTTGAAGCTGAGGTTGTAGAGCGGCCTGAGCTTCTCGGTCCAAATGTCTGCAAGCTGGGTGCGTCGCAGATAAAAGAGCCTGCCGAGATAGATTCCAAGGAGTCCGATACCGACCGCCAGCACCATCGACACGTATTCCATGAGATCCACGTGGTGCAGTGATGCGTGCTCGGCTCCCGACTCATGCACGTTAACTATTACCGGATCGAGCCAGTGCTCAATAAAGTTGATGTCTTTGCCGAGAGAGAGCGCGACTGGGATGCCCAACAAACCAGCGACTACCGATCCGAGGGCGAGCACTTGAAGCGGAAGCGTCATGCTCCTTGGGGATTCGTGCGGCTCAACGGCTCCGTGGTCGTTGCCGTCTCCGTGCGAATCATTCTTGTGCGCTTTCCTGAAGCGCTCCTCTCCCCAGAACGTCAGCGCCATGAACCTCGTCATGTAGAACGCGGTTATTCCGGCAGTTACGAGACCTATCAGCCACAGAATCTTGTTACCGCCGAAGAGCGTGGTTGAAAAGGTCTTCCAGAGAATTTCGTCCTTCGAGAAGAATCCTGCGAAGATCGGAATTCCGCAGATGGCAAGCCATCCAATAAACATCGTCTTGTAGGTTGTCGGCATGTACTTCTTGAGGCCGCCCATCTTCGGCATCTCCTGCTCGTGTTGCATTCCGTGAATAACCGAGCCCGAGCCGAGGAACAGAAGCGCCTTGAAGAACGCGTGAGTGAAGACGTGAAAGATCGCGGCTACGAACGCGCCGACCCCGGCTGCAAGGAACATGAAACCGAGCTGCGAGACGGTCGAATAGGCCAGGACCTTCTTGATGTCGGTTTGAGTGATGCCGATGGTTGCGGCTACGAAGGCGGTCAGGCAGCCGATCAGGGCTACGATCATCATCATCGTGATCGAGCGTTGAAAGATGAAATTTGTGCGCACCACCATGAACACGCCGGCGGTCACCATCGTCGCGGCGTGTATAAGAGCCGAAACGGGCGTCGGGCCGGCCATCGCATCCGGGAGCCAGATGTACAGCGGTATCTGCGCGCTCTTGCCGGTAGCTCCGACGAACAATCCGAGCGCCAACCACGACATCAGCCCAAACTGCCACAGATGTTCGACGGGATAGGCGGCCGAAAGCGTCGCCAGGTCTTTGAACTGAAGCGTGCCGAATGTCGCGAAGACTCCCATAATCGCCAGCGCGAATCCGAGGTCTCCGATTCGGTTCACGACGAACGCCTTCTTCGCTGCATCACCCGCCTCACGTTTGTTGATGTAATAACCGATCAACAGGTAAGAGCAGAGTCCGACTCCTTCCCACCCGATAAACATGATCATGAAGTTGGAGCCCATCACGAGCAGCAACATCATGAACATGAACAGATTCAAGTACGAGAAGAACCGATAGAAGCCAGGGTCGTCGTGCATGTAGCCGACGGCAAAGACGTGGATCCAGAAACCTACAAAGGTGACGATGAACATCATCACCAGCGTGAGCTGATCTATCTGGTAGCTCCACTCGATGTTGAAATTCGCGAGCCCGCCCGCCTCTTTTCCTAGCGTCCTGTGCGCGAGGCCTCCCGGCAGCCAGGTGAATGAATGGGGGAAACCGCCGTCTTCGCTGGTAACGTACGGCTTGTCATCGTGCTTGTGCGCGTAGTCGGTTGCGTAGTCGTAGAACGCGCCGATGGTAACGAGCAATGAGGCAAGGATTACGCCGCAGCCGATGATCGATACGGCGCGTTCGCTGAGCCTGAGCTTGCGGCCCAGCAGAAAGTTTACGATGAAGCCCAAGAGCGGCAGGACCGGAACTAGCCAGACGAGTTTCAGCATAACGAGTTCAGGGTTCCCGGTTCTGGGCTCGGAGTTCGAGGTTCTTCCAACTCTGAACCATAAACCCGAAACTCGGAACCTTTGTTCTTACCACTTCAGAAGATCGATCTCGTCAATCGCAACGGTCTCGCGGTTGCGGAACATCGCGATGACAATCCCCAGCCCGACAGCAGCTTCGGCGGCGGCGACCACTATGATGAATATTGTAAACACGGGTCCGGCAAGCGAATCGACTGCCAGCCCTTTTCCTGCCAGCGCGTCCTTGTTTATTTCAAGATATCGTGAGAACGCGATCAGATTCAGATTGACGGCATTCAGAATCAGCTCGATAGACATGAAGATGACGATGATGTTGCGGCGAGACAAAACACCGGCCACTCCGACCACGAAAAGCAAGAAGCTCAGCATGAGAAAGTTGATGAGCGTAGGCTCGAACCGCTTGATTAACGGCTGCTGGGCTTGAAGAAGCAACGGCGTGATATGAGCGAGCGCGGAGACAGCTGAACTAAACACCATGTCCTCCTGGAACGCGAGCGACAGAGAAAGGAGACGCGGACACGCCTAGAGGTCGTTTTCGGCTTAGCTCTTTCCTTCGCTGTGTCGTCGTCAATCTCACCACTCTCAACTTTACTCGTAATACTTCTGCTGCTTGGTACCACGTGCTAGCAAAACCGCGCCGACCATGGCTACAAGCAGCAACAGCGAAGCCACTTCGAAGGGGAGAGCCGCGTGACGGTAGAGCTGCTCGCCTACTTCCTGCGTGTCTTTCGAGACGTAACCCGCCCCCGCTGTGCTGCGCTCGCCGCTCTCGACCGCCGCCGGGGTCGCGCCAGTATCCGGCGGACGAAACGCCGCTTGAGCTGGATTCATCGCAAAGTAGAAAGACACCGCAAGCAGCAGAGCTAATGCAACAGCGGGCCAGGTCTGTCCGGTGTAAAGCGTTACACGTGCTTCTTCTTCGGCGCGGGTCTGTACGAGCATAATCACAAACAAGAACAAAACCATCACGCCGCCCACGTAGACCAGAATCTGCACGCCGGCTACGAACTCCGCGCGAAGGAGTATGAACAGCAAGGCAACGTTCACTAGAGTACCAATCAGAAAGAGCGCCGAGTGAATGGTAACGCGCGCAGTAACTACGAAGACCGCCATGAACAGAGTCATTATGGCCAGAACGTAGAAGAGAATTGCTTCCCACCCGTGTAATTGCATAAGTCAGCGGCTAATGGTCGGTGGTTCCCGCCGTCGGGGCCGGGCACTGACCACTATTTCGCATATCGCACGTAGTTGATGCCCTTTTCGAGCATCTCTCTATCCCACCGAAAGCCCGATCGATGATACACAGCTAGCTCAAAACTCTGAGTCAGCTCCAGACAATCGGTAGGGCATGCTTCAGCGCACAGGTTGCAGAACATGCATCTCGAGGTGTCAAAGATAAAGGTAGTGAGCACCTTCTTCTTGTTCACCTTCTCTCCGTCGCGAACTTCGCGACGGATCGACCCTACTTCGATGCAATCAACCGGACACGCAAGCGCACAAAGGTCACAAGCTATGCAGAGTGTCGTTCCGGTGTCGGGATCAAGGT
>DATMCM010000392.1:0-5613 GCA_035558335.1 Blastocatellia bacterium | reverse complement strand
GTGCGTGACACCGGGACCATCAACAGCCTAAATGCCGGGTTCTCGTTTACGATTGATGAACATCCGCCGCTCCCTCCCGAGCAGAGACCAGGCGCGTCAATCAATCAAGTGAGCGCCGATTACTTCCGCACGATGGGAATTCCGTTGCGCGCCGGGCGGTCCTTTACCGACCGCGACGTGAAAGGGGCGCCGCCGGTCGTGATCATCGACGAATCGTTCGCTCAACGCCATTTCCCCGGCGAAGATCCAATCGGTAAACACATCAACGGCGAATTCAGCCGCGGGACCGGGAATTCGTCGCGTGAGATCGTCGGTGTGGTTGGAGGGACGAGATATTGGACGCTCAGCCGCGACCCGTTCCCGCACATGTACTTCTCTTACTTGCAGGAAAACTGGTCGTCAATGTCGCTTGTGGTTCGCGCGCACGCGGGTGATCCGATGAAGCTGGCCGCGCCCATTCGCGCCGAGCTTGCGGCGATAGACAAAAACCAGCCGGTTCATTCGTTCAAGACGCTTGAAGCAACCGTTTCCGATATGGTCACGCCGCAACGATTCACGACACTGTTGCTGGCCGGGTTCGCAGCCCTGGCTGCATTGCTGGCAGCCGTTGGCCTCTATGGCGTCATTTCATATGCGGTCACGCAGCGGACACGCGAGATCGGCATCCGCATGGCCTTGGGCGCGGACAGCCGCACCGTCATGCGCATGGTCATTCGCCAGGGCCTGACGCTGGCCATCATTGGCGTTGGCATCGGTCTGGCTGCTTCATTTGCCTTGACGCGCCTGCTGACCAAGTTGTTGTTCGGGGTCAGCACAACAGATCCGGGAGTCTTCGTTGCCATCGCGTTGGTGCTAACAGGAGTGGCTCTGGGAGCCTGTTTCCTGCCAGCCCGCCGCGCGACAAGGGTTGATCCAATGGTGGCGCTTCGATACGAGTAACGGTTTCTGCTTTCTAGTTTCTGGTTCGTGGATTAAGGTTCTTTGGATCTTCAGCACACGAACCAGAAACCAGCAACCAGAAACTAGAAACTAGTGGAGTGTAACGATGAAATTGCTAGCCCTGTACGGGCGGTCCTCCGTGGCCGCCCCTTCTCGAGAAGAGCATTATGCGCTCCAAGAGGGGCGGCCACGGAGGACCGCCCGTACAGGTTCGCTAGCGGAGTCTTTGTTACAAGCCACTAGAAACCAGAAACCAGAAACCCCAAGGAGGCTGAAACAATGAAACCGAATCTGAATCGGCTGGCATTACTGGCGTTGGTATCGATGCTTTCGTTACCGGTGTACGCACAAGCGCCACGCGGGTCAAGCGGTCTGCACGAATCCGACAAATCGAAACGTGCGCCGGCGCAAAACGCCGACCTGCGGCGAGCTAAAAGCGAGGAAGACAACGAGGCTCACGACGGCGCTTATTGGTTCAGCCGCGGCTATGAGCTGCATCAGTCGGACCGCTACGTGGAAGCGATTGAAGCTTTCAGTCATTCGATCAAGCTGAACCACCGCCAGGCGACGTCGATGTACAACGTCGCGTGCGGATTTGCGCTGTTGAGCGATAAGGACAATGCCTTGTTCTGGCTCGAACGTTCGCTTGAAGCCGGCTTCGACCAAACCAATTTGTTGAGGAGCGATTCGGATCTGGATTCGTTGCGCTCAGATCCTCAATTCAAGGAGCTCATGCAGCGCGTAGCGTTCACCGACAAGGAATCGAAGACTTCCAAGGAAAAATCTGACGGCGACCGGCTGCAGCAAGCCCTGAAAGATTTTGACGCGCTCAAGCGTGAGTCCTCAAACGACGGTTATGAATGGTACAGAGTCGGTTCGCGGCTGATTCGGATGCGCGACTACGATAGGGCGACGATCGCGCTGACCCAGGCGGTTGATCATCTCGGCTATGCCGGCTCATCAGCTATGTACAACCTGGCCTGCGCCTACGCGCTTAAGGGTGATCGGGAACGGGGGCTCGACTGGCTTGAGAAGTCGATCAACGCGGGGTTCGACGACAGCACCAAGCTCGAGGCCGATCCCGACATCGCCAGCCTGCGCTCGGAAGCTCGCTTCAAGAAGATAGAAGAGCTTAGCCGCACGCTGTCGCTTTCCCAATTCAACAACGTCGGATCCGACGGCTCGCAATATTCGAAGCAACGGTGGGCGCCCGCCATCAAGCTCTATCAATCATTTGTTCGCGAACAGCCTAACAACGGCCGCGGATGGTTCGATCTTGGTTACGCGCTTCACTATTCGAGCGAACACGCTAAAGCAGCCGAAGCCTTCGAGCGCGCGGTTCGGTTGGGATACCGCACGCCGACCTCGATGTACAACGTCGCCTGCGCGCAGTCGATGATGAACCATCGCGACGCGGCGTTTGAGTGGCTCGATAAAGCGGTTGCCGCGGGGTTCGAGCTGGGCGGTTACGTTAGACAAGATGAGGACCTCGACAATTTGCGATCCGATCCTCGCTTCAAACGCTTTTTGGAGATGGCTGACGAAGGGGACAAGGATAAAGAAAAGCAGAAGGAGAAGCGGAAGAAGTAGGACTGAGGACGGAGGATTGCGGATTGCGGATTGCGGATTGAAGCTCCAACTACGGACTACGGACTACTGACTACGGACTACTAACTCCTGGAGGAACGATGGAAACTTTGTGGCAGGACATTCGCTACGGCTTTCGAGTTTTGCGCGCTAGTCCGGGATTTGCGGCGGTCGCAGTGCTATCGCTTGCTCTGGGTATTGGCGCCAACACTTCGATCTTCAGCGTGGTGAACGCCGCGTTGCTTAGGCCGCTGCCGGTTAATGAGCCCGACCGGCTCGTCTTCGTCTTTAACGGAACGCAGGCGAGTCCATACAGCACTTCGTCCTACCCCGACTTTGTCGACTACCGGGACAAGAACGAGGTCTTCAGCGAGGTGTTGACCTATTCGAGCATAACCGCCAGCGGCCGGACCGACGATCAGACCGACTTGATCTCAGGCTCGATTGTATCGGGCAACTTCTTCGACGCATTGGGAGTGCGAGCGGAGCTGGGGCGCACATTCCTGCCCGAGGAAGACAAAACACCAAACACCCATCCGGTAGTCGTGATCAGTCACGGCTTATGGGAACGGCGGTTCGGGAGCGACTCGAAGGTGATCGACCAGCAACTGACCCTGAACGGCCACGCCTTCACGATCGTAGGCGTCGCTCCGGCCGGCTTCAACGGGCCCGAAGTCCTCGAGAACAACGATATCTACGTGCCGGCTATGATGCAGGCGCTGGTGCGCCCGCCACGCGGCGGCTTCTCGGGCGATATGAACCCCGATCTGTTATCGCGGCGCGGCCCAAGGTGGTTGAGAATCATCGGGCGCCTCAAGCCCGGCGTCTCGATCGAACAAGCCCAGGCCTCGATGACAACTCTTGCTGCGCAACTTCAGCAAGCCTATCCCGACACCAACCGCAACACGATCGCCACTCTGTTCCCGGTGAACAAGGTCGACCCGCAAGCCTACAGTCAATTGGTCTCGGTCGCAGCATTATTGCTGGCGGTAGTCGGCATCGTTTTGCTGATCGCCTGTGCCAATGTCGCGAACCTGCTCCTGGCGCGGGCTTCATCGCGGCGCAGGGAAATCGCAGTCAGGCTCGCGTTGGGCGCAAGCCGTTCCCGGCTTGTGCGCCAGCTGCTGACCGAAAGCGTTTTGTTGTCGTTAGCCGGCGGCGTTGGTGGCTTAATGCTCGCGTTGTGGACGATCGACTTGCTCAAGACGGCAACACCGCCTGATGGAATCTTTTCGTTTACGCTCGACTACCGACTGGACGGCCGAGTGTTGGCGTTTACGTTGTTGCTATCGCTGGCGACCGGCGTGATCTTTGGGCTGGCGCCGGCGCTGCAAGCCTCGCGGCCCGATCTTGTGCCGGCGCTGAAGGATGAAGCGTCCGCGGCTGGGCACGGCCGCCGGCGACTCAGCCTGCGCAACCTGCTGGTCGTCGCTCAAGTCGCATTGTCGCTTGTGCTGCTGATCGGCGCCGGGCTCTTCTTGCGCAGCTTGAACAATGCACAGGCGATTGATCCAGGCTTCGATGCCGACAAGATTCTTAACGCGCAGCTAAACATCAATCTGCTGCGCTACACCAAGATTCAGGGCCAGGAGTTCTATCGGCAAGTCGTCGAGCGCGTGGAATCTTTACCCGGCGTCGAGTCGGCCACGATGGCGCGCGTCGTTCCGATGAGCGGCAGTGGACGTACGACCAGCTTTATCATTGAAGGTCAAGACCAGCCCGACAACGTCAACCGGAGCGAAGGCACAGGTCTCCAGGATAATCCCAACAACGTGGCCACCAATGTCGTCGGACCGAGATACTTTGAGACAATGGGAATTGCGTTGCTTCGCGGGCGCGACTTTACTGCACAAGATAAAGAAGGCGCGCCTCTGACGGTGGTTGTCAACGAAGCTTTTGCGCGGCGCTTCCTGGACGGGCAGGAGGCGGTGGGCCGGCGAGTCAGCTTCCGAGGCGCCCAGGGTCCCTGGTCTGAAATCATTGGAGTCGCCAGCGACAGCAAGTACCGAACGCTTGGCGAGTCCCAGCGGCCATTTGTCTATGTTCCGCTTGCGCAGAACCACGAGACCGGCATGGCGCTTCATATCCGAACGATCGGCAATCCTGCCAGCGTAGCGGGAGCGGTTCGTCGCGAGATCCAGTCTCTCGACCAAAACCTTCCGGTTACCAATCTTCAGCCGATGAGCGAAGTGCTGGGCAGCTCGCTGTTCGCCGCGAGAATGGGCGCGGTGTTGCTGGCGATCTTTGGTCTGCTAGCGCTGGTACTGGCTGGAGTTGGACTGTACGGTGTGATGTCTTACACAGTATCTCGGCGGACTCGCGAGATCGGAATACGAATGGCGCTCGGAGCTCAAACCGGCAGCGTGCTTCGGCTGGTGTTGAAGGAAGGGATGGTGCTTGTAGGCGGTGGAGTCGCGGCCGGTTTGATTGTCGCGGCAGCGGTGACGCGTTTACTGGCCAGTTTCCTGTACGGCATCAGCCCTCTGGACTTGCCTACGTTTGCGGCCATCCCGCTGGTGCTTGCGATGGTGGCTCTGCTCGCGAGCTATCTGCCAGCCCGGCGAGCGGCGAAGGTCGATCCGATGATCGCGTTGAGATACGAATAGGGTTTCAAGGTTTCTGGTTTCTGGTTTCTGGTTTTCGGTTTCTGGTTTCTGGTTTCTGGTTCGTGAGCCGAAGGTCCCTCGGACGCTGAAGAATACAAACCAGAAACCAGAAACCAGAAACCAGAAACCAGAAACCAGAAACCACGAACCGGAGGTTTGCTGATGGAAGGGATCTGGCGCGATGTTCGCTACGCTTCGAGGATGTTGCTCAAGAGTCCCGCGTTCTCCCTCGTCGCGATTGTTTCTCTTGGGCTTGGTATCGGCGTTAATACGGCAATCTTCAGCCTTGTCGACGCCGTGCTGTTTCGACCTCTTCCGGCGATCAGCGACCCGAGTCGTTTGGTCTGGTTTACAGGGTCGTCCTCCTACCCGAACTTCGAAGACTATCGCGATCAGAACGATGTTTTCACAGGCATGCTGGCATCGGCCGGCAAGTCTGAGTTTAGCCTCGGCGGCGTTGGGCGGACCGAGCTGGTTAACG
>DATMCM010000391.1:0-6521 GCA_035558335.1 Blastocatellia bacterium | reverse complement strand
TCTTCTACTTCGCCGCTGATAGAGGTGCTCACCACGACGATTAGTTGCGCACAGCGTAAAGCGATCCGCTCAAATATTCTTGCTACGAAGCCGCCGGCGTGGCTCATCGCCAGCCACCTGACCTGGTGCACTATGATGACGAGGCGCACGGCGCCGGACATCCAGCACGCAGCATTGAAGAGCAGCGTTGCGGGATGGGCCCATCCATCCTCGATCACAACGTCGTACTTCCGCCTTGCAAGTCGCAGCAATAGCATTGGAGCAATAGCCAGGCCCGCGACAAGCCCCGCGAAATAGGGGAGGTCCGGAACCGCTACCACGTCCAGCCGAAACCCTCGCTCGATCAGGCTTTCGGCCAACTTTCTATTGTAGAAGGAGCCGCCGGTCTGTCGCTCAATATCCCCGGGGCTCAGCAAAAGGGCGGTGGGGCAGGGGACATGGGCTTCGCACCACTGGTCTTTGCTAATCCTCACCGATTGAAAATGGATCTAGAACGGTAGTCTCAACTCCCATGCCTGTGCTGTTGGTAATGCTGGCGAAGCAGGTCCTTGCCGTAGTCGTTCCCGTTCGGCGTGCGTACCACCACGTGAACGTGTTGGCGATTCGGCACGCGGGGACCGTTACCGGCCGGTCTCAAGTTGGCAGGCAGTTGATGGTCAAACTCGATCAAGATCACCGGGCTGTGAATGCGATAGTAGAAGACGCTTGTCGGCTCAGACCCGCCGATCCACGCGAACCACGTCTCGTTGAGGTGCTGCCGGACCTCCTGCATCTTCACCTTTGCGTGTCCGTCATCCATGTTGTCCACGTAGAGCGCGATGAGATTGAGTATTCCCTGGCGTTGCTCCTTTGAAAGCTCCGAGACCTGCACCCCGGCGTAGTCCAGAACTACGTTGTCCTTGAACGCTTCGGTAAGATTGTTGTTTCCCGTCTTCGAGACTTGGAGCACCGCCTTCTTGCGCTGATCTTCTTTCAGCGCATTGATCATCGCCAGGCCCTTGTCCTGCTCTTCCTGGAGAACCTCCGTGCCCTTGTACTTGCCCGACGTAGCAATAACCGGCTCGGACCCCGCGAAGAACGGCGTCATCACGACCTGATCGCCCAAAACGAAGTAGTTGATGATCGCGTGATGGCCATCCATCTGCCAGCCCCATGGTTCCTTCGCCGAAGGCTTGCCCATCACCGTTATGTTGTAGAGCCATTCCCCGTATTGTTCGAAGTCGTTGCCGTTCAACTCACCCAAAGTGTGATTGAGTCGCATAATATCGCGGGTAAGCTTTAGGCCTTTGGCGCTCAGCGACGCGCGCATCAAGCTGAACGCCGCTTCTCGCTGGGCTTCGCTCATTTCCTTGAAGCTCACGCCCTGACGTACGTAGAAATGCTGGTTCATCCATTTGCGCCATTCCGGGTCATCGACCGCGAACATCGTCTTCTCACGTTGTTCCAAATTCAGCGCCGCAAGAAAAGCGTCGGCAGCCTTGCGGACGGGCTCAGTAGAGACGCCGGTCGAGTGAATCCCGAACAGCCCAGGCACGACTTGTCCACTTGTCGTGATTCCTTTGAACGGCTCAGCCAGACCTTTCGTTTCGGCGTCGGTAGACATGCGCCGGAATCGTTCTGCGCGGTCCTGCGATGGGTCTTGCGTCAATGCCACCGAGCCAAACGAAGCGAGCGCGAAGATGACCGCAACGAGGACGATCGTCAGCGCGCAGACAAGGCGCGAACGACCTGCCTCTGATTGCAAAACGTCGTTTATCACTCAGCTATTCCTCTTCAATGGCACGAGTCCTCCCATCAGCGAGCCAATCAATATCTCGCGTCACGACCGGCATTGTATAAGCGTGTCGGCAGCAAGTCGAGTTGAACCAGAGTTAGTGTATCGTTTCGTGCTGGTCATGAAGTATCTCCTGACACGTCGAGCGTTTGAGGAGCGAGGTGTGCTAGGATCGGCCGAGGAGAGTGAAAGGAGGGTCACTATGCGAAGATTGAACCGCGCTTCTTGGGTGTTGCTTCCTCTATTGTTCATAGCATTTTCCGCGTTGACCTATTCACAATCGGAGACAACGGAAAACCATACTTCATGGATCGCCCAGAGCTTGAAGAATATGGAGTCGGTTAAGGTGGGAATGACCCGCAAGGAACTTCTGGAAGTATTTCGGGAAGAAGGAGGCATTTCGACACGGACCTGGAGAAGATACGCTTATCGCGAATGCCCATACATAAAAGTAGATGTTGAATTTAAGCCGGTTGAGAAGAACGAAGCTCGGGGAACAGAATACTCAAGCGACGAGATCGTTAAGATCTCAAAGCCATTTCTAGAGCCGCCCATAGTTGATTGAGTCGTCCTTAAACATAGCTCGCGTTTTCAAGTGCGACCCTGACCGCGATACTTCGCCAAGCACGAGGGCGCCATCCTTGACAGAAACAGACTACGCGAGAATCATTCATCAACTCCATGCAATACGAGGAATTTCGTCCTGCTGCACCGCTCGCGAAGTACGTCAAGTGCTTCTGGGTCCTGGAGGCTGAGGCGGCCGACTCACCAAACCAGGAGCGGATCCTCCCGGACGGATGCGCCGAGATCGTGTTTCAACTTGCGGATCCGTTCAATCAGCTCACTCCGGACGGCACAACCCACCGCCAGCCGCTGGCGATGCTGGTCGGGCAGATGCGACGGCATCTTCTGATTCAGCCTACCGGTAGGGTTCGAGTGATGGGTGTGAGGTTCTGGCCTGGAGGCGCATACCCATTTCTCGACGTACCTCAAAACGAGATCCTCGATAGAATCGTCGGCCTCGACGCCGTCTGGGGAAAGACAACCCCTGAGCTTCAGTCGAGAATCGCCGATGCGGAAACGGCAAGCGAGAGCGTCAAGCAATTAGAAGCCGTGCTGCTTGCCCGGTTAAAGCAGTTTCGCCGGCACGACGAGGCGGCGCTTCAAGCGACTGCACTTATCCTTCGCGCCGGCGGTCGCCTCTCGATCGACGCCCTCACGCAAGAGTTGGGGATCAACTCGCGAAGGCTGGATCGGACGTTCAGCGAAAGGATCGGCTTGCCGCCTAAGACCTTGTGCCGCATCGTGAGGTTCCAGCAGGTCTTCAAGCGGCTCGAGCGCCAGGCAAAAAATCTCGATTGGTTACGGATCGCTCTCGACTGCGGCTACTACGACCAATCGCATTTCATAAAAGAGTTCAAATTCTTTTCCGGCAGGGCGCCCACGTCTTATTTGGCCGAGCAGAACCCTATGTCAGATCATTTCATCGCGAGCTCGTAGCTGTCTTTTTCTTACAATACAGCAGCCTGATTCTTGGCTAATCTTCCCGTCGCAGTCGGTATTCTGGATCAGAGGAGGCAGAGCATGTTCAGGCGCACAGGTGCGTGTTTTTTGTTTGCGATCATTCTGGCAACCGTGACGAGTGGGGGTCAGAAGTCCGGCGTCGATCAGCTCGAGTGGATTTCAGGGTGCTGGGCCTCCGACGACGGGAAAGAACGCATTGAAGAACAGTGGATGAAGCCAGCCGGCCAGTCGATGATGGGGATGAGCCGCACAGTTGCGGGCGGGAAGACCGTTTTCAACGAATACGTACAGATTCGTGAGGCAAAAGGCGAGATCGCTTATGTGGTGTCTCTCGGATTGTCGGCGCGGCCCGTGTCGTTCAAGCTGATCAAGAGCTCCGACAGCGAGGTCGTATTCGAGAATCCCGAGCACGACTTTCCTCAGCGGGTCATCTACCGGCGCGAGTCCGCAGATGCTCTCTTTGCGCGGATTGAAGGCAAGGAAAGAGGAGTTGAAAAGGGGATGGACTTTCATTACAAGCGATCGAAGTGTGATTAAGCTTGCGCAATCCGCGTCACCATAACCCGCCTGAAAAAAGCCGCGTCACAAAAAACCCCCGTAGCGGTGACAGCGTGTAGCCCTGGGCAAGTCCGCGCAGCCCTGGGAACTCGCGATCTCCATGCTGCGAGCCCGCGTAGCGGGCGGCAGAGGCCTCGGGCTCGTATGAGGCCGGTTAATGACATTTTTTCTTACAATCTTGCTACTCGAATCAACCGCTGTCGCCCGCATCAGCGGGCTCGTGGAAGCTCCCGATGCCTACCCAGGGCTGCGCGGACTTGCCCAGGGCTACACGCTGTCGCCCGCATACGCGGGCTATGGTGGCTGCCCTTTTATGATGGCTCGTGCGTTAGATCGCGGCTTACTCGTTACCGGGCTTCCACTTGATGTTGCAGCCTATGCTCGGCCTTTGATACTGATCCACGGCCCTGTCATCCAGCACCGCGTCGATCGCCGCCCTCAGGTCTCGGCCCGTAACCGGTGTGTCGTTACCTGGTCGACTGTCATCAAGCTGCCCCCGATACACCAACCGCCTGGCGCGGTCGAATAGATAGAAGTCGGGGGTGCAGGCCGCCTCGTACGCTCTCGCGGTCTGCTGGCTCTCGTCATAGCAATATGGGAATACAAAGCCGAGCCGCTGAGCCATGCGCTTGAGCCCGTCAGGCGAGTCTTCTGGAAAGGCATCAGCGTCGTTTGAGCTTATAGCTACTATGCCAATGTCTTTGTCGCCATAGTCTTTGCCTATCCGGGCGAGCTCATCTTGAACATGTTTGACGAAGGGGCAATGAGAACAAATGAACATGACGAGAAGGGCCTTCTTGTCGGCGAATGCTGAGAGTGAAACATCTCGTTCGGAGACAACATCCGGGAGTGTGAAATCCGGGGCGAGCGTGCCAAGTTCGACCATTGTTGAGAGCGTCTTTGCCATATCGATTTCTTCCTTTTGTCTGATGCCGTTAAAGAATAGTAAACCAGCAGAACTTGAATGTGAAAGAGGACTCGCCACGAATGAGTTGTTGTCGCATTTCAGCGATCGCGGACAACTAAACTTCTTTTTTGTGCGTTCAGTTTTCGTACAGAAATATTTACATCCGAAACTGAAATCTTTACCGACGTTAATTAGACAAAGCGCCGTTTTTTCTTGCTTGGGGTGCTTTGCGGCACTGTGGCTGCTGATCGCAGACGGCACGTTGATTGCGACCAAGAGGGCAAACTCGAACAAGGAGCACAATGGATATGATGAGAAAACTTATGTTGGCGGCTTCCGCTATTCTTTTAACGACCGTGCTAGGACTGGCGATCGGTCAGCAGAAGCCAGAACAGAAGGCAGAGGACAACCCGACAAATGCCGACAAGAAGGCTGCCAAGATGATCACCGGCGAAGTCGTCACCGTTGATGCGACGAAGAAAGAGATAACCATCAAGGACGATGCCGGGATGGAAACGCGTCTCCTGGTAGCAAGCTCCACCAAGTTAACAAAAGCAGGCAAATCCATCACCCTCGCTGATGTGAAAACGGGTGACAAGATTTCCACCGAGTGTGCAGAGTCAAGCGACGGCTGCAAAGCAAAGTCGATTGAAGTGATGCCGCCGAGTCCGAGCCAGTAACCTGCTTGCTGAGATACGATCGGCGTTAGACAAAAGTGGAGCCGGAGAGGCGTATCTCCGGCTCCACTTTCTTGTTTCAGTCGCAGTGCGCCAGCATTCAACGGGGCACACGATCAAGACCCGAGGGCTTTCTTTATCTCGCGAGATATCCGCGGCGAGTTCGCACCACGGCGCCTTCGTGCTTCACGGTGACGCTGATGTTTCTGAATTTGCCATCGTGCGCAGTGTTCTTCGGAGCGTACGCCAGCGTGTAGATCAATCTCAACTCCGCAGCTACCCGTTGATAGACGTCGTCAAGCTCGTTCTCGCCTTCGGCGACGAAGACCTTGCCGGCGCTTTCTTCAGCAAGCATCTCGACCTGACGGTGAGCCATTCTGTTCGGCTTGAGCCGTCTTTCGACACGTTCACGGCGCTCCTCGGACGTCGAAGGATCCTTGAGCACACTCATCAGTCTCGTCTCTTCCGTATTGAGGTAGATCGGGTATATCGTCGCGTCATCTTCCGCGACTCGCGCCAAAAGCTCATCGAAGCTGTGGTCCGACCGCTCGTAGTCCGAATCAAGCAACGATTCGTCAACGCCGTCCGTCAACACCACGATGGCCTTTCGCGAGTCTTTCACTCGGCGAAGCAGATCGAGCGTCGCCCACATCCCGTCATAAAAGGCCGTCCCTCCCGAGATCTTCTTCATCTTCTCGACCGACTTCTTGAGCTGGTTCTTGTCTGCGGTGAAGTCGGAAGCAAGAATGAACTTCCTTGTGAAGGCCGCGACCGCGATGCGGTCCTGAGCCCCGAGCGAATCGATAAACTTCTTCGCGGTCTCGATCATAACCGTACGACTGTCTCTTGTGCTGCCGCTCAGATCCAGCAGCAAGACAACGTTGATGGGCGCGCTCACCGGCTCGAAGTAGAAGATCTGTTGGTCGACTCCATCCTCAAGGATTCGGAAGTCTTCCTTATTAAGCTTCGATAGGGAGTTGCCGCCGCGGTCGGTAGCCTTCACGTTGAGGTTGATGAGCCGCGCTTCCAGGTGTATCGCGTCCGGTTCGGGTTTCTCTCGCGCCGGCTCGCCTTCATTAGT
>DATMCM010000390.1:0-4582 GCA_035558335.1 Blastocatellia bacterium | reverse complement strand
TGGCTCGAGGAACAGAGCCGCCGGTTCTTTGCTCAAGACCTTGAAGCGAAACTCGAGATCAGCATGGCCAAAGGCGGAAAAGCGTGGCGCGGCTACTTTCCGGTTGGCAGGGAGCTAACTTCGGGTCGCCCCGATTTGAAGGAGGGCATCTATTTCAGCGAGGAACTGAGTGCTGATCATCCCCTCGTAAAGGCCGGCACGCCGATGCACGGACCGAATCTTTTTCCCTCCAACCTCCCGATGTTTCGCCAGGTCGTCCTTGACTACATGGCGGCGATGAGCGGATTGGGCCAGGCGTTGATGAAAGGCCTTGCGTTGAGTCTCGGCCTGGATGAATCCTATTTCGCAGACCGATACACGTCAGACCCGTTGATTCTGTTCCGCATATTCAATTATCCGGCCAGTCATTCGCAACAACATGAACAAGAGAGTTGGGGAGTCGGCGAACACACTGACTATGGGGTGTTGACGATTCTCAAGCAGGACGCTGCCGGAGGACTGCAAGTGAAGTCCAGGTCGGGGTGGGTGGATGCGCCGCCTGTGCCCGGCGCTTTTGTGTGTAACATCGGCGACATGCTGGACCGAATGACCGGAGGCCGCTATCACTCGACTCCTCACCGCGCCAGGAATCCGTCGTCCCACGATCGGCTGTCCTTTCCGTTCTTCTTCGATCCTAACTTCAACGCGGAAATAAAGCCGATCGAGGTAAGCTGGCCGGTTGAAGACGACCGCGAAGAGCGCTGGGATCGAACCAGTGTTCACGACTTCAGCGGGACTTACGGTGAGTACTTGCTCAGGAAAGTTTCGAAGGTATTCCCCGAGCTTCACCGAGAAGTGCTGTAAACCATGTCAATCGCGACTGAAGAAATCGTTGATTCACTCGCCGAACTTTCCGGCGCGGAGGTCAAGATGCCCGCGCTGTTCGTTGGACACGGCAGTCCGATGAACGCAATCGAGGAAAACGAGTTCACCCGGGCGTGGGAGAAGGTGGGCGAGTCGCTGCCCAGACCGAAAGTTATTCTTTGCATCTCCGCGCATTGGGAGACGGAAGGCACTCGGGTCACCGCGATGGAATGGCCGAAGACGATTCACGACTTTTCTGGATTCCCGAAGCAGCTGTTCGACGTGCAGTATCCCGCGCCCGGCTCACCTGAGTTTGCGAGCCTGGTGCAGGAGACGGTGTACGAGGGTCCTGTGCGGTTGGACTTTGACTGGGGACTTGACCACGGCGCCTGGTCGGTCTTGTGTTGGATGTTCCCGAAGGCGGATGTTCCTGTTCTTCAGCTTAGCCTGGATCGCACGGGTGCGCCGGCGTTCCATTATGAGCTGGGCACGCAGTTGAAAGCGCTTCGAAGAAAGGGCGTTTTGATCGTGGGCAGCGGCAATATAGTGCACAACCTGCGGATGATCAACTGGCAGGACGTGGCTTATGATTGGGCGGTCGAGTTTGACGAGAGGCTCAAGAGCTTGATGCTGGCGCGGGACCACGAATCGATCGTCAACTATCAGAGTCTCGGCGAAACCGCTCGTTTGGCGGTGCCGAGCAACGAGCACTTTCTGCCGCTCCTTTACGTACTCGCATTGCAGGACGACGCGGACGACCTCGATTTCTTTGCGGACAGGGTTACGCTTGGTTCGATATCCATGCGTTCGGTGCGGATAGGATGAGCAGCCGAAGAATCACGAGATGAAGACTGTCGATCCAAACTTTGAGAAGCGTGTCCGCGCAAGCTTTGCTCGCCAGACGCTGATGAGTACGATCGGCGCTCTGATGACCAGGGTGTCGCCCGGCGAAGTCGTCATCGAACTGGCGTTCAGAGAAGATCTGACCCAACAGCACGGCTTCGTCCACGCCGGCATCATCACCGCGATAGTCGATTCGGCTTGCGGCTACGCGGCGCTGAGTCTTATGCCGCCCGATTCAGGAGTCCTGACCGTCGAGTACAAAGCGAATTTCATTTCGCCAGCCAAGGGCGCGAGATTCGTCGCCACCGGGCGTGTCGTAAAACCCGGGCGCACGCTAACCGTTTGCTCCGGTGATGTTGTCGCGATTAATGATGGGAATGAGAAAGCGATAGCGACTATGCTCGCGACGATGATGAGGCTTCCGGGAGGGGGAGACTTGCAATCGTAGGCTAACGCGAGCGCGCCGTGCGCCAGGGACGAGTCTCAAAGCGTGATGTCCTAAATGGGTGCTGCTGGTAGTTCAAAATTTGGTTCGATGGACCACGGATTGGGCGGATTAGACGGCTTTGTCGCGGATCTGGATCTGTGAGAATCCGTCTAACCCGCCCAATCCGTGGTCAATTCACCTGGCAACAAAATCTCCCGAGCAGTGTTCACTGCTGGATTAGCTACACTCTTTAGCTCTTCTTGTCGCCGTAGAGCAATTGCTGGTAGTCGACGGCCAGGTTCGCCTGACCTGAGGAGTCCCAAGTGATCGAGAAGATCAGGTCGAAGACCGTCCCGGGCCACTTCGTGAAGGGCAACTGGCCCGACGGAACCCCGAAGGTCGTCGTCAGTTGCAGGATCGTGCCGTGGTGCCAGCAGATCAGGATCACCTGGCCCGCGTAAGTATCCGGGTTCTTCAGAATCTCCGAAGTAAGAAAGGTTATACCGGCAGTGTCGTTGGTGAGGTTGTAGTCGTTGATGGTGATCGACGGGTTGTTGGAAAACTGCAACGCCTGGGCCAGCGGGGTGATCGTTTCGACAGGCCGATTGCTGCCCTTATCGGGGGCGGTGGCGAAGAGGAAGTTTGGTGTTTGAAACCGCGATAAGCCTGCTTTGATCCCGCTGGAGCCGTAGGCGCCCTTGAACTGGCTCTCGGCGCCAACTGTCAGCTTGCAGTCAAGCTGATGCATCTTGTGGACGTGTGTCGCAGACGGGTCGGGGGTGAAGATAGACGGCAAAGCGGCGGCGCGGGCTGAGCCCAAGCTCGAAAGATTAGGCCCGCCCTCTTTATCATTGCCCGGATCTCCAGGCTTCTCGCCGTGCCGGATGATCATCACTAAGCTTGGGTACTTCGAGCTTATAGCCATGAGATGTTTCTCCTTTCCTAACCTCTCAGCGTCTCGGCGTCTCTGCGGTTAGTAGACGCCCCGCGACTCTAGACGCCGCGACACTGTCTAACCGCAGAGACGCGGAGACGCTGAGACAAACGCAGAGAAGATCAATCGGCGATCTTGATGTGCAATTCGCGGAGCTGCTCTTCGGAGACGGCGCCGGGCGCGTCGATCATCAGATCCGCCGCGCTGGTCGTCTTTGGAAAAGCTATCACTTCGCGAATCGACTTCTCGCGGGCGAGTAACATCACCAACCGGTCGAAGCCAATCGCCATTCCTCCGTGAGGCGGCGTTCCGTATTCCAGCGCATCGAGCAAAAAGCCGAACTTCGAGCGCGCCTCTTCTTCCGTCATTCCCAGCACCTTGAAAATGAGCCGCTGAGTTTCGCGCTGGTGGATTCGAATCGAGCCGCTGCTGAGCTCGACGCCGTTCAGCACCAGGTCGTAAGCCTTCGCCAGCACCGAGCCCGGATCTGACTCCAGCTTGTGCAGGTCTTCATCGCGCGGGCTGGTGAACGGATGGTGCATCGGATAGTACCGGCCGTCCTCCTCGTGATACTCGAACATCGGGAAGTCGACGACCCACAGAAAATTGAACTTGTTCTGATCGATCAAGCCTTCGCGTTCGGCGATTTCGAGCCGCAGCGCGCCGAGGCTCGCCGCGACGATCGACGCCTTTCCGCCGACGATCAGCAGACAATCGCCAGCCGCGGAACCCGCCGCCGAAGCCAGTCCCGAGACCTTCTCCTCGCCAAGGGCTTTCAGCAGAGACGACGTGGTCTCGCCCGAATCAGCCGTTTTTGTCCACGCCAGACCGCCGGCACCGAACCGCTTTCCGATGTCGGTAAGCTCGTCGAGTTGCTTGCGCGAGTACTTCGCGCCGCCTTTCACGTTGATTGCTTTTATCTGGCCGCCGGCATCGAGCGCGGTTCTGTATGGAGTGAAGTCGGTCTCGGCCAGCGACTGAGACAGATCAATCAACTCCATCGCGAATCGAGTATCGGGCTTGTCCGATCCATATCGCCGCATCGCTTCGCCGAAGCTCAACCGCGGGAAGGGAACATCGACTTTGACATCGATGAGCCGAGCGAGCTCGACCATCAGCGGCTCGATCACCTTGAAGATATCGTCCGGCCGAACAAAGCTCATCTCAACGTCAATCTGGGTGAACTCCGGCTGGCGATCGGCGCGAAGGTCTTCGTCGCGGAAGCAATGCGCGATCTGAAAGTATTTGTCGAAGCCCGCGACCATCAGAAGCTGTTTGAAGATCTGCGGCGACTGGGGCAGCGCATAGAAGGAGCCAGGCGCAAGACGGCTCGGCACAACGTAGTCGCGCGCGCCTTCGGGAGTCGTCTTGATCAGCATCGGCGTTTCGATCTCGTAAAAACCGTGCTCGTCCATAAAGCGCCGGACGGCAATCGCGGCACGGTGACGGAGCTTGATGTTGTAAGCCATCTTCTCCCGCCGTAGATCGAGGTAGCGATACTTGAGCCGGACTTCTTCGTTTGTCTTGGTCGAGTC
>DATMCM010000389.1:0-3320 GCA_035558335.1 Blastocatellia bacterium | reverse complement strand
GTTTCTGTCCCGGCTTCAAGTCTTCGCTAATGATGCCGAGAAGGATTTGAGTCGCGAGCTGCTCGCGAAGCGGGACATCGCTGTTCTTCGAAAGCCAGATTCGCATCACTCAAAGGTCTTGTAGGGGCTTCTCAGTTGGAGCCCCTTGCTCAGCATTCTGTCTGAAGGCGAGGGGAGGGGCGCCCACAGAGGGACGCCCGTACAAGCTTGCGCGAATCCACCCGCTTCAACGAGAAGCTGCTGCAGTGTTCGAACCTCCCAGATACTTCTCGAACCATTCGAGGTTCGTCTGCATCAGCTTCAATACCATGCGGGGCTCGTTCGGTCCGTGAGGCTGCCGCGGCAGCACGATCATCCGCACGGGCACGTTCTGTCGTTTGAGCGCGTTGTACAACTCGTAGCCCTGCGAAATGGGAACCCGATCATCGGCCTCACCGTGTTGTATCAACGTCGGCGTGACGACGCCCTTCACATTGAACATCGCCGAGTGCCCACTGTACATGTTCGGGTCATCCCAGAACTCGGCGCTGAAGTAGTCGGGCACAAAGCTCGGTATGTCGGACGTGCCGTTGAAGCTCATCAGGTTCGTTACACCGGCTCCGACCGAAGCAGCCTTGAACCGCTTGGTATGGGTGATGATCCAACTTGTCATAAACCCGCCGTAGCTCCAGCCCATCACTCCGAGCCTTTCAGGATCGGCAACTCCCATTTTGATCACCTCGTCAACTCCGCTCATCAAGTCGCGGTAGTCGCCGCCGCCCCAATCCTTGAGGTTTGCAAATCGAAACTTCGCCCCGTAACCCGACGAACCGCGCGGGTTCACCCTCAACACCGCACACCCCCGAGCCGCGAACGCCGCTATCGGATACGCGCCGCGATTCCCGATGAAGTTCTGGAGAAATACGCCGGTGGGCCCTCCGTGCACGACCAGCAGCAACGGCGCTCGTTTGCCGGCCTCGTAGTTCGAGGGGTAAGTCAGCAGCCCTTCAACCTCCATTCCGTCGGTGCTCTTCCACCGGATTACTTCGGTTTTCCCGAGTGGCAACTTAGGCAATTCGGCGTTCACGTGACTCACTTTTACGGGCGAAAAGGCGTCGACGCTTGCGACGTAAGCTTCGACTGCGCGCTCCGGTGACTGTGCAGCCATGCCGATATGAGAACCCGAACGGTTCAAGTTTATCGCCGAATATGTTGCAGTGGCTTTGCTTAGTTGGGTGATTGCGCCAGTTGACACATTTGACGAAAAGATCTGGGCTGCCGTGCCGCGAGCTTCGCTGAAGAAGATTCGCTTTCCATCGCGCGACCAGCCGATGATCTCGGGTTGGTTGTCCGGAGTGTCACCGATTCGTCTTGGCTTACCGCCGGCAGCCGGGATCACGTAGATCGAGGCTGCGCTTGCCCATCGCGGGGGATCGTCGCTGATCGAGAGCGCGATCCATTTTCCGTCAGGCGAGTAAACAGGTTCGGACTCGGCGGCCCCGGATGCCGCGATCGGCTTTGCTTCCCCGCTTGCCACGTCTACGACAGACACATCCGAAGTAGTCCAATCGTTCGCCTTCGGCGTCCGAGTGTGGGAAAAGACGATTTGCTTCCCGTCAGGAGACCAGTCGAAGCTCTCGATGTTGAAGTTTGCGGTGAGCTTGCGAGGCTCGCGCTTGCCGTCAGCTCCTTTTTCGATTGCAATCAAGTAAAGCTGACTGAGCTTGAGGTTCTCGTCAATCCAGCGCCAGTCGTCTTTTGCCTTGGCAGCTTTCTCCTCATCGTCTGACTGCTGGTCTCGCATGGTGTAAGCGATCCAGCGTCCGTCAGGCGACCAGGCGAAATTCACAACCCCGCTCTTCACGTTGGTGAGTTGCTCGGCTTCGCCGCCGCCGAGCCTCATCAGGTGGAGATTGTTCTTGCCCGAGCGAGTTGATGTGAAGGCAAGGTAGTTACCGTCGGGTGACCATTGCGGATCGGTCGAGGATTTGTCGGCGAATGTAATCTGCATCGATCCGCTCCCGTCGGGGTTGGCGAGATGGATCTGGGTCACGTACTCGCTTCGGTCGGCTGTCATCACCGGCTCGGTTACAGTGAAGGCGACCTTCTTGCCGTCCGGCGATGGGCGCACAGCCGGGATGGTGTTGACCTTCATCATGAGCTCCGGTGTCCAGGACGCAGGCGAATCGCTCGCAGCTCGCACAGTGGGCATCGCCGCCACCGTTAAGAGCGCCAATGAAAACAGGGCCGTTGCTTTGTGATGTCGTGTTCTTCTCACGGTGAGCCTCCTTTGTGCATCGCTGTTATGATTCGTCCGATGATCTTGCAAAAATGCTCTGCGTAGTGTTGCTCAAATTGAGTTCGCCCGAACCGAAAGAAATTTCAGTAGCGGTTGAGATCGTAGCACCAAAACAAACACTCACGAAGCCCTATACGGCGCGTGTTTGCTTCAAAGGTTACGTTGTTCCTGAAAAAGTGGCAGACTTTGGGTGGGCTTATTCGCTCCAATGATGGAGGCTGCAACTATGAAGCGTCGTATAAGTATCTCAGCAACGTGGAGCCCGGCCGCACGGTATTTGGCGCTAGTACTCTTTGCCGTCGTGTGTGTTTGGGATAACCCAGTTGTTGGTCAGGGAACGATACCGTTACCAACTCGGTTCGGCATCGAAAATCGCGCTCCGGACTTCACGGTCTTTGAAGATTTGGCTCTAGATCGTGCGCCCGTCCATAGGATCGTTACCGCCGATTTTAACGGGGACGGGATCGCGGACCTACTGATCACTAACAGCCTTGCTGCCGGATCATCGCCGGGAGCCGGCCGGGCGTACGTGGTATTTGGCGGCTCATCTTTGGGTTCGCCCGCGGGTATCAATCTTGCGAGTCAACAGCCTGATCTAACTATCCTCGGACCAGGAGAGGTCTCTCTACTGGGACTTAGTGCGGCTGCAGGAGACCTAAACGGTGATGGGCTGGACGACATTATTCTATCGGCTACAAACGTGAGGGCCTTCGGCCGTCTGTCAGGAGCGATCTATGTAATCTTCGGATCGCATGCATTTAGTACCCGCGTTGTTGATTTGGCTCGCACTTCCGCAGATGTGACGATATTCGGAAAAGTTTCTGAAAGGCTCGATCCCGGGTTAGCAGTCGGAGACATCAACGGTGACGGCAGTAACGACTTGATGTTCCAACGACCAGGGGCCGGCCGGTCAACCGTTTCGATTCTGCTTGGAGCTTTTTCCGGTGGGAGCACTTTCGACCTGGCGACGACTGAGGCTGATATCGTGATGACAGGCAGGGGAATCCTTGACCTCTTCGGACTTGCTATAGCGGCCGCCGAT
>DATMCM010000388.1:0-2340 GCA_035558335.1 Blastocatellia bacterium | reverse complement strand
GATGGCTGTGCTCCTGCAACAGGGGATTGGCGACACGATTCGAGTCTCGCTTACGCCGAGACCCGGGGGGGACCGAACGGAGGAAGTCATCGTAGCTCAGCAAATCCTACAGACGATCGGGCTTCGGAGTTTTATTCCGCTTGTGACGGCTTGTCCTGGCTGTGGGCGAACTACAAGCACGCTGTTTCAGGAGATGGCCGAAGACATACAGACTTATATCCGTGAACAGATGCCTTCATGGAAAGAAAGGTACGTCGGCGTCGAAGAGATGAAAGTGGCGGTTATGGGCTGCGTAGTGAATGGGCCGGGAGAATCGAAGCATGCGAACATCGGAATCTCGCTTCCGGGAACCGGCGAAGACCCACGCGCGCCGGTGTATGTCGACGGCAGCAAGTTTGTGACGCTTCAAGGCCCGGGAATCGTGCCTGACTTTATCAAGATACTCGACGAGTACATAGAATCACGCTACGCGATCAGGACGGGAGCACAGCAAGAGCCGGCGTTTCAAGTTTAGGGTTTATGCTGCTGAAAAGCCTTTGTCCTCTACTGATTCGCCCGACGCCCGGCTGATTCTCCGAGCGCCGTAAAAGTTGCGCTTCGTCGCCCATCCGCTTGTTACGGTTTCTTTTCAGGGGGTTTGGCGTCGCCGTGCTCGTGGGGCGCCAGATAGGGAACCTTCACGTCGGCGGCACAACTGAACTTGCCGCTGCGCGCTTCGAGCATGAATGAGTCGGCGTCACTCGCGGGACGAAGATCAAAAGTCAAGTAGCTCACCTCGGCGTTGCCGGTCGAAGTCTTAAGCGGAATCGACAATTCATTCCCGCCGCCCCGGAGCAGTAGAGCGAAGTCGTCGTTCGCTCCAAAACTGATGCCAAGATCGTATGAACCCTTTGCCACCGGAGTGCCACCGATCACAACGTCGAACTCCGTGTCGAGCTTGCCGATCTTCTTCCAAAGCCCGGCGTTCAAACGCTGCCGAAGCTGCTCGTTCTTCTTCGTGCTCATATACACCGGTTCGTTCCAGTGCAGCGACTTGTAGCTGATGGTCAGCTTACCTGCTCCCTCGACTGTGAGCGCGTGAGAAAAGTCCTTTGCTACCGTACGAGGGTCGTGGGCAAGAGCGATCTGGACCGCGCACAGGCCGATCATCAAAGCTGAAAACACAATCTTCTTCATATTCTCTCTCCTCCAACCGCGGATCTCGAAGTCATTCGACAAACAGCGTTCACGTCCAGCGAACTTGCTCGGTTTGCTCTTAATGAAATCTTGCGAGTTCGAAAATTATATCCCTCGGCGGGAAGTGTGACAATGCGATGCATGGAGCTCGGATCGGCGCGAGTAGCCGAAGAGTCGGCCGCTCATCAGCGGACTTCTTCGGCGTATCAACAAGAGCGGTGCAGTTAGGTGAACTAGCGAGCTACGACGCAAGCCTCTGGGCTGGGCTGGGGTTTCCAGTCCTTTGCGAATGCCAGCGTTTCCTGTTCGATCTCGCGATTGGTACGGCGGTTGATCAGCATCCACTTCAACTGGACCAGCAGGTCGGTGATGAGCGAAGGATTTTGCGTGGTCATAATCAACTTGCCATCCACTTCGAGCTTTAGTGCCGGTACGTCCACCGTTTCAAATCCCGAAGGGAACTCGGCTCTTCGGGATTCCCTGTCCCACGGCGGCGAGAGGATTTGCACACGCCAGTACATTGACTCCTCACCGCGGACGATTCCAGAGGCATGGTAAACGTCGGTGATCTTGCCTTTTACCCACATGCAGTCTGCGCAATAGGTGTGCTGAACTATGGTGAGCGTGTATTCGGGCTTTTTCGGTTCTGTCATTGGATTTCCATCGGGGTTTGGGGCGGGTTGTTGGCTGCTCAGGGGCACGAATGTTACCAACGGTTTATAGGTCACACGCGAAGTCATGTCAACAGTTTGTTCTGCGGGCGACTGTGCTTTACCGAAGGCTGACGCTGCGGTCGATCCGGTTGACGCAAGTTCGCAGCCTCACCTACTATTCATTCCGTTAGGACTAGCAACATCAAGGTAAAGCTGAGCGCTTGCCAATCTCCCTGATAGTTGTTCGGCCAAGGATGAGGACAGATATGGGAAGCCTGGGAATGCCGGAGATTCTGCTGATTCTTGTGATCGCATTAATTGTGTTTGGCCCGCGCAAGCTGCCCGAGCTTGGCAAGAGTCTTGGCCAGAGCCTTGCTCAATTCCGTAGGGCAAGTGAAGACTTCAAGCGCCAGTGGGAGGATGAAGTAGACCTGGAGCGCCGGCGAATCGAATCCGCTCCCCCATCGAGCGTTGGCGAGTCGAACGTGGCCGAGGCGACCGCTTCGACTGA
>DATMCM010000387.1:0-14174 GCA_035558335.1 Blastocatellia bacterium | reverse complement strand
AAGGTCGGCGAGCGATTTGTCCACGACCGCGGCGGGAACCATCAGCCAGACGGCGCGGGGCGACGCCAGTTTGTCAACAAAGTCATCGAGCGACGAAGAAGCGGTTGCTCCTTCTTTCGCCAGTCCCTGCACCACTTCAGGGGTTCTATCAAAGACGACGCACTGGTGACCGCCGCGTAAAAGACGGCGTACCATGTTTGCGCCCATTCTGCCAAGACCAATCATTCCAAGTTGCATAATCTGTTTCCTTTCTGTAACCAAATTGTTAGCAATCGCTCACCGGAGAGCTTGTTCAATAGCGGCAGTGAGCCTAGAGAGACCTGCACTGACATCGGTGCCGAGATGCACGCGCAGTGCTCGGCGGTCGCGTTCGGCAAGCACCTGGAAGTCGCCTCGCGCCTGCGCGGCTTTGACAATGCCGAATGTGTATTTCTGCCCTGGCACCGAGATGTCGGTCTCATCGTCGCAAGTGATTTGCAGGAAGACGCCGCTATTCGGGCCGCCTTTGTAAGCCTGGCCAGTTGAATGTAAAAACCGCGGACCAAAGCCGAGACAGGTTGCAATACGTTTGCTGTCGCGAACTGCATGACGCAGCTTTTGCAACTGCGCCTCGTGAGCTTCGTTCATCTCGATGTAACCAAGAACGGCGAAGTAATCGCCAGCGTTGATGCGGTTCAGGTGGGCTTTGAGGTAGCCTGCGAGCGATTGATCGGCCGCGGCTTGCGCAAGCGCAGCGGAGTTCTTGGCATCGGTGAACAGCTTGATGTCGTTGTCTGCGAAGAACGGCGCTTCATCGGGGAGCTTGCCTGTTTGTTCGTACTCGCCGATGAGCTTACGAGTCGAGACTTTACTCGCTTCCACGTCGGGCTGATTGAATGCGTTGATACCGATTATCGAGCCTGCTACCGCAGTGGCGATCTCCCAGCGGAAGAACTCCTCGCCAAGATTGTTGATGTCTTCCACCGCGATGCGAACTACCGGCTGACCGGCTTTCTCGAGCGCCTCGATCGCCGCGTCTTGCGTCGCGTCAGGCTCGGAGTCTAAGCGCAGATAAACGAAGACGCGGTCATCGCCGTACGTGCCCGGTTCGGCGAGCGACTCGCGATCGACCGGTATTAAGCCCTTGCCAATCTTTCCGGTCGATTCGGCAATCAGCTGCTCCAGCCAGGCGCCAAGATCGTGGATGCCAGGAGAAGCGGCGATAGTTACTTTGTCTCGCCCGAACGTGGTGGCGCCGATCCCCAGTATTGTGCCCAGCGCCACTCCCGGGTTTTCTTCAAGCGGGACCGATGCGGAGCAAGCGTGCACCATTTCTTCGGTGCGGTCGAGGAATGTCGCGACGTCCACTCCCATCACGCTGGCGGGCACCATGCCGAAATCCGAAAGCGCCGAGTAACGACCGCCGATATTGGGCCAACCAAAAAAGATGTGCCAGAAGTGGTCGCCTTCAGCCACCTGCTGCATCTTCGAGCCGGTGTCGGTGATGGCGATGAAGCGATTGCCCGCGTCTTCAATTGGCACGGCTTGCTCAACACGGTCGAAGAAATACTGCTTGAATATGTTCGGTTCGAGCGTCCCGCCGGACTTGCTCGAAACGATGAACAGCGTGTTCGCAAGGTCTAATTTGCTTTCGAATGCTTTGATCTGCGCGGGGTCCGTCGAATCCAGAATATGAAGCTCCGGGAAACCTGGAACCTTGCCGAAGGTCAACTTCATCACCTCCGGACAAAGGCTCGATCCGCCCATCCCGAGTAGCGCCGCGTGTGCGAAGCCTGCTTCCTTCACCTCGGTGGCTATGTTCTTCAGGTGACTGATGTGAGCAAGCTGGTCGTCGGTAATTCCCATCCAGCCGAGCCAGTTGGCTTCGTCCTCGCCGGTCCACAGAGTGGCGTCACGCGCCCAGAGCCTTTTAACCTTGTCGTCCGCCTGCCAATTCTTAAGAGAGGACTCCACTGCGGAGGCAAACTCGGCGGGCAGTTTTGCTGTCTGGCGATTAATCTTCGCGCCAACCGATTCTTTTGAATACTTGCCAACTGCGCCGAGCAGCTTGTCAAACGCTTCGATGAAAAGGCCGACCCCATCTTCAAGCAGCTTGCCGGTGACTTGGTCCATCGAGATGCCGACAGTGGCAAGCGTCGCCATTGTATCGTGCGCGTCCTCGATACCCTCGGTGAGGCTCTTGCGCAAGCGACCATGATCGCGGAAGGCCTCGAAAGTCGCTGGCGGGATCGTGTTAACAGTGTCCGTTCCGATCAATTCTTCGACGTAGATCACGTCACGGTAAGCAGGGTTCTTTGTGCTGGTGCTTGCCCAGAGGACCCGCTGGGTTTGTGCGCCACGCGCCGCGAGCTTTTCCCAGCGCGGATTATTGAATAGCTCCAGGTATCGTTGGTATGTCAGCTTCGCATTGGCGATTGCGACCTTTCCGAGAAGGCTCTGGAGCAGGGCTCGCTCGCGCCCTTGATTCGAGCATTTCAGACGAGCGGCAATTATGCTGTCGATAGCGCTGTCTATTCTGCTGATGAAGAAACTCGCTACGCTCGCCACTCGGCTTACGTCGCCACCCGAGGCCACAAATTTTTCGAGTCCGGTGATGTAAGCTTCGGTAACTTGCTCGTATGCCTCTTGCGAGAAGAGAAGCGTTACATTGACATTGATGCCTTCAGCTATTAGTGACTCGATTGCGGGAATACCTTCGGACGTGGCCGGGACTTTGATCATCACGTTGTCGCGGCTGACTAACTTCCACAAACGTTTTGCCTCTTGAACAGTCCCTTCGGTATCGCGGGCGAGTGTCGGGGCCACTTCGAGACTGACGTAACCGTCTCGCTTTTTTGACTGGTCGTAAACCGGGCGAAGGATATCAGCCGCGTCTTGAATATCGCGGACCGCGAGATTCTCGTAGAGCGATTTCGCGTCCAGGCCGCTGGACCCTTGAGTGTCCAGAATGTCCTTGTAGTCGGTGCTGCCGACGATAGCCTTTTCGAATATCGAAGGATTCGACGTCACGCCTCGCAACCCGTCCTCGTCCACCAAACGCTGGAGTTCGCCGCTGGTGATCAAGTTGCGTCGAATGTAGTCGAGCCAGACCGACTGGCCGTAAGTTTGTAATGACTGCAGTGGGTTTTGCGCTTTGCTTCTAATTGGATTCACTATCTAACTCCTTCAAGAAGTTGGTCGCATTCCATGCGTCCGTCGCTTGACGCGCAGTTGTGCGAGTGAGCGCGACAACGCGGCATGTGTGGAAGCGACTTCTTCGGCAGAAATTTTCTCGCGGAGGCGGGCCTCGGCGCGTCGCCGTGCTTCTTCGGCCTTGGCTTCGTCGATCTTGTCGACCGAAACTGCCATATCCGTAAGGATCGAAACCCGGTCGCCGGTTACATCCACAAGCCCTTCGCCTACTGCCAACAAATCAGTTCGGCCATCTTTGCGCACGATCATTTCGCCCGGGACCAATTGCGTCATGAGCCAGACGTGGTTTGGAAGAATGCCAAGCTGACCCTCAATGCCTGGCAGCGTAACCATCTCCACATCTTCGGAGTAAACAGTGCCTTCGGGCGTCACGATTTCCAATCTCAGAGTCTTGGCCATCTCGATGGCTCCCTTCCTTTTCTTCCTTAAGCCTTCGGACCGTCAGCCTGTTTGATTTCCTCAATGGCTCCCTTCATGTAGAAGTCGCCCTCCGCCGCATCGTCGTGCTTTCCATCTAGGATCTCTTTGAAACCGCGTACAGTGTCGGCTACCGGAACCTGCTTACCCTCGCGACCAGTGAAGACTTGGGCCACACTGAATGGCTGGCTCAGAAAACGCTGGATCTTGCGCGCTCGGAACACGGTCAGCTTGTCATCCGGCGAAAGCTCATCCATGCCCAGGATCGCAATGATGTCCTGCAGGTCTTTGTATCGCTGAAGTACCTTCTGCACGCCACGCGCTACATCGTAGTGCTCCTGGCCCACGATTTCGGGCGCAAGCGCGCGAGAGGTCGAGGCCAGCGGATCCACCGCCGGATATATCCCTAGTTCAGCAATCGCACGATCGAGGACGATCGTGGCGTCCAGGTGCGCGAAAGTTGTCGCCGGTGCCGGATCGGTCAAATCATCAGCCGGCACATACACTGCCTGAAACGAAGTGATCGAGCCCTTCTTGGTGGATGTGATGCGCTCCTGAAGGCTGCCCATTTCCGCGGCGAGCGTCGGTTGGTATCCGACTGCGCTGGCGGTGCGGCCGAGCAATGACGACACCTCGGCCCCGGCCTGAGAAAACCGGAAGATGTTGTCGATGAACAGCAGCACGTCCTGATTCTTCTCGTCGCGAAAGTATTCAGTGAGAGCCAGGCCGGCGAGGGCCACGCGCAGACGGGCGCCCGGCGGTTCGTTCATCTGGCCATACACCAGGGCGATCTTGGACGAGCTCAGGTCTTTCTGGTTGATGACCCCCGCCGCGCACATTTCGTTGTAGAGGTCGTTCCCTTCTCGAGTCCGTTCCCCGACACCGGCAAACACAGACACACCGCCGTGGAGCTTAGCGATGTTATTAATCAGCTCCATGATAACGACCGTTTTGCCAACCCCGGCCCCGCCGAAAGCACCCACCTTGCCTCCTTTTAAGAAGGGGCAGATCAGGTCAATGACTTTTATACCGGTAGCGAGCACCTGCGGAGAGGTTGATTGGTCAACCAGCGTTGGAGGGAGGCGGTGGATCGGGTAGTATTTCTCGGCTTCGACCGGACCCCTCTCGTCGACTGGATTCCCAGTGACATCAAATATCCGTCCCATCACAGCGTCGCCTACGGGCATCGATATGGGGCCACCGCTATCCGTGACCTCCAGGCCACGTTTGAGACCCTCGGTGCCTGACATGGCTATTGTCCGGACCCACTTGTCCCCGAGATGCTGCTGCACCTCGAGCGTCAGCTTAGCGGGCTTGCCGTTGGTTTTGCATTCGACCGTCAGCGCGTTGTAGATCCCGGGCAGCGAGCCCGGAAATTCTACATCTACAACCGGACCGGTGACTTGAACAATCTTCCCTATACTCATATTCATGCCTGCTTTCATTTGTTTAGTTGTAAAAATAAATGCAGATCAGGCGGCCTGGCCGCCGGCGATCTCCAGCAATTCCCTCGTGATGTTGCCCTGGCGCAGCTTGTTGTACTCGAGTGTCAGGTTCTCGATCAGGCTCTGGGCATTATCTGTAGCGTTCTTCATCGAGACCATACGGGCGCTTTGCTCGCTGGCTTTTGCGCTCAGCAAAGCGTGATGGATGTAAATATTTAGATAATGCGAGAGTAGATAGCCCAGAACAGCCTCCGGGCTGGGCTCGAACAGTGACTCCCTGGCGCTGGCCGCAAGTTTGTCTTCGGGTTCTGCGCCCGGAATTTTCATCCCTTTGATTTCGCCCACCGGGAGAAACTCCAAAGAGACCGGTTCCTGGGTGAGCGTGTTGATGAAGCGGGTGGCGACGATCCGGACCTCGTCGACTTCTTTTTTCAAGAAGAGGTCGCGGGCAAAGGCGGCAATCGCTCTCGACTCTTGAAAACGCGGCGTGTCGCCGTAAGCAAACTCGGCAACAAGCTGCCGGCGCGTGGCGGCGACGAACTGCGCTGCTTTCTTTCCGGCCGCAATGAAGACCGTCGTCTGCGGATCGAATTGTCCGGCCAGTCGAAACAGGTTGCTGTTGAGCGCTCCGCATAAACCCTTATCCGCGCCGATCAGGATGACCGCGCGTTTGCGGACCTCGCGTACTTCCATCAGCGGATGAGTGAAGTCGCCCATCCTCGTCGTTGCTTCACGCTGGAAACGGTACAGCAGGTAAACGAACGGGCGGGTGTCGACGGCGGCTTCTTGAGCCTTGCGCATCTTCGACGCCGCCACCATCTGCATCGCTTTTGTAATCTGCGCGGTGCTGCCCACTGATCTTATTCGTTGGCGGATGTCGCGTGTGCTGTGCATATTCAGTCCTTTATTTCCAGGTTTGCTTGAAGGCGTCGGTGGCGGTCTTCAGCTCGCCTGCCACGGCGTCGCTGAGCGACTTTTCGTGCGCGATCTTTTGGAGCAACTCGGCCTTGTGTAAAGTCAGAAACTCCGTCAGCTTGGCTTGCCACTCTTTGACGCGTTCCACCGGTACATCATCCAAATACTTGTTTTGGACTGCCCAGAGGACAGCCACCTGAACCTCGACCGGGACCGGGCTGTATTGGGGCTGCTTAAAGACCTCCATGATCCGTTTGCCGCGGTCGATTTGTGCTTGCGTTTTTGCATCCAGTTCCGAACCGAATTGCGCGAATGCCGCCAACTCACGAAATTGTGCGAGGTCACCCTTGAGCTGCCCGGCGACTTGCTTCACAGCCTTGAGCTGCGCTGCTGAACCCACGCGCGAAACAGACAGGCCCACCGAAATAGCAGGACGGACGCCCTGATAGAACAGATCAGTTTCCAGATAGATCTGTCCGTCAGTGATCGAAATGACGTTGGTAGGAATGTATGCGGAAACGTCTCCTGCCTGTGTCTCAATGATCGGGAGTGCGGTCAAGGAGCCGTTGCCATATTCTTCTCCAACCCGCGCCGCTCGTTCCAGCAACCGGCTGTGGAGGTAAAACACGTCGCCCGGATAAGCCTCACGACCCGACGGCCGCTTCAGGACCAGGCTGACCTGGCGGTATGCCACGGCATGCTTGGACAGGTCGTCATAAACAATCAGAGCGTCCATGCCGTTGTCCATGAACCACTCGCCCATCGCCGCTCCGGCGAACGGCGCCAAATATTGGTTGGTGGCTGAATCAGCGGCAGGAGAAGCGATGATAATCGTGTAGGGCATCGCGCCGGCTTCCTCGAGCACTGATATGAGCCGGGCGATGCTTGATTGCTTCTGGCCGATTGCGACGTAGATGCAGTACAGCGGACGATAGTCTTTATCGCCGGCATCCTCTGCCGCTTTGTTCAGGCGAGCCTGATTAATGATGGTGTCAATGCAGATGGTTGTCTTGCCCGTCGACCGGTCACCGATGATCAACTCGCGTTGGCCGCGGCCAATCGGAATCATTGCATCAATCGGCATGATCCCCGTCTGCACCGGTTGTTTTACCGGCGTGCGCTTGATGATTCCGGGAGCAAGTTTTTCGACTGGATATGCGACATCACTCTTGATAGGTCCCTTTCCATCGACTGGCTCTCCCAGCGTATTAACGACACGTCCGAGCAGGCCCTTGCCCACTGGAACCTGCAGCAGGTTGCCGGTAGCGCGGACCTCGTCCCCCTCCTCGAGCTGGGTGTAGTCGCCCAGGATCACAACTCCGACTTCGGTCTCGTCGAGATTCAGGGCGAGGCCGATGATTCCGTGGCCGAGGTCGATCATCTCGTTGAGCATCGCGTCGGAAAGGCCTTCGATTCGAGCGACCCCGTCGCCGATCTCACGAATGACACCAACGTTCTGCCTGGCCCCGTTGGCCTTGGCTCCGGCAATCTGAGCTTCAATCTCCATTAGTAAGTTAGACATGTATCTTTCCCTCAACTGCTAATCGCAAAGTTCGCTTCGCCATCCTCGATCGGTTCCAACGATCGGTTCTCTTCGCATAGTCGATTCAAAATTGTTTCTCCAGTGCTGCGAGCCTGGCCTTCACGCTTCCGTCATAGACGTCGCTGGCCACCTTGATGCGCATTCCACCGATCAGCGCAGGGTTGGTTACGAAAGAGGTGGTTATGCCCGGACCGTACAGTCGCTCCAGGTCGGCCTGGACGATTGTCGGCAATTCAGCGCGCAACGGTGTGGCGCTCTCTACTTCGGCGGTATGTCGGGCCCGGTCCAGTCTCACGAGCCTCTCGAAGTGTGCCGCGAGAGCCAGGCAGCGCCTGCGTTTGGATTGGAGGACCGCTTGCATAACCTGCCGAACGCGCCCCTCATCCAGAAGCCCATTCAGGAGACAAAGTCGGAACAGACGCTTGGCTTCACGCAAGACTTGTTTGGTCGTTTTCATCATGTTCATCCTGTTTTGGTTTCATCATTAGGTGGCCAATTGCCTTGCTGTTGCCTCGGCCAGTCGCTGCTGGTCTTCCGTTGTCAGAACCTTATCGGTCACTGCAGCAGTCGTCTGGACAACCAGACGGCCTACTTCGCGTTTGAGCTCGCCAAGCATACGAGCGTGATCCTGCTCGGCGGCTTCGTGAGCCTTGCTAACGATCTGTTCAGCCGCGGCGATCGCCTTCTGACCTTCCTGCTGTTGCAGACGGGCGGCCGCCCCGCGAGCCTCCTCGATGAACTGGTTTGCCTGAGCACCGGCCTGCGCCATTACTTCCTGCCGTTGTACCTCGGTTCGGGCCAACTCAGCTTTAGTTTTTTCGGAGTTGGCCAATCCCTCAGCAATGAGCCGACGCCTTTCGTCCAACATCCTGAGGATGGGTTGATAGGCAAACCGGTATAGAAGCGCACAAACGATGCAGAAGCTGATTATCTGGGAAATAAGATGAGGCCAGTCCACGCCAAACGTTCTGGCAATCTGTTCGATCTGGCCACCGCTCTCCGCTTCCGCCAGTAAGACAATTACATTCATAATCACACTCTCATAAAAGTTGGGGCGCCGGGCCGCCAGGGGCAGCGCCCGTATTGACACTATTTCGCAAGGAACAATGCGTAAAACACGATCGCCTCAGCGAAAGCTATGGCAAGGATGGCCTGGACCATAACTTTGGTAGACGCCTCGGGATTGCGCCCGACTGCCTCACAAGCCTTCCAGCCGATCATGCCCACGGCGACAGCTGCTCCAAACGCCGCCAGACCCACGTGCAAACTTCCGTTCATGGATTTGTCCTCCTTTCTTGCCAGCCCCCGCGATTGATCACGGTCAGCGTGCAAATGTCATTTCAACTATGCGCAGCCTCTGGTCCCTCTGTCTCGTGCTGGCAAACCAGCAGCGTGAAGACAGCGGTCAACAACATGAAGACAAGCGCCTGAACGATACCTACAAGCAACTCCAGAAAGTAAAAAGGCACTGGTATCAGCCAACCTAAGCTGGGGACCATATTGGCCATGGTTTCCAACATGTTCTCGCCGGCAAAGGTATTGCCGTACAGTCGAAAACCCAGCGAGATTGGCCGGAACAAAATCGAAATGATTTCCAAACATCCGGCTGCGAAGAACACCACCACCAGCAGTATCTTTAGTGGACCAGTGCTTTCGCCCTTCGGCGCAAAGAGTTCCTTTAGAAATCCGATCGGACCGACCTCCCGAAGTCCCCAAAAAATCCAGCAGGCGAAAAAGACCAGGGCCATAGCTAGTGTCATGTTGACGTCAGCATTGGCGCCGCGGAACCACGGTTGATCGATCTTGAAACCGTGACTCGTCTGGTGCCCCCACCCGAACGCGCCTACTCCGGGAATGAGACCCACCCAGTTGGCCGAGAGGATGAAAATGAAGATCGTCGCAAAGAACCAAAACGTCTTCTTTACCAACTGAGGGCCGAGGATTCCTTCCAGGAAGCCGTAGACGCTCTCAACGAGCCATTCCAAAAAGTTTTGTGCTCCATCCGGGATCTGCTTCATTTTCCGCGTGGCGATCTGGGCAAATATGATCAGGCCCAGAGCGACAACCCAGCTGACGACCATAGAATTGCTGATCGGGAAGCCGAAGACACGACCGATCTCAACAGCCTTTTGCGACAGACCGTGTTCTTCTTCAGCAGGTTTCGCAGTTGGTCCGCTCGGTTGGGAAGCTTTGGCCGATATCGTTGAAACGACATCGGAGTTGGCGCCCGCCGCAAACGTCGAGCCTGCGTTGAAACCAAGGAACGCAAGGATCATCAGCAGCATGACCCATCGGGTCTCCAGCTTGATTAGGATTGGTCGAAGGTGTTTCTTCATGTTCTCTAACGCTTCAGTTGCAGTCGCGATGAAAAACTCAATTGATCAGCTGGCGCGTGTGCCGGGCGATCATCAATTCCTCGTTTGTCGGAATGGACCACGCCGCGACTCGAGCCCCGGGTGTGCTGATGCGAGGTCCACCCGCAGCGTTCGCGACCGGATCAAGCTCAACGCCCAGCCAGGCCGCATCGCGACAAACCTGTTCGCGGATCGCGGCAGCGTTTTCGCCAATGCCGCCGGTAAATACAATCGCGTCCAGCCCTCCGAGCGCGGCTACAAGCGAGCCGACCTCGCGTCGAATGCGATAGCAATAGAGGTCAATCGCCAGCTTCGCCCGCGGATCGCTCGTGGCCAGGAGCGCACGCATGTCACTGGAGATGCCCGATACGCCGAGCAGTCCCGATTGGTTGTAGAGGAGCGTCTCAATTGCCCGCGCGTCCATTCTGTGGTTGTCCATGAGGTACAGGATCACTCCCGGATCGAGCGAACCCGAGCGTGTGCCCATCGGTATTCCCTCGACCGCGGTGAAGCCCATAGTGCTGGTGACGCTGTGGCCCGCTTCGAGGGCGCACATGCTCGCGCCGTTTCCGAGGTGCAGCACAATTGCCTTTCCTGTTGCTGCCTTTTCATCGAAGTTGGCTAGCACTGAGGCGATGTACTCATAGGACAGACCGTGGAACCCGTAACGGCGCACCCCGGCGTCGTGCAACTCCTCGGGTAATGCGTAGCGCTGCGCAAGATCAGGGTTTGTGGTATGGAAAGAAGTATCGAAGCACGCGACCTGCGGCAGATCGGGCACGCGATTGAGAAGACGCTGGATCGGCGCTAGGTTGTGCGGCTGATGAAGTGGAGCGAGCGGAACCAGCTTTCCGATTTGCGCCGCCACGCTTGGATTGATTAGCACCGGTCCCTTGAAGTCGAGCCCGCCATGCACAACCCGATGTCCGACGCCTGCGAGATGATCATGAGCTAGTTCGGATCGCAGAAAAGCGACCAGGTAGTCGAGCGCGCCATCGTGGCCAAGCTTTTTGCCCTCTGGCCAGGACTTCTCCCCTGCCGACGATCCGTCCTGTCTTTTCGCGATGAAATGAGGCTTGGTGTAGATCCCCTCAACCTGGCCGTGCAGTTCAAGCTCGAGGTCACTGCTGCGGGTGACAAAGAGGGAGAACTTTATGCTGGATGAACCGGCGTTCACGACGGCAATTGCGTTTGCCATAGCGTCCTCCTTATGCAACCGCCTTTGACGGGTCTTCGCGTCGGGCCCTGGCGACCAGCGCCGCTGCTCCTGGATGAGTTTTTGACGGGTTGTGTGCGGTGCCGCTGATTATCCAAGGAGTGTACTTTTCTTCGTTCGCGTTGAGGCGAGATTAATGCACCTGAAGCGCTGAACTTCCTCCGTCGTATTCTCAGTCGAGACTTAAGAGTTCACGCTGATCACTCGACTCGACTCAAACCTTCACGAGCAATACTGCATTGGCAACTGCGCTGCCAAAACCGACGGCGAGATTGCTGTTACCTGCAAGTGTTTGAATTGCGGATTGATACAGAAGATTCGAAGGCTTGGCTTTTGGTGTGGATTTTGATGCTACGATGGCAGCATATAACCAAGTGGCAATATATTGACTTGGGTGAAGGGCTGTTGTGTCGCTGGTTTCAGACTGCAATTTGATGAGCCAAGCTCCCACACAATCCAGTGCAGGACGCTCGCAGGGATTTGCGTTGATCACACTGGGAGTGCAGGGTATTTATACCGGCCCCGAATGTGCGGCCATAAGAATGTGCTTCTACTTGTTCCTCAAGAAGTCATCGTGAACACTATCAGCTGCCGATCCGAAATTCGGCTTCATCACTCTGACCTCGGCTCCGTGGCGTTCCTTTTTCCTTCTCGTTCTTGGAACATCCATTCCCGGATGTATATAAGCTTCGAATATGATTGCCGATGGTGACAGTATCTTGTCAGATGGTCGTATTTCGTCGCGCACGTCCCACCTGAGGATCCTGACAAGAAGATTACAGTCCGTCGAATTAACCCAAATTCAAGTACTTAGCCGAGCCAGCAACGATCTGTACACAATGGCCGGAGATTTGTACTCGATCGAACTGTGCCTTTCCGCTTGGACGTCCTGAACAGACTTCAGCGGGACCGCTAAAAAGAGAATAGGAGTACGCAATGAAAAATATTACAAATCGTATAGCTTTGTTCTTAACTCTTGGCTTGACGCTGGCAACGGCGGTCTTTGCACAAAGTTCGATCCAACAACAATCACGGCAGACCAGTGCCGTCACATCGGGACTGAAGCAGAAAGTCAGCGGTGTGATTGTCGATCGGAACGCCGAATCACTCGTGGTTCGGAATGAGGTCGGGTCGGAGATCAATGTTCTGCTAACAGATAACACCAGAGTGCGACAGCAGAAGAAAAAGATAATCGGCGGCGGCGCGCCGCAACTGATGAGCGGCCTGTTCATCGACGTGGTGGGCCGAACCAATGATTCTGGGTACCTCGTCGCGGAAAGGATTCGCTTCTCGAAGTCGGCGCTGATGGTCGCGAGCGCCATCGGGGCGCGCGTTGATCGGGTAGAGCGGCGAGTGTCAGCGAACGAGGCGAATAACGAAGAGGAGGCCGTTCAGATCGAGCAGTCGACTGAGACTGCTAAAGCTGCCCTACAGTACTCCCAGTCCGCGCAAAAGATTGCTGCAATAGCTATACTCGGCATCGGGGGGCTCGCGTCCGAAGTCGATGAGGTGATTTCCGGGCTTGACCAGTACGAGGTCACGAAGCGTATCGCGGTCACATTTGCGGCAGGCAGCGCCGTGCTCTCACCCCAGGCAAAGGCAGCGCTCAACGAGATCGCGCAGGAAGCCAGTGACAAAGATGGCTACGTGATTGAGGTCGAAGGATTCGCTTCGTCCGATGGCGGCGTCGATCAGAATCGCCGCTTGAGCCAGAGACGAGCTGACGCGGTCGTCACTTATCTAGTCGAGACGAACCTGATTCCGCCACGACGCATCGTCGCGCCGGTTGGGGCAGGCTCTGCGAACCCGATCGCCAATGACACTTCTCGAGAGGGTCGCGAGCAAAACCGTCGCGTCGAGGTGAAGATGCTCGTCAATCGAACCCTCGGTTCATCCGATCCCGATGATAGGCGGTAACGTGGGCGCATTGGCACTAGTAATAAAGTGAGCCAAAGGCGATGGCGTGTTTATAAGTTCTGTGAAGTGTTGCGCCAGGGGTCCTGTAAGAACGGGAGGAACCTCCATTTCAAATTCTTGAGGGAATGATGCGATATGGCCAAATCGGCAATAGTGACTGGATACTCATCGGGATTGGGAGCAGAGTTCGCCCGTCTTTTGCTCGGACAGGGATGGAGTGTAGTGGGAGTCTCTCGCAAGTCCGAGGGGACGACTCTCCACGAAGAGTACGGCAGTAAGCTGATCGCGGTGCATGGTTCGGTTGACAGGCAGGAAACTGCAGAAGCGGCTTTTGCGGCAGCCCGCGAGGCGGGTGACTTGCGGCTAGTAATCAATTGTGCCGGCAAAGGCCTGTTTGGCGAGATCGGGGGCTACACGGCTGGCGAGATCGCAGCGACCATGGCTGGAAACCTCATCGGTCTCATATTGTTTTCGGATATGGCTGTCCGTTATCTTCGGGACCGCGGCGGTGACGTCGTCAACGTGATGTCGACCGCCAGCAAGAAGCTGCGTACTGCGGAGTCGGTATATGTAGCTTCTAAATGGGGTGCTAAAGGGTATACCCGCACGCTTCGCGAGGCTGTTAAGGCGGCGAAGTTCCCCATCCGAGTCTTTGAAGTTTATCCGTGCGGCATGAATACGTCGTTCTGGTCCACCGCTACGCGACCAGTGACAGACGGGTTGGCCTTTCCGCCACCTGATCCTATTGCGGAAAAGGTTCTGGCCGAGATCAATTCACGTCGCCCGGTTTACTGCCAAGAGTTTACCTTCGAGCGCTCTTAACACCTTCTGATCGGAAAGGTCCTCGAGAGTTTCCTCGAAAGAGAAAAGCTTAGACAGTGGAAATATGTCACAGGGTGTGTGCGTTACCGTCTAATCGCCATACACACGCCCCTCCCGCCAGCACGACAGGGGGTAACCAGGCCCACTCTCCCAAGAATGAGACTGCGGCAGCGCCCGCAATACAGCCTGCAAAGAAGCCAACGACGACCTTCGAGGTTTTCTTAAGGTGCTCGTCAGCGCCTTCCGTCAGCGGACGACCTGGCGACAACGTATCGAGAAGCGACAACGTGGCATTGGTCAAGTTTGAGGTCATCACGATTGTTGAAGGCGCGCCTGGTAGGGCTAGACGCAAG
>DATMCM010000386.1:0-7924 GCA_035558335.1 Blastocatellia bacterium | reverse complement strand
CTGGTCGTCGGCGAGAACGCTCCGTCAACACCCGTCGAGCCGCTGCTGAAAGTGTTGAGCTGCGCGCGGGCGGGCTCAGGCGGCCAGGCAATGCAAACGATTGAGGCAAGCGCGGCGAATCGAACACACTTGAAGTTCAGTTTCGCAAGCATCGTTTTGTTCTCCTTCCTGGTTGCGGTTGAAAGTGCCCTGCGTAAGTCACGCGTTCGCCAGCGCACGTCCCCTCTATTGAATCGTTATAGTGTTAGACCCGTTCGTCACTGCGGATGTGGAGCCAGCGCCAGCAGTCACCAGCACCACTCGAGCACCCGTCGCAGCTCCTGATGACACAGTCACCGTCGCGGTCAGCCGTGTCCCATCCGCATTCAGGCTCAAGTTCGAAGTGGCTATTGCAGTGTCAATCGCCCCACTTGCACCAATGAACCTCAACAAAGACGCGCCGGTGAGGTTCGCCCCGTTTATCGTCAATGTGACGCTCGCACCCCGAGCGATGCTTCCGGGCACAATGCTCGAGATAGCCGGTCCGGCAGTGACCGATACAAACGGGCTCAAGATGCCGGGCGCGGTTCCGGCGCTAAATCCAAATCGAAGCGATAGCGGCGAACTCATGAAAGCCAGAGGTGTGCTGATGATGGCCCCGCGCCTCACTGACACCAGCGGACCGCGAGCCGCGCGAACGCCGTCCGGATCGCCGCGCCTTAGTGATAACGAGTGAGCGAACGCCGCACCGACGCTGTTCGGATTGAGCACCTTTACCTGTGCCTCGCCAAACAGCGCCGGCTGGGCGACGCTGGTGGCTCGCACAAGAACCGACAGGCTTACGTTGCCTGACAGAGCAGCCGGAGCGGCATACAACCCGGTCGTAGAGATGGTGCCCACCGTGTTGTTTCCGCCTGGGATTCCGTTGACCGCCCAACTCACTGTTTGATCGCCGCTTCCGCCGACGATCGCCGTAAGCGCAACCGAGTCGCTTGGAAGCAAGATCGCCGCTGATGGGAAAACTCGGACACGCGTCAGCATCGTGAATGGAACTGGAGTCACCAGCGTTCCACGAGGGGTCACGATGGTGACCGGACCGCTGGAAGCGTTATCGGGGACTACGGCGACGACAGCCAACGGAGTCACGCTTGAGATCTGGGCTGCAACGCCGTTGAAAGAGACCGAGGTCGCTCCGGCGTTGAACCCGGTGCCGACAAACGTGACCTCGTCTCTCGCTCCGCCTTCGTGCGGAAAGAAAGCAAGTAGCATCAGCGTGTCGGCGCTGATCCTTCGGATAGCGGTGAAATTGCCGGCCGCATCATAGTCGTAAATGGCTGCCTCACCGTTTGGCGCGATCACCGAAGTCAGACGGCCGTTGTCGTCATAAACGAATCGGGTCGTTCCTCCGTGCTGAGCAGATGCAATCGACTGCTGGACGATTACGAGGGTCAGCGTGATCAATGCTCCGATAATCCCGTTTCTCACGTTGGCGTGCCTCTCTAGTCGGTCGGGCTACGGTTGCCGCCAAGTCTTCGTTTACTTCACGGGCGTTGCGAGCGTACCCGTCAAGATCGAACGCGGTGTCGAGTCTATTCCGTGTGTATGAGAAGTAACGCGTTCGTCCGCCCACTCCGGATGCGCGGCAAAAAACCGTGCGGCGATTGGGTTCGCCATCGGATCGTCGCGCCATTGGAGATACCGAGAGCGCGCTTTCTCGGCCTCCGCTCTTCTTCCCTGGCTTGCATAGATAGGCGCGAGCAATTGATAAGCGGCGGCGTCCTGAGGCTCGATAGCGATCACCGCCTCAAGCGCAGCGCGAGCATCATCAATCCTCCCGAGCGAGTAGAGCGTTTGTCCGAGTTGGCGCTGGACTTCACGGTCCTTGGGGTACTCCTTAGCTAATGTCGCAAGCAATTCCGCTGCTCCAGCCAGGTTGCCTTCGCTGCGCAAGACGATCGCTCGCCAGTAGCGCGACCGTGGGCGCAACGGATCAAGCCTTAACGCGCGGCCGACGAATGCTGAAGCCTTTCGCAATTGCTCGCGCTCGGGACCATACCGTTCAGTTCTCAACTCCGCAATGGCCGCATTGACCAGCAGGTTCGGGTCGGACGGATCGGCTTCGATTGCTCGTCGGAACGCTTCGCTTGCGCCGCCGTACTGGGCCTGCTCCAGCAGCGCGATGCCGTAGTCGTTCCAACGACGGGCGAGCAAGGACTGAGGACTGAGGACTGAGGACTGAGCTGATGTGTCACCGACCGCGTTAACCGTCGAAGCTTTCCGCCTCAGTTCTTTCACGGCGGTCCTGAGCTCGACAGTCGCCTCGGCCATCCTGATAACCGGGATCGCCATTCGTGCGCCGCGCGTTGTCAGCACGTAGTTCGTGTATTCCTGATTGAAACGACGGTAGTTGATGCGCGCCCGCATCTTGACACTCACAGGGCCGCCGGACAGGCTCTCGGGAATTCGGAAGCGGAATCGGACTGCATCCGATCGTCCGGCCTGAATCGCGTTGTCATAAGCTTTGATGTTCGTCGTCCAGATTTGATGGCGAGTGATCACGCGACCCGATTCATCCAGTAGGATTGCCTTGTAGACGTGGGCGCTCTCGTCCAGCATTCCGTCCGGCTTTAGATACCCGCTATGGAAGATCATTCTGCCGGATTGGTCGAAGGCTTCGAATTCGATCCACGCTTCGTAGAGGTCTCGCACTTCGGGCGGAAACGAATGCGCTGCATTCCGATTTGCCGTGACGACCTCGGCAACCACTTCCTCGCCCGGTTTGAGCGCGACAACATTCTCAGCCACCGCGTCAAGAGGAGCGATCAGCTCACCGGTCGCTTCGAGTCTCAATGCAAATATGTCAACGGTCAGAACGTTCGACTTGAGAAAGCTCTCAGTCAAAGCGGCTTGTTCGGTCTGCCCGTAGAAGAGCGGAGCGGCAGTGTTTGCGCCGGGCCAGCGGTGAGAGGCGATCATCCCGTTCTTGGCCGCTCGGTCGTGCAGGCTTTCGATCCTGGGCATATGACACGAGCGGCAATCGGCCCGAGCCTCTCGACGGTAGAACGGCTGTACCGATTCGTGAGACGCGCCGGACTGCTGCCACTCGTCGTAAGCAGTGAAGCCCTTAATGTTCTTGTAGCCGTTCAAGTCAGGCGGCGCCACCACCTTGTGACAGGTCGCACAGAACTCGGGCGTCCGCAGCAGCTGTCTCATCACCGCGCGCTTGTGACCCGGCACATCGGCGAGCACTTGTTCATCGCTGAAGTTGCCGAATATCGGGGTGCCGTCTGGTTTGGCGAGCAGGGCCGGTCTTCGAATCGTAAAGCTGCCCGTGCCGTCAACCCGGGCCTCGACGATCGAGTGGCACACAGAGCAAGTCACGCCTTCGTCGTCGAGTTTCGTAAAGGGCGCGCTGGTCCGGCCAGACTGTTTGGTGAGCACGCCGGAGAACAGCGCAATCGGGGTATGGCAAGACTCACAATGCCGGGTGAACTCGATGCCGCGGGTGCGGAGAAGAATGTCTGCGCTTTCGCGGTAGAAGGGTTCGCGCGCGGCGTTCCGATGAAGCGACTGCGACCAAGCCGCGTGAGTATCCTGGTGACAGGCGGCGCACCGCGAGGCCGGGAAGAAATCGGATTCGGGGATCAGCTCTCTGCTTTCAGTGCGGGCATTCGAAGGACCAAACGGCTCGACCGGCACAGGAGCGCTACGCTCGCCGTTCCTCGGTTCGCCGTCGGCTGCGCTGAACTCAGACATCGCAACGGCTGAGCAAGCTATCAGTACAAGAATCAATCTGAGGCGTCGTGAAGGCACAGTCTTTCCTCGGTATGGAAAAACTCGAGAAGAGGAAGCAAGTCGGCGGTCAGTAGTAGCTCGCCTACTTCATTAGGCGACGAGTGCAGTCGTGATCACTAACAAAACTTTAGCCCAAAGCCGTTGTCGTTCTTGAGACACACAACGCCCGACAGCACGGCTAATCGCTTGCACTCTTGTTCTGAATAGAAGCGGACAGATAAGAAGTCTGTCCCAGGGCTGAAGCACTAAAAGTTCCGGAGCTAACTTTCAACCCTTGGCAAGAAGCGCGTAGCGAGCCTCTTCATCGAGACCCACGACGGGGTGTCGTTTTTACTACAAGGTTGTTTGAGTGTCAAGAAGTTTCTTCGAAGGTTCTTGGGACAGTCTTTGATGAACTGGCAATTTTAGTTTTTGTGTGGCATCGGTTGCGGGGTCTATAGATCTCGGTAGTCGCGGAGCCGAGCGCCAGCGTAGTGTTATGTGCTACGACATCGCTAGCATTCTGGTCAACCCGATCATAGACGTCATACGGACGCGCCTCGCATTCTACCGTCGTCCTTTGTTGGTAGACAATCTCATCGACCATCTGAGATAATCTGCAATTTCCGAGAGGCAGTTTATTCCTGTCTGAGAGAGTGAAGAGCGAATGAAAGACCGCATTCAGACCGATACCGCGCCCAAAGCGATCGGGCCCTACTCGCAAGCGATAACCGCTAACGGTCTGGTGTTCGCTTCGGGCCAGGTAGCTCTGGACCCGGCCACGATGCAGATTGTCGAAGGCGGGATTAGCGAGCAGACAGAGCGGGTTATGAACAACTTGAAGGCGGTGCTCGAGGCCGCGGGAAGTTCGTTTGACCGCGTGGTCAAGACGACGGTTTTTCTGGCTGACATGGATGATTTCGCGGAAATGAACAAAGTCTATGGCCGGTTCTTTGGCGAGGTGCCGCCGGCCAGGTCGACGGTGCAGGTTTCTCGGTTGCCCCGGGATGTACGTGTCGAGATAGACTTGATTGCGCTGGCTGGATGAGGAAGGGTCGAGCGATAGAGGAGTTTAGACTTTGGATGGGCGGAGTGAACCAACAATCCAGAGCCTAAATCCAGATGCTAAGCGGCTTTGACGACCTTGCCGGCCTTCAAGCAGCGAGTGCAGACGCGAATGCGCTGCGGACGGCCGTTTACAACTGCCCGCACAGCTTGAAGATTCGGATTAAAGCGTCGGTTCGTCCGGTTGTTGGCGTGACTTACGGTGTGACCAAACTGAGGTCCCTTGTCACATATTTCGCAGCGTTTTGCCATTGTCATACTCCTCTGTTGCGATTATTGCGATGAAAGCAAAACGAGAGTTTAGCACGAGCGGCGACCGTGCCGTCAAACCAATTTCTCGAAGGAGCAAACCTGTGTTTCGTTTCTCAAAGAACATCTTTCTCCCACTAGTGGTGGTTCTCTGTTCGGTGCTGTTGGCCTCCTGCAAGGGCGACGGGAAAGCCCCCCCCGGCGGCAGCGAGGTCGCGGCCCGCGTCGGCTCTCGCGACATCACCTTTCGCCAGGTCGATAGCTTGATCAAGCAACAACTCGATCAGAGCGGCGGCGGCAAGACTCTGAGCCCCGTGGAGCTGGTCGCCGCGCGTCTAACGGTAATCGACAGCCTGGTTCAGGAAGAAGCCATGTTTCAGAAGGCGCAGAAGGAAAACCTTATGCCCGACGACAGCAAGGTGAATCAGGAAGTCCAGAAACGAAAACAGGACGCTCATGTCACCGAAGAGCAATACCAGGAGCAGCTTAAGCAGGCTGGGCTGACCGAGGCCGAGTTACGCGACAAGGTTCGACGAGACCTTGCGATCAATGCGCTTCGCGAGCGCGAGCGGACCCGGGTAAGCGCACCAACCGATGCCGAAATCGAGAAGTACTACTCCGATCACCGGGCCGAGTTCGTGGCCGAGCGGGGAGCGGACATCTCGATGGTAATGGTCAGTGCAGCTAACAACGGGGGCGAGGCTGGCGCCGAGCAGAAGATCAAGACCATCTACGAACAGCTTCGAAGCGGGACCACGGACTTCGCAACCGTAGCGGCGCAGAAATCAGAGGATCAGGCTTCGGCGCTGCGGGGCGGACAACTTGGCTTCGCAACAGAGGCCCAGTTGAAGCAAACATTTCCAACCAGGCCCGACGTTCCTGGCACTTTGATGGCTCTGAAAGAAGGCCAGTTCACAGACCCGATCAAGGACAACCTCGCGGGAAACTGGTACATATTCAAGCTCAACCGAAAGCAAGAACAGCCGCAGAACCTCACGCTCAACGACGTTCGCGCGGACATTACGAACACGATTACCCAACAACGACAGCAAATCCTGCTGCAAGCGCTCGTCCTGGTTACGCTGGCGGAGACATCGGTCAAGAACATGCTGGCTGAAAGAATCGTGCAGAGCCCGCAAAGCATAGTCGAGATGCGGCCATCACAATTACTCGAGTCAAGTCAGAGTCAGCAGCAAGCGCAACCGCGAATCGAGAATCAGAATCAGCCGGCTCCGAGCGCGAATCGTCCGGCCGCTTCTGCTGCCGCGAATGCCAACCGAAAGACGGCAAATTCTAACAGATAGTCCGTAGTCAGTAGTCCGTAGTCAGTAATTAGCGGCAGCTAACAGATGATCGACGACTGAAGATTGACTCCTAGCTACGGACTACGGACTACTGGCTACTGACTCCCCAATGCTTTTCCGTTTAGACGACGTTCACAAATCCTACGGTGCGCAAACTGTTCTGCGCGGCGCGACGTTTCAGGTCAATCGGGGCGAGCGCGTCGGTCTGGTCGGCCGCAACGGCGCGGGCAAGACTACCATCTTCAGAATGGTGACCGGCCGCGAAGAGGCAGACCGCGGAGAGGTTGTGCTGCTCAGAGGCCTTCGCGTCGGACTGCTCGAACAACAACCGACATTCGCTGGAGACAAGAGCGTTCGCGACGAGGCGGTTTCGGTCTTTAAGGAGCTGCACGAGATCGAGGCTGAGATCACTCGCCTCGAACACTTGATGTCCGAAGCGAAAGGCGCAGCGCTCGACGAAGCAATGCACGCCTACAGCGACCTGCGGCATCGCCACGAGCTGAGCGGTGGGTTCACCTATCAAGCTCGCGCTGAATCGGTGCTTGTGGGCCTCAGTTTCGGAGCCGACGATCTGTCCCGCCCGGCCGATCAACTGAGCGGCGGGCAGAAAGCAAGGCTTGCGCTTGCAAAGCTCCTTCTCGCCGAGCCCGATGTCTTGCTGCTGGACGAGCCCACGAATCACCTGGACGTCAGCGCGATCGAGTGGCTCGAAGATTTTCTGTCCGAATACAAATCCGCGTTTGTCATCGTTTCACACGACCGTTTTCTGCTTGACCGGACGGCTTCCAAGATAATTGAAATAGATGCGGGCCGGGCAACCGTCTATCCCGGAAACTACACGGCGTATGTGAAGCAGCGCGAGGAGCGGCGGCTTACGCAGATGCGCGAGTACGAACAGCAGCAGGAGATGATCTCCCGCACTGAAGATTTTATCCGGCGCAACATCGCTGGGCAGAAAACCAAACAAGCCAAATCGCGGCGGAAGATGCTCGAGAAGCTCGACCGCGTCGAAGCCGTCCGCGACAACCGGGTTGGCGATTTCAGGCTCCAGGCCGTCGCCCGCACTGGCGATAACGTGCTGTCGGTTTTGGATCTTGCGATCGGGCGAAGCTCCGAAAGCCTCGCACGAGGCATGTCGTTTCTGTTGAGGCGAGGCGAGCGCCTGGGAATCATCGGGCCTAACGGATCCGGCAAGACTACTTTCCTGAAGACGATAATCGGCGAGCTTAAACCGCTCGAGGGCGGCCTGACCTGGGGCGCCAACGTCAACTGCGAGTACTTCGATCAGGAACTTTCAAACCTCGATCTCGCATCAACTGTGATCGAGGAGATCGCCGCCGCCGCACCCCGCGCCTCACCGGCCGAACTGCGCAGCTATCTGGCAAAGTTTCTTTTCACCGGCGACGACATACTAAAGCCGGTGACAGCGCTGTCCGGAGGCGAACGGAGCCGTCTTGCGCTCGCCAAGCTCATCTACAGTCGCGCAAATGTCCTGGTACTGGACGAGCCTACGAACCACCTCGACATCCCTTCGCGTGAAGCTCTCGAACAAG
>DATMCM010000385.1:0-2835 GCA_035558335.1 Blastocatellia bacterium | reverse complement strand
CAAGTCTATGAAGGCACGGGGCCAGTTCCGAATACCTTCGCATTCTTCGCCAGCAAGATGCAGCCGACCAAAGTAACCGCCGGCGGCAGCGTAAAAATCGTCGACAGGAGTAATTTCGCCGCGACCGATATTGCTGCGGCGATTGTAACCGTAAAGCCCGGCGGCCTGCGCGAACTCCACTGGCATCCGAACGAGGATGAATGGCAGTACTTCGTGAAAGGACAGGGCCGCATGACCGTGTTTGCCGCGGGCGGACACGCTCGCACCATGGACTTTCGTGAGGGAGATGTGGGCTACGTCGAAAGAACCAGGCCCCATTATGTTGAAAACCTTGGTGACACGGATTTGGTCTTTCTCGAAGTCTTTCCGACGCCGAACTACCAGGACATCTCGCTTGCGCAATGGCTGGCGCACGTTCCTTCGCGGCTGGTTGACCAACATATCGGGACGGGTGAGACCTTTCTGCGCAATATCCCCAAGATGAAAACGGTGGTTGATCCACCAGGCTCGAAAAGCTGATGGAGCAAAGACCGATCTCGGATCTCTGTTGCGGTCGTGTGCCTGATCTTCACGAACGCGATCGGGCTTTGGATGTGAGACATGCGATCTTATAGGGTTATCGCTCTTCTGATTCTTCTCGGCCGCCTCTTGGTGATGACCCCGAGTGCGCAAGCGCAAAAGACAGCGGAAGTGTCGGCCTCACAGTCGGCGACGACAGAAGACCTGCCAAACTGGCTGTCGGTTGATTTGGAATTGCGCAGCAGAACGGAAGAGCAATCCGCAATTAATTTTCTATCCGGAATCTCTCCCGTCTATGACTTGACACGTTTGCGCATCGGCGTCGGAATGAAAGCTTCAAAACATTTTTCAGCCTATCTGCAAATGCAGGATGCACACGCTCTGGCATTGCCGTTACGCTTCGTCGCATCGAACATGCGAGACACTTTTGACTTCCGACAGGCTTACCTGCGGTTGGACATTTCGAAAACTACCACTTTTCTGGGAAGGCAAGAGTTGCGATTCGGCGACGAGCGCCTGATCGGCATCAGTGACTGGACGAACACCAGCCGCACCTTCGATGTGATCCGCACGGTGATCGGCAATCCTGAAAATCGCCTTGATCTCTTCAGTGGATCGGTTGTGCAGATTCGTCCGAACGAATTGGATACTACACGCGGCGGCTTCTACCTTCACGGCGCTTACGCAACGCTCACCACTCTAGTTCCGCATGTTCGGCTGGAGCCCTATGTCCTTATGAAGACTCCAACGGTCGAAAGCCGTCAAGGGATTCTCGGTCGCGAGACGCTCGTGGCTCCCGGCATACGGATCACCGGCAAGTTGTCCGCCAACTTCGACTACAGTCTCGAGGGTGTCTTGGAACGCGGCGCCTTCGCCAATGATTCCATCCGTGCGAGTGCCGGTTATGTCAAGGCTGGCTATACGCTTCACTCCCTGCCCTGGAGGCCGCACCTTCAGGCCGAGTACGATTACGCGAGCGGCGATCCCCGCCGGGATCCATCTGTCGTGAGGACTTTCGATCAGTTTTACCCGAGCAACCACGACGTTTTCGGACTGACGGATGTTTTCGGTTGGCAGAATATCGTCCAGAGGCGTCTCAACATTGATCTTCATCCGGCAAAGTCCCTGTATGTTTTACTGCATGGCGAAACTCTGGATGTCGCGAGTACCAACGACTCCGTTTATTCGGGCTCTGGCGGTGTACTCGTGCATCCACCGTCCGGCGGATTCGGAAGTGACAGGATTGGAACGGAAGTCGACGGTGCATTGCAATACGCGTGGAAGCGCATTCCTCTTCTTTGGGAACTTGGGATCGGCCACTTCTGGCCCGGCGCTCTCATGAGCGCAAACAATCACGGCGCACAACTCACGCTGACCTATTTCCAACTGACCTACAGGCTCAAAGTAGGTCCAGGAACTTCTAGGCGTATTAACTCCGGAAGGGATTCAGATACTGGAGGCGACTAAATGAACTGGCATGAGGCGGAACGCCGACATTTTGCCCATCAAGTTGGCCGTAAACATCCCTACAGACTAATCGCGGAGCGGACTTTGCCGGGTTTCGGTCCGGAACCTTATATGTGTCCCCTCGAAGGCGAGCCTGAAATCCAGACGTCGGCAAAAGAATTCTCAAAATTCTGTAACTCTATAGACATTATAACATCATAATTAGTGAAAAACGAAGGCATTCGAGGTTCGCTCTTGGCTTTCGCGCGTTCGACAACGATCAAGAAATAGAGAGGCTTTTTGACTATGAACCAACTTACTCAATCATTGGAGCGGGAAGGCAGCAGCCGTTTTGTATTCTTAAGCAGAGGTCTTGCATTCTTGGCAAGACCTTCGGTCGCTGTCTGGGCTGCTATTCCGCTACGGCTGATTGTTGGCTATGGCTTCATGGAGCACGGCTTCGCAAAACTGTCTAAGGGGCCCGAAAACTTCGCCGCCATCCTGCATACGATGGGCGTGCCCGCGCCTCATCTCATGGCATGGCTCACCATTCTGACCGAGCTCATCGGCGGTCTCGCCGTCCTGCTCGGAGCTTTCGTCGCACTTGTAAGTCTGCCGATGGCTGCGGTTCTCGTGGTAGCGATGCTAACTGTCCATCTCCCCTATGGGTTCAGCTCAATCAAGCTGCTGAGTGTGACGTCCGGCCGGGCCCAGTTCGGGCCGCCGGGCTACGAGCTTGATCTGCTGTATCTTGCTTGCCTTGCGGCGCTCGTATTCGGTGGTTCTGGGCCAATGGCGATCGACAATTATCTTAGGAAGAAGCTATAGCGGCTGCTCTGCGTCGCACAGGATATGCGGCCAGAATTTTTT
>DATMCM010000384.1:0-15341 GCA_035558335.1 Blastocatellia bacterium | reverse complement strand
AGAAAGCGATTGATCACCGAGCCGTGCAGCAAAATGTCCCATCGAGACCGGGCCGACTGGCCGAACACAACGTGAGTGATGCCTTCGCGACGGGCGAACTCGATCAGCGCATCCGCCACACGCCGGGCCTTGAGCTTCACGACGGTGGCTCCCAATTCCTCAGCGAGCTTAATGTTCTCCAACAGCGACGCGTGATTTGCGGGATCGATTCGCCCGATCTCGTCGCGAGGAGTCTCGACGTAAACAGCGTACCAGTCCGTGGCCAACCGTCCCGCGATGCGCGAACCCGTTCGCAACAACCTCTGAGCGCTTCGCTGCGAGGCCATGCAGACCATTACCTTCTCGGGAATCGCCGCCTGCTCAAGCCCTTCACGTTCCCGATAGTCGTGGGCCTTCGCCGCCTGATCTTCGGCTAGTTGCCTTAGAGCAAGCTCGCGGAGCGCCGACAGGTTGCCCTTGCGGAAGAAGTTGGCAAGCGCTTGTTCGATCTTTTCAACGCCGTATATCTTTCCCTGGCGCAGCCTCGTCCGTAGTGTGTCGACCGAGACGTCCACGTTCACGACCTCGTCGGCGCGACGCAGGAAGTAATCCGGTATCGCCTCGCGCACTCGCACTCCTGTGATCTGCGCAATCGCGTCGTTGAGCGATTCGATATGCTGGACGTTGACCGCGGTAATAACCGCTATTCCGGCGTCCAGAATCTCGAGCACGTCTTCATATCGCTTGCGGTTCTTTGAGCCGGGCGCGTTTGTGTGAGCAAGCTCATCGACTATGACGATCTGAGGCTTGCGAGCAATGACTGCGTCGACGTCCATCTCTTCGAGGATGACGCCGCGATACTCGATTTGGCTGAGAGGCACCTGTTCGAGATCGCCGATCAGCGCTTCGGTTTCAGGGCGCCCGTGAGGCTCGATGAATCCGATCACGATGTCCACGCCCTGCTTTTCGATTTGGTGGGCGTCTTCGAGCATCTGGTAGGTCTTGCCCACACCAGGCGCCGCGCCGATATAGATGCGCAGGCGGGAGCGCCGCGCCTGCTCCTCTCTGGCAAGCAGCGATTCCGCTTTCGGTCGCACCTCAATAACCTGGCTCACCTTCTTTCCTCTGAGTGGGCAACGCAGTTCGCGTCTTGGCGAGCCTTTGCGGCTTTGCGAGAAACTCTTTCACGCAAAGACGCAAAGAGCCGCAAAGCCGCTCAGGCCAACCTACCGTCTCACGCTCGACGGCCCGCCGACTGGTAGCGAGAAGGTGAACGTCGAGCCTTCGCCGACGCGGCTTTCGACGCTGACCTGTCCTCCCTGAGCTTCGACCAGTCGCTTCACCAGCGCAAGTCCAAGACCTGTGCCGCTCGAGCTGCCGCCAACCCGAACAAAGCGCCCGAACAGCAGCCGCAGTTGATCTTCGGCTATGCCGTCGCCGGTGTCTCGCACGCTGAACAGCACACGGCCGACTCGCTCGCTCGCCTCCACCGTGACCAGTCCGTCGCGAGCAGTATGGCGCAGGGCATTCGCTAACAGGTTATCGAAGATGCGGGCGACCGCTTTTCGATCAGCGATGACCCACGACAAATCCGGCCAGACATGGTTCTCCAATCTGATGTGCCGGCTCTCAGCCGCAAACTGAAATCGCTGCACTGCCTCGCGGGCCAGTTCAACTGGGCGAAGTCGTTCGGTCTCCAGCTTGAATGCGCCCGATTCGATCTCGGCTAGCTCGAGCAGATCGCGCATAAGCTCATCCAGTCGCTCAGCATTCTCTCGCGCGTCTTCGAGCATCGAGGTCTGCTCCTCGGTCAACTCGCCGGTGCGGCCTTCTATTACTGCGTGAAGCGAAAGCTGCAATGACCGAAGGGGCTCTTTGAGTTTCGCAGAAGCGACAGAAATAAACTCTGTCTTAAGTTTGTCCAGTTCCGCCAAAGCAGTGATGTCTTCCAGGACGGTGACCGCGCCGAGTATATGGCCGTCCGAATCGCGCATCGGAGTTGCTCGCAAACGAAAACTGCGTTCTGCGGCCCCGATCCTCACTGGAACCAGCGCCGTAGACTCCTCGGCTGCGATCGGGCGCTGCATCGCGACCGCATCACGGACCGCCTGGAGAATCCGCTCGCCCCCGATCACTCCAGACAACGTCAACTCGCCGCCATGTCCGTTGCTCGACGTTGCCCCGAACAGTTGGCGACCGGCATGGTTGATTTTTATTACGCCGCCTCTTGCGTCCGTGACGATCACCGGTTCGTAAATCGAGTCAATAACCGCGTCCGATTTCTTTTGCTCGACAACCAGCTTGCCGTAGTCCGACCGGCGCAGGTCGCGCAGACGTGCCGCCATACGGTTGAACTCGAATGCAAGCACTCCGATCTCGTCCCGCGACGAGGTGTCGATGTACTGATCGAGGTCCCCTTCGCCGATCCTCCTCGCCTTTTCTGTGAGAGTCGTGATAGGCGAAACAACGTATCTTGTGAAACGCCAGGCAAAAACGAGAGCCAGTGTCAGAGCGAGTCCGGCCATGGCAGCCGTCGACATTTCGGCACGCTTGGAAACCGCAATAGCTCGATCGTTGGCTCTCACCATCGCTAGCTGGTTCAAGTGCAGCAAGTCGTCGATTCTGTTCTTGAGCGCAAGAAAGTCGGGACCGAGCCCGTTGAAATAATCGGAGGACAATTTAGCCGCGGCCTCCGGCTTGGAGAAAGCGAGAAAGCTCTGGAGGTCGCCGCGGTAGGTTCGGTACCGCACGTCAATATCAGCGACGATTTCGGCTTCGCCTGCCTCGGTCAGGTTGCTGGCCGCAATCTGATACTCCTGATCGAACTTTGCCGAGTTGTCGTCGAACTGTTGGCGTGCTTGTTCGGTGTGGCTCGCGATAAAGAACATCGCGGCCGAATCTTGACGTTCGAGGGCTTCCTTCATGTTCTCGGCGGCTATGATGCTCTTATAGTTGTTGATCAGGATTACGTCGATGGCCCGGCCGAGGTGTACAAGATGATAGATGCTCCAGGCGCTCACCGCGAAGATCACCACGATTAGCAGGCCGTAGCTGAATGCGAGTTTTCTTCTTAAGCTGCTCATTTGTCTATTTCCGTCATGAGTCTGACCAGATCGTTATAGGCTATGCCCCTCATTCGATTCACGCGATCACCAGGAAATGCTCAACAATTGGGCCGAGCGCGAGCGCAGCAAAGTAACTCAATCCGCCGACGATGATTGCCGTCCCCACCAGCAGTACGCCAAATGAAACCGTATCGGTCGGCAAGGTCCCGAGAGTCGCGGGCCGGCGTCGCTGCACTGCGAAGAGTCCCGCCAGCCCAAGCGCCGGAATCGCGAGTCCGAACCGTCCAACCATCATAGCAATCGCCGTGGTGACGTTGTAGAAGGGAGCGTTTGCGTTCAGACTTGCGAAGTTTTGTCCGTTGTTCGTGAACGAGGAAGCATAAGCGTAGAAGATTTCGGTAAACCCATGTGGTCCTCGGTTAACCGTCAGACCTGCCAGTCCCAACTTTGTTACCACCGCGACAGCGGTGAGCGACATCAATACTACGGGCCCGGCAAGCGTATAAAGCGTGATCAGTTTTATCTCAGAAGTCCCGATCAGCTTGCCCAGGTATTCCGGCGACCGACCTATCATTATCCCCGCAAGGAACAGCCCCACCAACGCGATCATTATTATGCTGTAGATGCCTCCGCCAAGCCCGCCAAAAACGATCTCGCCGAGCAGCATATTCGCAAGAGGAATCATTCCCCCTAGCGGCGTGTAGCTATCGTGCATTGAATTATAGGAGCCTGTCGAAGTGTTCGACGTCGTGACCGCGGTCAGCACGGATTGGCCGATGCCGAAGCGCACCTCTTTGCCTTCCATGTTGCCGCCCGATTGCTCACCGCTGGTTTCTATCGCAACGTTTGGTTGGCGCGCCATTAGTGGATTTCCGCTCTGCTCTGCCCAACCGGTGAACAGCAGCCCCGTCGTGAACAGGAAGGCCATCACCCAGAAGAGCAGCCAGCCCTGGCGCGGGCGTTTGATCATCCTGCCGAAGGTATTGGTGAGCGCCGCCGGCAAGACGACAATCGCCAGCATCCCCAGGAAGTTGGTAAGCGGCGTCGGGTTCGCGTACGGGTGCGCGCCATTCGCGTTGAAGAAGCCGCCGCCGTTGGTTCCGAGGTTCTTGATCAACTCCAGCCCCGCCACGGGCCCTTGCGCAATCACCTGTCTGCCACCCTCGAGAGTGGCCGCTTCAACATAGCGGCTGAAGTTCATCGGCACGCCCTGCGAGATCAGGAACAAGCTTCCGACCATCGATATTGGTAACAACACCCACAACGAGGCGCGCACCAGGTCAACCCAAAAGTTGCCAAGCTCCTTAGTTTCGTCGCGCGCCAACCCCCGAATGAACGCCACGCCAACCGCGAGCCCCGATGCGCCTGCCAGAAAATTCTGCGCAGCCAGACCGACCATCTGGCTGAAATAGCTCATCGTGCTTTCGCCGCCATAAGCCTGCCAGGTGGTCGTAGTCGAAAAACTGACGGCCGTGTTCATCGCCAGATCGGGCGTGAGCGGTGTTGTGTGATAGGAAGGAAAGGACCACGGCAATAAGTATTGAAGTCGGAGAATTCCGTATAGGAGAAGGGTTCCAGCCAAGCCCGAACAGACGAGGGAGATTGCGTAGCGTTTCCAGTCCATTTCTTGCTCGGGATCAACGCGGGCGAGCTTGTAGATCAGGCGTTCGACGGGACGGAGGGCGGGATCGAGGAAGGTCTTCTCGCCGTTGAACACGCGCGCGAGGTAGCCGCCAACCGGTTTCACAAGGATGGCTACGACTAGCAGGAATAGGGCGTACTGCAGCAGGCTCCAAAAGCTCATGCTACGAACTCCGCACGGTATATTTAGGGACTGGAGTTTTTGATCACCTCGACTCCGTTCTTGCCATCGGACGCGCGCCGTCGAGCGCAAGGTTTAGTTCGAGGACGTTGACACGCGGCTCACCAAGAAATCCGAACTGTCGCCCTTCGGTGTATTCACGCACAAGTTTGCGCACTTCTTCTGCCTTCATGCCTCGCTCTTTGGCGATGCGTGGAACCTGAAACTCAGCCGCCGCCGGGGTGATGTGCGGATCGAGTCCCGATGCTGAAGCGGTTACCATGTCAATCGGTATCGCCGAGCCGGGATTCTCCTCTCGCAATGATTCCGCCGCGGTCTTGACGTTGTCCATAAGCTTCTGACTGGTCGGCCCAAGATTCGTTCCGCCCGAAGCGGTTCCGTCGTAGCCGGTTCCAGCCGCAGACGGACGCGAATGGAAATAGCCCGGGCCGGCGAATGGCTGGCCGATCAAGCTCGACCCAATAACCTTGCCGTTTTTTTCGATCAGGCTGCCGCCTGCTTTCGCGGGGAACATCACCAGTGCCAGACCAGTGACAGCGAGAGGGTAAACGATTCCCAGAAGCACCGTAAGCACGACGGTCATTGCGATCGCAGGGTAGATCTGTTTGAGTATGTTCATGTCTTCGTCCTTGGCGTCATCACGCCAGACCGACCGCGGTGATGATCAAGTCGATGATCTTGATCCCAATGAACGGAATGATGATGCCGCCGAAACCATAGATCCAAAGGTTGCGCCTGAGCACCGCTGCCGCTCCCATCGGGCGATATTTGATGCCTCGCAGCGCAAGCGGTATGAGAGCGACGATGATCAAAGCGTTGAAAATCACAGCGGACAGGATCGCCGATTCGGGAGTCGCCAGCCTCATGACGTTTAGCGCGGCAAGCGGCCCGCTCTTTGCGCCAGCAAGCATGTAAAGCGTCGAAAACATAGCCGGAATGATGGCGAAATACTTGGCCACATCATTGGCAATCGAAAACGTGGTCAACGCGCCGCGGGTCATCAGCAACTGCTTGCCGATCTCGACGATCTCGATCAGCTTGGTCGGGTTCGAATCCAAATCGACCATGTTGCCGGCCTCTTTTGCCGCCATGGTTCCGGTGTTCATCGCGACGCCCACATCGGCCTGAGCGAGAGCAGGAGCATCGTTGGTTCCGTCTCCGGTCATCGCCACGAGCTTCCCCTCGCTCTGCTCGCGACGGATCAACGCCATCTTGTCTTCGGGCTTTGCTTCGGCGAGAAAGTCATCCACGCCGGCCTCGCGAGCGATGGCAGCGGCGGTCAGCGGGTTGTCGCCGGTGATCATCACCGTTTTGATGCCCATTCTTCTCAGTTGATCAAAGCGCTCCTTCATTCCGCCTTTGACGATGTCTTTGAGATGGATGATCCCAAGCGCTTGATTGTGATCTGCGACCGCCAGCGGCGTGCCTCCCGAGCGCGCGATGCGCTCGACTGTCTCTTTCATTTCGGGCGGCACTACGCCGCCTTCGGTGCTGATGAATTCCGTAATCGCGTCGACTGCGCCCTTGCGAATCGCGCGGCCGTCGATATCGACTCCCGACATTCGGGTCTGGGCGCTAAACGCAATGAATTGGGCCTCGTGAGCCGCCAATTCGCGGCCTCTGAGGTTGTATTTTGACTTCGCGAGCACAACTATCGACCGGCCTTCGGGCGTTTCGTCCGACAGACTTGACAGCTGTGCGGCATCGGCCAATCCCGTCTCCGAGACTCCATTCATAGCGATGAACTCGACGGCCTGTCGATTGCCAAGCGTGATCGTTCCAGTCTTGTCGAGCAGAAGGGTGTTGACATCGCCCGCCGCTTCGACTGCTCGACCGGACATCGCCAGCACGTTGTGTTGAATCAACCGGTCCATTCCTGCGATGCCGATCGCTGAGAGTAATCCGCCAATCGTGGTTGGGATCAAACAGACAAGCAACGCGACAAGCACCGTGACCGTCGGAGGTGACGACGGGGCGAATCCCGCAGCGATATCCGAAGCGTTCACGCTGTAGATCGCATACGGCAAGAGCGTGACTACAGCCAGCAGGAAGATGATCGTCAGTCCCGCTAGCAGTATGTTCAACGCGATCTCATTCGGGGTCTTCTGACGTTCAGCGCCCTCCACCAGCGCAATCATCCGATCGAGAAATGTTTCTCCCGGGTTCGAAGTGATTCGCACCTTGATCCAGTCGGAGATCACCTTGGTGCCCCCGGTTACGGCGGACCGGTCGCCACCCGATTCGCGAATAACCGGAGCGCTCTCGCCGGTGATTGCCGACTCGTCCACTGATGCCACGCCTTCGACGATCTCGCCATCGCCCGGAATAAACTCCCCGGCGCGAACAAGAACCAGGTCGTCCTTTCTTAATTTGGGTGCGGCGATCGCTTCAGTGGTGAATCGCTGAAGGAGGGCTTCGGGGCCTGCAGTCGCTTCCTCAAGAGGTCCCAAGCGCGCTGTTTGTACAAGGTCCTGGTTCACACTGCGCAAGCTCGCAGCTTGCGCCACGTCGCCTGAATCGTGAGTTATGCGATACGCGATTGTTTCTGTCTTTGCCCTGCGAAGAGTGTCAGCCTGAGCCTTGCCTCGTCCTTCAGCCATCGCCTCGGCGAAGTTCGCAAACAACACCGTGAACCACAGCCAAAGCGTTACCTGCACGGTGAAGAGCAAGTGGCTGGTGTTGCCCTGAGCGATATCGCGAACGATAAGCAGCGTTGTGAGGATGCTGCCGATCTCGACGACGAACATCACCGGGTTCTTCGCCACCTGTCGCGGGTTCAGCTTTACGAACGCGTCCTTGATGGCTCGTCTGACGATCGCCGGATCAAACAATTGTCTCTTTTGTGCTCTCTCTGACATAACTCCTCTGGTTCGTGGTTCCTGGTTCCTGGTTTCTGGTTTGCGGATTCTCGTTTCAGGTCTTATTAGTGCTCGGAATCACGAACCAAAAACCAGAAACCGCAAACCAGGATCAGAACATCGTCCCCCCGTGCATCAGGTAATGCTCCACTATCGGTCCGAGCGACAGCATTGGGAAGAACGTCAGCGCCCCGACGATCAGGATCACGCCGATCAGCAACGCGACAAACAGCGGCGTGTAAACCGGAAAGGTTCCCGCCGACGGTGGAACGATCTTTTTCATCGCCAGATTCCCGGCTATTCCCATCATCGGGATGATCATCAGGAACCTCCCGATCAGCATCGCAAGCCCCAGAGTCGTGTTGTACCAGTAATTGTTCACCGTAATGCCACCGAACGCCGAGCCGTTGTTTCCGGTGGCTGATGTGTAGGCGTAGACAATCTCCGACAATCCATGCGGTCCATTGTTGGCGACCTTGGAGGCGCCGTAGGTCGCTACGCTCGACCACGCTGAAAAGCAGAGGATCGACAGAGCGAACACCAGCACATAGAGCATCGCCATCTTCACGTCTTTCGATTCTATCTTCTTGCCGAGGTACTCAGGGGTCCGCCCGACCATCAATCCGGCGATGAACACCGTCAGCACGATCATGACCAGCATTCCATACATACCAGCGCCAACGCCGCCGAAAATAATCTCGCCCAGCATAATATTCAGCAGCGGGATCATTCCCCCAAGCGGAGTGAATGAATCGTGCCAGGAGTTGATCGCGCCACACGAAGCATCGGTAGTGATTGTCGCAAACAGCGCCGAGTTGGCGACGCCGAAGCGAACTTCCTTCCCTTCCATGTTTCCGCCCGCCTGCTCGGCGCCACTTGTTTCAACGGCAGCCTGCTTTACCCCGTATTGGTCGAAGTTCGGATTGCCGCGAGCCTCAAAGTAATAGACCACCAGGAAGCCGCCAAGAAAAAGAATCGTCATCGCCGCGAATACCGCCCAGCCATGCCTTTGATTGCCCGTCATCCGCCCAAGCGTATAGGTCAAGCCGGACCCGATCGCGAAGATCGCGAGCAACTGGATGAAGTTCGTCAGCGGAGTTGGGTTCTCAAACGGATGCGACGAGTTGGCGTTAAAGAAGCCGCCGCCGTTGGTCCCAAGTTCCTTGATAATCTCCTGTGAGGCGACCGGTCCCTGAGCGATCGTCTGGGCGGTCTGTGTCTCGGTCTTTTCTTCTCCGGTGTCGGCGTCGGGCTTTGTGAGCTGCTGCGGTTCTACCAGCGTGGCCTGTGTGTAGGGTTTGAAGTTCTGAACGACGCCTTGCGACACCAGCGCCAGTGCCCCGATGACGCACAGCGGCAACAGCACATAAAGCGAGCACCGGGTAAGGTCAACCCAGAAGTTGCCGATCGTCTTTGCCTCGCGCCGTGCAATGCCGCGAATGAATGCGATTGCAAGAGCTATCCCGGTGGCTGCGGACACAAAGTTGTGGAACGCCAGCCCGGCCATCTGAACGAAATAGCTCATTGTCGATTCACCGGAGTATGCTTGCCAGTTTGTGTTGGTCGTAAAGCTGGCCGCCGTGTTGAAGGCGAGGTCCGGGTTGACACCTGCGAACTGCTGCGGGTTTAGCGGCAAGTAATACTGCAGTCGCTGAAGCGCATAAAGGACCAGCAGCCCCGCAACGCTGAACATCAACATCGCCGCGGCGTATGAAGTCCAATGTTGTTCGCTCGCAGCATCGACGCGGCACAAGCGATAGATCAGGCGCTCGACCGGGCCAAGCACCCGAGACATAAACGTCTTCTCGCCGGAGAAGACTCTGGTCATGTAGACGCCAAGCGGTTTGGTCACCGCAAGCAGCACCAGAAAGTAAACAGCAAGTTGTAAGAATCCGTTGAACGTCATCTCGTTCCCTACCTTGTAGGGGCGTCCCTCCTTAGGAACCATCCCCGTAAGCTGTTGATTTCATTAGACAGCTTACGGGAAGGGTTTCTACAGCGGCATTGGCTCGCAAAACGAGCTTGGTTGCTCCGTGGCCGCCCCTCATCCCGCCGCTTGGGCCGGTGATCGAGCGGGCGCGCGCCTATCTCTCATAAGCGCCCGTCAAAACTTCTCCGGTTTGAGCAGCGCGTACATCAGATACACGAGCAGTAGCAAGGCGATGATCGCGCTCACTATGTACTCCGTGTTCATTGTTTCCTCCGCGAGGCCCTTTGCGCTCCACCCTTGCGTGGTATTCCAAAGAGCACGATCGTATAAACCACAAACAGGATCAAAGCGATGATGCCGAGTCTTGAAGTTTCAGGGTCCATATATCTCCGCTACACGCGCTCGCAGAAGCGGACGTACCAAAACGCTATGCCGAAGAAAACGAAAACCAAGGCAATGAAAATCAGATCCAGCATTCGCTCGCCCTCCACGCTCAGATTGTCGTCACTACTGACTCTAACTCAGCCCGTATAAGGTTGGGATAAAGACAAAATAAAATTTTCATAAAGCTCCCAGCAGCCCATGCGAGTCACGATCTACGCTGCTTTCTTCAATATCGATGGCCCACGTCCGCCTTCACCCTCAGTGAAGTACTTCCACCAAACCATCGTTGGGCTCGCGATGGCGATTGAATCATAAGTGCCGAGTACGATACCTATCGTAAGAACCAGACCAAAGCCTCTAAGCACCGGGCCGCCAAACACTACGATTGCAAGCACCGATATAAACGTCAGCCCTGACGCGATTACCGTCCGCGAGAGCGTTTGGTTGATCGAGTCATTTACGATTTGAACCAGGCTGTCCTTGCGCCGCGTTCGTAGGTTCTCCCGTATTCGATCGAAGATAACGATAGAGTCGTTCATCGAGTAACCCACAAGCGTCAACAGCCCGGCGATGACCGTCAGGTTGATCTCCCACTGGAAAAGACTGAAAAGCCCAAGCACGATCAGGATGTCGTGAAAGACCGCAGTGATCGCCGCCACACCGAAAATCCACTCAAAGCGGAGAGCCACGAAAATAAGCATGCCCCCCATCGCGGCCAGCGTTACATAGATCGCCCGGTTGCGTAGATCGGCTCCCACAACCGCGCCTACGACATCCGCGGAAAGAATGGCGAACCCGCCCTCCGTGAAATAGGGCTCCATTTTTTGCAACAACGCCGCCGACACGTTCTGTACCTGAATCAAGTGAAGATCGTTTATGACGCCGTTGCTCTCCTTGCGGTAGCTTGTGATTGCTTGTGCAGCTTTCGCATAAACGTCGCTGCCGACCCCGACGCCGAGAGGATCGATGCGCGAGAGGGCGTCTTCGATCTCGCCGGTGCCGGCGAGATTCAGATCTATCTTGCCAGCATAAAAACGAGCTGCGAGAAACGCCTTAATCTTGCTTTGATCAAATTCGGCATAATTACCCGCTGTGAGGTTAAGGCCTTGCAGCGAATCTATGCTCTGAAGAAATCCCTTACCCTGAGAATCGCGATAGAAAACGATCTGGTCGCCGACCTGGCGATACGGATGAGCATTGGCGAATTGGCGCGCATTGATGGCGAGCGGGTCGATCTGTCGAAGCTCCGCCTCGATGCCGCCTGCGTCAATCGAATTGATATTCACCTTCCCGGCCGGGTCGTCTCCGCCGGGATTCAGGCGCTGAAGCGCGGATGTGATCGTCCGCTTATCCTGGTCAATTCGGCGTTCCGCTTCGCTGCCGCCGGCGAGTTGAGGCGCGTGAACGAGAATCTCCGTCGGACGCGTCACCACCGGTTGAAGCGTGACTTTCGATATGTCGATGCCCGATCGTCCGAGGGTCGCGCGAACCTTGTCGAGGTCGGGCGGCTCCTTGAACCGGACCGTCATCAGCGTTCCACCGGTGAAATCAACCCCAAGGTTGAAGCCACGAACCTGCATCGAGATCGCCCCCACCAGAAGCAGAAAAATCGTCACGGTGATGAAGTACTTCTTCGCCGCGATCCAGTTGAGGCGAGGATTTCTGAGTAGCTCTACCATGTGATGTGCCTTGAAAAACGCGACCCGTAGTGAACACGCGCGGCCAGCCGCCACCGTCGTAGCGCCAGTAGAGACCAGATTGCCTCCACGAGACCGAACGGCCAGGCTCCCTGAAGAAAGCCGTAGACCGAGGCCAGCACACATGCGCCGGCGAATGCCAGGATAAATCGCGGGCTGCGATCCTCGAGCGCGTAGCACACTAACATCGCCGCAACCGCAAACAACCCAAATGCCTCAAGCCTGTCCATAACCCCTCTCTGCGAATTTACTTGACCCTCATCGTTCCTTTTGAAGGGAAACATTCCTCCAATTCCGCGCGTTGGCGAGTCCAAGATAATTCTCTGCCATTGGTAATAATCAGTGTCTTCTCTCTCCACGATGAAGCAAGCCCCGCCAAGCTTCGAAACGACGGGCCACCGCCGTCAAGAGATGGCCGGGGAGCGCCAACCATCGTGCGAGCCCTTCAGAGTTCGATCCGACAGGCGGAGATCCTTGACATTGTGACTGGATGAAACTTTCATGTTCTCGCCTGTTCAGATCGCTTCGATACTCCTTCATGGTCTTCCGCATTTGTCCTCTCCAAGCGCATCGTCAATCATCACTACCAAGAGCCTTCTTTGCGGCCGAACCACCAGATCAACTACCTGTTAGTGGTCGAACGTGAATATCAACCCGAAAATCAGGAGGTGTTGAGCTGGAGTCAACCCAATCACACCTGGCCGAACTTCAGCACCTCTGAAGAAGCCTCCATCTGGTCCTCGCGAATCATCCCAGCGATGCTCCAACCGCAGGATGGTGCTGGTTTCTTTGTACGGGATTCGATATTCGAGCGTCGTCGTGATCGCTTTGACGGTTTGTCTTGCTAACGTCCACCGGCCATCGCGATCCCAGAAAACCTCGGGGCGAATGCTTGCACGCCAGCGCTTGTTCAAGGCCCAATGCACCGGCAACTGGCCGGCGATCATCAAGGCGCGGGGACGGCCAGGGGCGTCAACACGTTCCGTTGAGGTTATATATTCGAATGCTACAGTGACTCGATCTGTTTTGCGTTCGACAATGCTGTCCGAAAGGAAGCGCCAAAACTTGAGCGAGGTGTTGGACTGATGCGGTCCGTAGAGAACCGTCTCCTTCACCGTCACGCGCGAACTCGCCTTATAAGCGAATTGGCCACCTGAACTTGGAACACTGTTCGCGTTGGCGAGATGCCAGTACCCATTGACCACGAAGACTGCCCCGGTGAGCTTATCGTTAAAGGGATAACTCGCGTTCACGCCCATCATCAAGTACGGTGTGAAGTCGGCCCCCCAGGGTCTCGTGTAGTTGAAATTGTCCTTGGCGTAGAGCGAATCGTACCCGATCAGGCTGGCGACGATTCCGCCTTGCAGCGTGAGCCCCTTGCACAAGGGCGCAAGATAAGACACATTGGTCGGACCGAGGTGACGCAGCCCCTTGATTAGCGCCGAACTATTAATTGTTTCTTCTCTTTCTTGTTTGCTGCTCTCACCTGGCTTACTTGCCACGGTTTGGCCGATCTCATTCGAGGCTCGCGAAGCCTGTCCAGCAACAGAATGGCTTTGCGCTTTGACTCCTGCAGTCGACACGAAAACGATGGCTCCAACAGGAAAAACTGTGGCGATGCGACGGATAATCGAGCCGCAATATGGAGTGAGCACGCAAGCGCCGGGCGCTTCCGCGAATTCAGCGGTTTTTTCTTGAAGGCATTTCATTATTCGCATTGCATCGCCGGTTCTTGTTTTCTCTGCGTCAGGATCACAACTTGACCAGCAAGGCGATGGTGAACCTTCGCTCGTACTTGCGAAGATCCGGCGCGAAGCCCGGGACAAACGAGCCGGGAGGACCGGTGTTGCCGCCCGGTGGCGTAACACCTCCTTCGCCTGAGAAGTACGGAACGTTGGCCGCCCGGTGGTTGTACTCGAAACGGAACGTCGAGAACTGTGTGGGCATGTAGTCGAAAGTCACCGACGCATCCCCTGCTCTGTACTTGTCGCCAGGTGCGGCCGTGAAGTAGGGCGTTCCCGAGAACGCAGTCGCGCCGTTGATTGGAGGAATCAACACCAGGTAGCGTCCCGGGTTCGTGATTGCCCCGCCGCCCAGCGTCAAACCGAACAGATCCTTGTGAAACCAGAGGCGGTTGTATGCCATGAAACCAAGGAAGTACTGCGACGGACTGTCGGGAGTACCGCCCTTGCAGCTCACGCCGCTGTCCTTGCCGTATTCACATCCCGCATCAAACGTAAAAGTGAATGCACCCTTGCTCAGGGCTGCTCCGGGCTTGTCGAGGTACTTGACCTGGATGCTGTCGTCGGTGTGTATGCGCTTGCGGCCCGGGATGCCCAGCGTATCCGTGCCCCAATACTGATTGCCGAGGACCGAAATATTGGGGTTCGGACGCCACAGAAGCTGCAGGCCCACACCGGGCGCTTTGTTGAACTTGCCGTACGACTGCCAGCCGTTGACGATCCACGGCTCGATTTTCAGCTTGTCGCTCGGGAAGATCTGAATCCGCACACCGTTGAAGAACCACGGCGTGTTGGACGAAACGTACGAGGGCTGGTACGCCCAGTTGTCGAATTGGTAGTAACTGAAAAGGCCGACGTACGACATGAAGATTCCTGCGTCGACGTTGATCCCGTTCAATTTGTCAAAGTGATACCCGCCGTATGCTTCTGAGATGTAGCGGTATGCGTTGTCGAGGTTCCACTGACCGCGTCCGGGACTCGCGTCATTGCGCGGAGTAGTTTGCGAGTACATCCCAAACTGCGTCATCAGTCTTCCTCGAACGTTGTTGTAGTGAAAATCTCCCCCGACGCCGATTTGCGTGACCTGGACCTCGTTCGATCTAAATACCTCGCTCGAGCCGCCGATAGTGTGATCCTGCGGATGGTTGAAGGAGTAGTGGTAGGCCGTGTCGAATCTGATCTCGCCAGTAAAGACTTCCGTATTGATAGGCGAGTCCTTTGTCCGGGGGTTGCCGGTCAACCACGTAAAGTCTGCGAATGCAAACGGCTCCTTTTTCTTGGGCTCACTAGCCTGAGAAGGTGACGTGCCTAGCCCCGCAGCCGCAACGGCCACCTCCACTGTCGTATAATCTGGTTTTGCAGACGCCGTGGGCGAAGCCGTCGCCGCAGTTGTGAGAACGGGTTGAACCGACTCACTAGCCGGTTTGGCTGCGGAGCGGGACTCAAGGTCGGCGAGTCTTTGTTCGAGCTTGCCAATTCGCTCCAGCAGCAACCGCTCACGCTCGCCCGGCTCCGAGGCTTTGTTACTTTCAGGAGAACTCCCGTTCACGGCTGGAGAAGCCGCGCCGGTGGTACTAGGAGCGGAAGCTACTACTTGTTTGGTCTTATTGCCTTCCATCTGCTGCGCGATTGAATCGCCGGCAAGCAGCGCTGAGAAGATGGCTGCTACCAAGAAACGACTGATCATTTTCACATTGACCTCCGATCGTTACTTATTGACGACCTAGTGGCTTGTAACAAAGACTTCGCTAGCGAACCTGTACGGGCGGTCCTCCGTGGCCGCCCCTCTTGGAGCGCATAATGCTCTTCTCGAGAAGGGGCGGCCACGGAGGACCGCCCGTACAGGGCTAGCAATTTCATCGTT
>DATMCM010000383.1:0-10881 GCA_035558335.1 Blastocatellia bacterium | reverse complement strand
CCGCCGCCGAAGCCGGGCGCCGCGCCTGTTACCCCGCCTTACAAGGCTACCGAGCAGGAGCTTCAACGCAAAGCCGGCATCTATCGTGATCCGTTGACCGAAGAGACGATCAAGCTCGAGTTCAAGGAGGGCAAGCTCATTGCCGCGATTGGCCCGGGCTTCCAGCTCGTACCTATGAGCGCGACGGACTTCACTGTCATTGGGGCGCCGGTGAAAGTCAGTTTTGAGATTGCACCCGATGGCTCGACCAAAAGGATGGTGGTCAACGAAGAAGGAAACCCGAAACCCAAAGTCCTTGAACCAGTCAATGCACCAGCACCAACCGACCTTGCTCAGTACGTCGGCAGATACTACAGCCAGGAGCTCGACACTACTTACACGTTTGCGGTGAAGGAAGGGAAGCTGGTGCTTCAGCGCAAGAAGTTTGAAGATTCCTATCTCAGCTCCAGCGGCCCTGACAACTTCAGCGATGCCGACCTCGGAACAATCAAGTTCACTCGAGACCCAGGAAAGGCGGTAATTGGGTTCGAGTTGAACGCCGGCCGAGTAAGACATTTGAAGTTTGCAAGGCAGACGAACTGATCAGTGTGCTGATCCGAGTGTTTTCTCTGCGTAACCTCTGCAGCTCCGCGTCTCCGCGGTTAGTCAGCATCGAAACTTTGATAACCACTGAGCCGCCGTGACTCGCAGAGAATTGAGGATCACCGAGCTGAATATCAACGAATGAACAACGTTAGAGGCTTTAAATGCTTCGACTGTGGACGCGAGCACCGTCTCGGCGACGTCGAGTACGTGTGTTCGGCGTGCGGCGGCAATCTCGACGTTTTGTACGACTACGAACGAGTCAATGCACAGCTGACCAAGAAAAGTCTGGCGGACGATCGCAACTTAACGATGTGGCGGTATCGGGCGCTGTTGCCGATTGATGAGTCATCCACCGTTCCCCCTCTCACCGTCGGCTGGACGCCGATATACGACTTCCCGCATCTTGCGCGTCAGTTTAACGTCAACCAACTCCTGATAAAGGATGACGGCCGCAACCCGACAGCTTCGTTCAAGGACCGCCCGAGTGCGTTGGCGGTTGTGAAAGCTCGCGAGACTGGGGCGGAAATAATCACCACTGCATCATCGGGCAACGCGGGTTCAGCACTTGCCGGGATATGCGCAAGCGTGGGCATGAGGTCAGTCATTTTTGTGCCCGCGACGGCGCCGCCGGCCAAGCGAGCGCAGCTTCAGATCTACGGAGCAAGAGTGGTGTTGGTTGAAGGAAGCTACGACGAAGCGTTCGACCTCTGCATAGCGGCGGCTCGAAAGTTCGGATGGTACCAACGAAGCACCGGCGTCAATCCGTTTACTCGCGAAGGCAAAAAGACCGCGGCGCTTGAGGTCGCCGAGCAGTTGAACTGGCAAGCGCCGGATAAAGTGATCGTTTCGGTCGGCGACGGAAACATCATCAGCGGTTTGTGGAAAGGCTTTCGCGATCTTCAAGCGCTGAGGTTCCTGGATCGATTGCCGCAGTTGATGGGAGTGCAATCGGCAACTGCTTCGGCGATAGTAGACGCGGCGAACGGCGATGGTCGAGTTCGCGAAGCAGAAGCTCACACGATCGCGGACAGCATCAACGTGGGCAGGCCTCGCGATGCGACGGCGGCGATTCGTGCGATCAGAGACTCCGGAGGACGCGGCGTTACGGTCAGCGATGACGAAATCGTTCAGGCGATTCCTGAGCTGGCACGAACTACCGGGGTGTTCGCGGAACCCGCTGCGGCTGCCGCGTTCGCAGGCTTCAAGTCGCTGTGCGCGAGCGGCATGATCAAGTCGGACGAGCGTGTGTTGCTGATGCTGACCGGCAGCGGATTGAAGGATGTCGACGCGGCCGTTCGCGCGCTAAAAGAACCGCTGCGAGTGCGGCCGGACATTGACGAGCTTACGACGCTGTTCGAGGCTGACTGATCATTGATGACGAGTCCGGCGGCAAGAGAATGGCCCGCGGTACTCTGACCAAAGTCACGACGGCACAAAGGAGCACCAAGCCCTTACAGATTGAGACTGACTTGGTGTGGCTTAGTGTCTTGGCGTCTTCGTGGCGACCTTCCGGAGTTCACAAGCCTCGAAGCGATTATCCTCTGGAGCGATTCATGATCGCCGCGACGCTGAAGCTCGCGCGCGAATCCAGGAGAGTGACGCGGTCGAGCTTGAATCGATCGCCCTAGTCTGATACTAAGAGATCTCTCAACGAAGACGTTTCAGGTTGAACGAACACAAAGAGCGATTGCTCCGATTGCCGCGGGCAAATCGCACGGCCTCTCAGCCCGTCCTATGACCCGTCCTCACTTGCCCAACGAGTCTGCCATGTCATACCTATTCAAGTCGGGGACGATTATCTGTCTGGATCCTGCGTCCGTCGAAAGCGTCGATCTGCGAGTCGAGGGCGGTCGCGTTATCGAGCGAGCTTCGCAACTCGCCGCGCGCGAGGGCGAGGAGGTCATCGGTCTCAACGGCAAGCTCGTGATGCCGGGCATGGTTTGCGCGCACACGCATCTCTACTCGGCGTTCGCGCGAGGGATGCCCGCGCCGCCGCGCGCGCCGTTGAACTTCATGGAGATTCTCGAGCTGATCTGGTGGAGGCTCGACCGCGCGCTCGACGAAGAGACGATCTACTGGAGCGCGGTGGCCGCGGCTCTGGAAGCCGCGCGAGCCGGGACGACTTGCCTGTTCGATCATCACGCCTCGCCCTCGTTTATCGGCGGCTCGCTGAAGCTGGTACGCGAGGCCATCCAGAAAGTCGGCCTGCGCGCGGTGCTGTGCTACGAAGTCACCGATCGCGGCGGCACTCGCAAACGTGATGAGGCACTCGATGAAAACCGCGCACTCCTCAAGTCGCTGAACGGCCCGGGACTTCAGGCTCTCGGGGCCGAGAGTCAGACTCCAGCCCGCAATCAGACGCTTTTTCGGGGAATGGTGGGGGCGCATGCGTCGTTCACGCTTTCGGACAGATCGCTCGACGCGTGCGCCGCTCTGATGAACGAATTTGACGCGGGGCTTCACATCCACGTTGCGGAAGACGCCTGCGACGTCGAAGATGCGCGAGAGAAGTACGGCCTCGGCGTTGTCGAAAGGCTCGCAAGTCACGGCGCTCTCAATCCAAGAACGATTCTTGCCCACTGCACGCATCTGAGCGAACGCGAGATCGAGCTTGCGCGCGCGGCGGGAGTCTGGTTCGCGCACAATCCGCGTTCGAACATGAACAATCAAGTCGGCTACGCGCCCGTTGAGAAGTTCGGCGGGCGAGTGGTGTTGGGCACGGACGGCATCGGCGGCGACATGTTCGAAGAAACGCGAACGGCATTTTTCAGGAGCCGGGACGCGCACACGGGGCTTGCCGCAAGCGACTGGTTGCGGGTGCTCGCGAACAATCAGCGAATGGCCTCGGCGGCGTTTGGCGATGACCTTACCAGCCTGCGGGTGGGTTCGGCTGCAGACTTGGTCGTGCTTGACTACGATTCACCGACGCCGCTCACGACTGAGAACCTTGCGTGGCATCTTGTTTTTGGCCTCACCTCGGCTTCGGTTGAAAGCGTGATGGTGGCCGGCAGATTCATCGTCCGGGACCGCGCATCGGCGTTGGATCACGAAGACATCTACGCCGAAGCTCGGAAGGCAAGCGAGAAACTGTGGACTAAGCTCAAGGAAGCGTAAGGGTATGAGCAGTCAGTGTCCGTAGTCAGTAGTCCGTAGTCAGTAGTCCGTAGCTCGTGCAATCACGGCTCTATTCAACCTTTGAATAAGGGCTACGGACTACAGGCTACGGACTACGGACTACGGACTACGGACTACTGACTACTGACCCGTCAAACCGATACGCACCTTAACCCGCGCTCTGTTGCCGCGCCGCGTGAGGCTTTGATATTGTTCGGTGCTGAACAACTGGCTTGCACTTCTAAGCCTGACCCCACGTGTGGAAAGCGTCACGAATGTCACGAAGCTCAAAAAAGGATCGCAAAAAGAAGCCGCAAGCATCGGTCTGGCAGCGCTGGATTGTTTACCTGATTGTTGTGCTGGTCATCGTCGCCGTCGCTGCCGGTATGCTGCTCGATCGAGGCAAACCAGCGCCGCAGCCATCACCTGCTCCGGCTGCCAGCACGACTCCAGCTCCGGCGCCTGCGCCGGCTACCACTACGCCGCTGTCCGAAGTTGTAACGATGGACGTCGCCAAGGCGGTGATGGTCACCGATGAGTTGGACTTCGGCGGGCGCAACCCGGGCATTGCGGAAGCATTGCAGCAAATCGAGCGACGCTACACGCCGGACGATGGGCAGGGCCGCACGTTCGCGATACTCGATGCTTATGGCGAACCTACGCCGGATGGCAAGCTCCTGCACATCTCCATGCACGTCAGCAGTGAGAAGCCCGGCATGGGCGAGCTGGTCTTCAAGCGCACCGGAAAAGTTGTCTGGAAAGCAAAGATCAACCCCACTTCGCAGACCTTTCCGCCAAAAACGCTGACTGTGTTGATCGACAACGGCGGAGGGAGAACGCTGACTGTGGATGGCTCGGCGAATCCCACGTCAATACTGACCGCCAACTCCAAAGAACTCGGAGTGCCGATTCAGAATGTCTGGCTGGACGGCACCGAGCGCGAAGTAACTTTTATTTATAGCGCGTGTGGGTGTCCGGTGAAGGTTATGGTGAAGCGGGTTGGTGACCGGACTGTTCGAACAAAAGATACGCCGGTGATCTTTCCAGACGATCCCGCCGCAGTGAAGCTCATTTCGCAACTGATGCGTTGGTGATCCGATAAAAACGCGGGAGCCGCTAGTCGGCGCGCTTCGCGCGCCTGCTCTCGCGATGTTCAGAAATTCACGCTGGAGAACACGATGCCAAGACTAGTAAGATGCGGACTAATACAGGCCGCCAACATCGAATCTGCCGAGAGCCCAATCGAAAAGATCAAGAAGGCGATGGTCGACAAGCACGTCTCGATGATCGAAGACGCTGCCAAAAAGGGCGTTCAGATCATCTGTCTGCAAGAGCTCTTTTACGGGCCGTATTTTCCCGCCGAGCAGAACCCTCACTGGTACGACCTGGTCGAGCGCATTCCCGATGGCCCGACGACCAGGTTGATGCAGGAGATCGCCCGCAAACACCGAATGGCGATGGTGGTGCCGATCTACGAGGAGGAGATGACCGGCGTTTACTACAACACCGCGGCGGTGATCGATGCAGACGGGTCTTATCTGGGCAAGTACCGCAAGACACACATTCCGCATTGCCTGCCGGGCTTTTGGGAGAAGTTTTATTTCACGCCTGGCAACCTGGGGTTTCCGACTTTCGAGACGAAATACGCGCGCATCGGAGTGTACATCTGCTACGACCGGCACTTTCCGGAGGGCGCGCGAGGGCTTGGACTGAACGGCGCGGAGATTGTGTTCATCCCGTCGGCTACGACAAAAGGTCATGCCGATTATCTCTGGGAGCTCGAGCAACGCGCTCACGCGGTGGCTAACGGGTACTTCGTCGGGACGATAAATCGCGTAGGCACCGAGGCGCCCTGGAACATCGGAGAGTTTTTCGGTTCGTCTTACTTTGCGAACCCCGACGGTCGCATCCTCGCAAAAGGCAGCGAAGACAAAGACGAGCTGATCGTTGCCGATCTCGATCTCGATCAGATCAAGGAAGTGCGTACCCACTGGCAATTCTATCGCGACCGCCGGCCGGATATGTACTCGCAACTCTGCGGAAGAGACTAATAGCCTTACCATCTGCGCCTTTGCGGATCTTTGCGTCTTTGCGAGAACCCTGTTTCACGCAAAGACGCTAAGAGTCGCAAAGACGCACCCCATTCGCACAAGTGGCAGTCTCACCAACGATGCTCGAAGGCCGCGCGGTCAGAGTGATCGGCAGTTTGACGTTCAACTTCGCTTACGACAAATAACGACTCGAAACCAAAAGGCTCTCCCGATAGATCGCTATGCGGGGTCGGTCTTTGGGAGAGGCGGACGCACCATCGTGTTGAGCAGGTGCTCAAGCGCTTCCAATGGGTCCTTGCAGGTGCCGGTGTGGACAGGGGATGTCTGGATGGTGGTGCTTCGGGGCGCAACCAACCAGTGGAAGCGTTCCCTCTGTGGTAGTTGTCCGATCGGCCCGGCCTGCGGTCCGCCGGCACAGATCGCCGGAATGGTTGCAAGGTGAGCTCGGATCGATTCGATATCAAGCGACGAATCAAGGGCCGCAAGCCGCTGCTCGTCCAGTTCAATGCGCGCCTCGAGAAAGTTCTTGGCCGGGCACGAGACGATCACCCCAACGTTCACGAATTCTTCCCGTTCGACTCGGGGAACTATTCGGAATACGGCGTAATCATACGGATAGTGATCGCGCACTGATCGCCTCCTCAAGGAAAACATGCGGCGCCCTGAGCCGGTTCAGTAAGTATTCAATGTACGCATCCCTATGTTCGGTGGGCCCGCCGAACTGGGAGTCGCTAACCCCGGACTCAGCACCTAACCACATGTCGGGAATAAGCTCAACTATACTGGAAATGACCTCTGCGGTAGCCAGCTCGGTCATCTTCGAGTCTACCTCGCGAAGAGAGGGGAGGGAGGTGAACGGGAGTAAGACATGATCTTTAATCATCGGGAAAGCGTCGCGGCTGCGCTCCCGGTAGTTGGTCCAGGTGTGGTGGAAGTAAATCGCGGCACCATGATCAATGAGCCAGAGTCGCCGGTGCCACATGAGCAGGTTAGTGTTGCGCGGCGTACGGTCAACATTGGTCACGTAGGCGTCGAACCACACGACCATGGAGGCGAGCTCGGAATCGACCTTCTCGGCAACCGGATCAAATGTCACTGAGCCAGGCAGGTAGTCGAGCGCGAGGTTTAGACCGGCGCTGGCTCTAATCAGGCTTTGAATCTCGGGGTCCGGCTCCGTCCGAGCGAGTTCGGGATCGAGATCAACGAAAACAATCTCGGGCACGCGCAGCCCCAATGCGCGACCGATCTCCCCGGCTACTAGTTCTGCGATTAGCGCCTTTGGGCCCTGACCGGCGCCCCGGAACTTGAGCACATACATTCCATCATCATCGGCTTCGACTATTGCTGGAAGCGATCCACCCTCGCGCAACGGGGTTACATACCTCGTCGCAGTGACTGTTCGCACTTGAAGAGGCTGAAGGAATTTTCCAATTTCCATTTGTTTGATTTTTCCGTCTTCGCGCAAATCCTTGCGCGCGACCGCCGTGGCCCAATCCGTTTAGTGCGCCTGCCTGACAGCTGAAGAACTAAATCATCGCCAACAAGGCACCAGGGCACACAGGAGCACGAAGGAGGCACAGCCCGTATTCACTCGCTAACTTCGTGCGGCTTCGCGTCTTTGTGTCTTTGTGGCGAGCCCCTTTCTTAGAAGGCCGATAGAGCAGCGTCCGCTCAACTCAACCAAAAGCATCGATCATTGCGCGCACGTCGTCGCCCAACGGATAAAGCACGGGACATGTGCAGCCTGCTTCGATGTATTCATGAACCTTTTTCCGGCATTCGTCCGCAGTCCCCGAAGCCGTGATGAGCTGTACTACGTCGTCGGGGACGAGCTTCATTGCTTCGCGGATCTGATGCTCTTCGGCGGGCCAGGTGAGCACGCGGCCGATCTCGTCCAGCAAGTCCTGACTGACCCCGCTGGCTTTCATGATGTGTGGTTGCTGGCCGAGGTACTGAGTCACGAGCTCGCGAGCGCCGTCCAACGCGCGGCTTCGATTTCTATCGAGCGAGCAAACGATCAACTGCGGGCGATCGATTTCGTCGACCTTGCGACGGGCCTTGTCGGCTCCGGCGCGAAGGTGCTCCATAGCCTCGCGGTTGTACGCCGGTGACACGAGATAGTTCAACAGCACGCCGTCTGCCACCTCGCCTGACAACTCCATCATCTTCATCCCGGTTGCGCCGATGTAAATCGGAACGTTCTTCGGCGAGCGGTCGCCGTGAACGATGTCGATCTCGATGTCTTCGACGTTGACGAACTCTCCTTTGAAGCTCACCTTCTCCATCGCGAGCAAGCGCCGTACTACTTCGACAGTTTCGCGCATCGCTTGAACCGGCTTGCGTCTGCTGACGCCGACCTTGGTCGCAAGCGGTTCCCACCACACGCCAAGCCCGCAGAGGATTCTTCCGGGCGCGAGGTCGTCCAGCGTCGAGAACGTAGCCGCGATAAGAGCGGCGTTGCGGGTCCAGTTGTTGATCACGCCCGACCCGATCTTGATTCGCTCGGTCGTCGCCGCAAACGCAGCCATCGGTACTATCGCATCGCGAACCAGCCGTGATTCAGCTTGCCACACTGCTTCGAAGCCCCGAGCCTCGGCGTAGCGCACGTACTCGATGGCCTCGCGAAGCGGGTGTTTGTCCTGAAGGTAGAGTGCCACTCGGCGATCAGAAGTCATTCTTCAATCGGGTTCCTTTCACGAATTAGACTGCGGCATTATACAATTAGAGCCAGTCGTGTAACGAACTCGAGTTTTCGTGTCCGGCAAAACCAGCCAAGCTTGGCAAGGAGTTAATATGCTGCCGATCCGCGGAGTCTACGAAGTTGCTGTTCGAGTGAAGGACCTTTCCAGGGCGGAGCCGTTCTATCGCGACGTGCTCGGCCTTGAGGTCGGCATTCGAGACGAAAAGCGAAACTGGCTGTTCCTGCGCGCGGGCGGCGATGCCGGAATGGTCGTGCTTCAAGAGGACAAAGGCGAGTGGCCGTTGCAGCACTTTGCCTTCACCGTTGACGAATCCGACATCGAAAGCGCCGCAACAATGCTTCGCGAGCGAGGCGTCAAAGTCGAAGGTCCCGTCATTCATAATTGGATGAAGGCGACTTCGTTGTATTTTGACGATCCGGACGGCCACGCTCTTGAACTATGCGCGGTAAGTGCTCGTTCGCAAGAGTCGATGCCGTGACAGCAAAAACACAGTCTCGATTGACTTGATGGAAACCGCAGGGACTTACCGTGTCCTCATTTTTCTTGCCGTCGTCGGAACTGTCTATGTTCTGGCAGCGGGGATACTGGTAAGGAGAGTGCTGCGTCGTTTTCGCAGCATCGGCACCCCGTTCAACAAAGCACAGACTTGGTATTCACGAGTTGTTCTCGGCCTCGCTGGCATTGGAATTCTTTGCGGGGCTTACGGGTACTTTATTGAACCGTACTGGCCTTCAGTAAGGCATGTTCAAATCGAGAGCCCAAAATTGCCGGAAGGTACAGGGCCAATTCGGATAGTCCTTATCTCCGATCTACATAGTGACGCCAAGCCGCGCCTCGAGGAACGACTGCCGGTGATTGTCGCGCAGGAGAACCCGGACCTGATCCTCTTCGCCGGGGACTGTGTGAACTCGGTCGAAGGCGTCCCTGTGTTCAAGAAGTGCATGACCGGGCTCGCCGAACTCGCGCCTACCTTCGCGGTTCGTGGAAACTGGGACGCCGCTTTCTGGCGAAACGTGGACCTCTTCGGAGGGACGGGGGTCAAAGAACTCGATGGACTAGGGATTGACCTCGACATCCGGGGAGCTACCATATCGGTTAGCGGACTCGCGATAGGACACGAGGCGCAAATCGACAACGTCGTCGGCCGGATGCCATCCGAAGCCTTTACGTTGTTTCTGTACCACTACCCGGACGAGCTCGACGATGTTTCCAGCCACCGGATCGATCTGTACTGCGCCGGCCATACCCACGGCGGCCAGGTGAGCCTCCCCTGGTACGGCGCTCTGGTTACGCTTTCGAAATTCGACAAGAAATACGAGGCAGGATTCTACCGCAAGCAAGATACAGCCTTGTACGTTAATCGCGGCATCGGAATGGAAGGCGGTCACGCACCTCGAGTGAGGTTCTGCGCGCGGCCGGAAGTGACCGTGATCGACGTCGTTTCTGCGGCGCGTCGGAACGGCTCGAATTGACGGCAGTGTCTTAATTTTCGCCGTCCTCTCTGCATTGCCTTTGCGTCTCAGCGTCTCTGCGGTTAGATAGTCTTGAAACTTGCTAACCGCAGAGCCGCCGAGACGCATCAGAGACAACGCGGAGAAATGGTGATTAAGACACCGCCGAATTGACCGCTGCGCCGAAGTTCAAGTCACCACTCTGGTATTCTATTCCCCTTATGAAAACACCTGACCTGATCCTCAAGGACGGGCTCATCATCGATGGCACCGGCCGCCCTGGAATCGAAGGCGATGTAGCGATCCGCCGAAACTGGATTCTCGCCGTCGATGCGCCGGGTTCTCTTGAAGGCGCGCCGGAGGAGCTCGATTGCACAGGGCTGGTCATCGCGCCTGGTTTTATCGACACGCACAGCCACTCGGACCTGCGCGTGCTCACCGAGCCCGAGCTGCCGATGAAGGTGCGACAAGGCATCACCCTCGAGGTCTTTGGGCAGGACGGCATTTCAGTAGCGCCGATTCGAAGGGCCGACCGGCCACAGATGGAGCGAACGCTTGCGGGCCTGCTTGGCAAGCTCGACCGCGATTGGGATTGGGAGTCAGTCGGCGAGTATCTGGCAGCGGTTGAACGCGCGAATCCGTCGCTCGATTGCAGCTACTTGATCCCGCACGGCGCGGTTCGGCTGGGCGCAATTGGAATGGAAGACCGGCGCGCTACGGCGGCCGAGATCACTGCAATGCAAGAACTGATTCGCCAGTCGATGCGTGAAGGCGCGGTCGGGATGTCGACTGGTTTGATCTATCCGCCGTGTTGCTTTGGGGACACCGCCGAGTTAATCGAGCTATGCAAGGCGGTCGCCGAGTTTGACGGCGTGTTCGTCGCACATATGCGCAGCGAGAGCGACTACCTCGAAGACGCAGTCGCCGAGATGATTGAAATCGGCAAGAAGTCAGGCGTACGGGTCCATATCTCGCATT
>DATMCM010000382.1:0-5186 GCA_035558335.1 Blastocatellia bacterium | reverse complement strand
GAGAGCTCGATATGACCAGACAGTTCAGAACCTGAAGGCCCAGGATGCACGAGCGCGGGCCCTCCTGGATGCCGCTCTGAGAATAGCCGCGAACACACCCATCCAGCTCCGTGCCGCGCAAGAGTCAGCACTGAGAGCGCGAGCGCGATACGATGCGCAGTTAGCAACAGTGACCGAGGTAGCAGAAGCACAGCGCCTGCTGGCCCAGGCCGAAATCGACGACGCAGTTGCAAGACTCGGTGTCTGGCGTGCGCTACTCGCCGCAGCGGCTGTTCACGGCGACATCAAGCCGTTCATCCAGCAAGTATCAACCGCGCCGGTCCAGAGGAGAAAGTAACTATGTGGCTGATTAACACCGCTCTGCGCCGCCCAATCACAATTCTGATCCTGGTGATCGGCATAGCTCTGTGCTCAATTCTGGCTCTGATCCGGATGCCGGTTGACATCTTCCCCGATCTCAATCTTCCTGTAGTCTACGTAGCACAGCCCTATGGCGGGATGGACCCCGCGCAGATGGAAGGCTATCTAGTTTCGTACTACGAGTACCATTTTCTCTACATAACAGGAATAGAGCACGTTGAATCCAAGTCGATCCAAAATGTCGGACTTATCAAGCTCTACTTTCACCCTGGGACTGATATGAATCAGGCCCTCGCGCAGACTGTATCTTACGTCGAGCGCGCACGCGCGTTTATGCCACCGGGCACCGTAGCACCCTTTGTTGTCCGCTACGACGCTGGCAGTGTGCCAGTTGGCCAATTGGTGTTTTTCAGCGAGACGCGCAGCGTGAGTGAAATTCAGGACCTGGCTCTTTTCCGCGTGAGACCCACGTTCGCGACCTTGCCGGGAGTTTCTGCGCCGCCGCCATTTGGCGCCAGCCAGCGGACAGTGGTGGTTCGCGTCGACCCGGAGCGGCTACGCTCTTATCAAATGTCGCCCGAGGAAGTAATCAAGGCCGTTGCGACGGGAAACAGCATCCTGCCCGCAGGTAATGTGGGAACGGGCGATCTCAACCGGATCGCGCCGATGAATTCAGTTGTTAACGATATCCAGGAACTGAGCACTCTGCCGATCAGAATGGGATCTGGACCGGCGGTGTTTCTGCGGGACATTGGAACGGTCGAGAATGGGAGCGACATCTTAACAGGCTATGCGTTGGTCAATGGGCGCCGGACAGTCTACATACCCGTCACCAAGCGTTCCGATGCCTCCACTCTGGATGTGGTTAACCGAGTGAAGTCAGAGCTGCCAAAGATGCAATCGCTGCTTCCTGACGACATCAAAGTTACCTTTGAGTTTGATCAGTCCACATATGTCAAGAACTCCATTCGCGGGCTGGTTATCGAAGGGGCGCTAGGAGCGATTCTAACTGGCTTGATGGTCTTGCTCTTCCTGCAGGATCTGCGCAGCGCCTTGATCGTTGTAACAACAATTCCCTTCGCGCTGCTGACTGCTTTGGTGGGACTGTGGCTGGCCGGGCAGACGATCAACATCATGACACTTGGAGGCCTGGCGCTTGCGATCGGTATTCTCGTTGATGAGGCAACCGTCGCGATCGAGAATATTCATACCCACAGGGCTCGAGGAGAGCGGCTCGTTTCGGCTGTCTTTGAGGCTACGCGTGAGACTATCACGCCTCGCCTGCTTGCGATGCTTTCGATTGTAGCGGTATTTATCCCATCCTTCTTCATGGCAGGCATCAGCCGCTCTCTGTTCATCCCCTTGTCGCTGGCCGTGGGCTTTGCAATGTTGGCCTCGTATCTATTATCAAACACGCTCGTCCCAGTGCTCGCTACGTGGCTCTTGCGCGAAAAATCATCAGAAATAGAGAAGGAGTCTTTTCTCCACAAAGTGCAGAACAAGTATCAGCGGTTGTTGGCGCGCGTGCTCCTGTTGCGATGGGCTGTCCTGACAGGGTATCTGATCATCGCCGTTATAGGTATCTTGTTAATCGGGCGTGGAATCGGCACTGATATTTTCCCGACGGTAGACACTGGTCAGTTCCAGCTTCGCCTGCGCGCCCCTACAGGAACTCGGGTCGAACGCACTGAGATCATCACGCTCAAGGCGCTCGATGTTATCCGCGAAGAGGCCGGGCCGGATAATGTCGAGATTACGCTCAGCTTCGTCGGCACTCAGCCGCCGAACTATCCGATCAACTCTATTTATCTCTGGTCGAGTGGGCCGCAAGAGGCCGTCCTGTTGGTTGCGATGCGTCCAGGTTCCGGCGTTCGCCTGGAAGTACTTAAAGAACGACTACGTAACAAGCTTCCGACCATCCTTCCTGGGGTCAGCCTTTCATTTGAAGCAGGCGACATCGTCAGCCAGATCATGAACTTTGGCGCGCCGACTCCGATCGAGGTCTCAATGAGCGGACCCAATCTCGCGGCGAATCGAGGTTTTGCCGATAAAGTGATCTCGGAGATGCAGAAGATATCTGCTTTACGGGATCTTCAGTTTGCCCAACCACTCGACTATCCGACAGTTGACATTGCGATTGACCGTGAACGCGCTGGCCAACTGGGTGTTACGGTGGAGCAGGTCGGCCGATCCATGTCGGCAGCCACCTCCTCCAGCCGTTACGTACAGCCGAACTACTGGCGTGATCCCGCAAGTGGGGTTTCTTATCAAGTACAGGTGGAGATCCCTCAATCGCGGATGAGTACTATCGAGGAGCTCCAAAGTGTGCCGGTGATGCCGAATGGAGCTCCGCGTCCGCTGTTGGGCGATGTAGCGCAGGTCAGCTACGGCACGATGCCCGGCGAGTATGATCGCTATAACCAGCAACGCATGGTCACGATCACCGCCAACATCGCTGGAAAAGATTTGGGGAGCGTAGCAACCGATGTAACGGCAGCGGTACGCCGCGCAGGCGACCCACCGCGTGGGGTGTCGGTCAATATACGAGGACAGGTGCCGCCTATGAACCAGACCCTGACAGGCCTGGGAATCGGTCTCGCGCTCGCGATAGTAGTTATCTTTCTCCTGCTGGGAGCCAACTTTCAGTCGCTGCGTCTGCCGCTTGTTGTCTTGTCTACCGCGCCCGCAGTCCTGCTCGGCGTTGCGGTTATGCTGTGGGTCACCGGTACGTCGCTGAACGTTCAATCGTTCATGGGTGCGATCATGGCGGTCGGAGTTTCAGTCGCAAACGCCATTCTGCTTGTCACTTTTGCGGAGCACCGCCGAAGGGAAGGACAGCCGTCGGAGGAGTCGGCCGTTTACGGCGCAAGTAGCAGGTTACGGCCAATACTAATGACCAGCATTGCGATGATTGCAGGAATGATGCCAATGGCGCTCGCGCTTGGCGAAGGAGGAGAACAAACCGCGCCACTTGGCCGAGCGGTTATAGGTGGTCTTATAGCCTCGACGGTAGCTGTGCTGATGATCGTTCCACTCGTGTTTACAATCGTGCAGCGAGGGGCAAGCCGAGAGTCGGTCTCGCAACATCCTGATGATGTAGCCGCGATTCAGCAAGAGCCTTAGATACCGGACAAAGCGTCTCGATCAAATAGAATCGATTCTTGAAGGAACGGAGTAGAAAATGCACATGACTCGCCGAAACGTAATACTCGCATCGATCGTCGGTAGCGTGGCAATCGTGCTGATAACGTGGTTGATCGTTCGAACCACTACGCATAAAGCCCCCGGTCAGGATGCTCGCGCCGAAGGCGCGGCTCAGACGCCATCAGTGACGGTCACTAAGGTGGTATCGCAGGACTTGAATCGCGAGCTTCGTCTGCCCGGTGAGCTACAGGCTTACCAGGACGTTGCCATCTATGCCAAGGTGCCAGGCTTCGTTGAGTGGATCGGTGTTGATCGCGGTTCTGCTGTCAAAGCGGGTCAACTACTCGTTCGAATGAGTGCGCCGGAGCTTGCCGCCCAGCGTAGTGAAAGCGCCGCGAAGACAAGAGGGGCGCTCTCACAAAAGATCGAAGGTGAGGCGCGCGTTGGAAGCATCACGGCCCAACGTCTTGAAGCCGAGGCAAAGCTTGCATCTGATGAGGCCACGTACAAGCGCCTGAAGGCTGCTTCCGCTACGCCCGGCGTCGTCGCCGGCAATGATGTCGAGACTGCAGAGAAGCTTGTGGAAGCTGACCGCGCACGCGTCAAGCTTTATGAGGAGAACGAGAAGGCGGCCCGGGCGCAAGTGATATCTCTGGCAGAAAACGCGAAAGCAGTCGGTGAAGCCGCTCATTCAGTTGAAGACATCGAATCTTATCTGCGTATCACGGCGCCTTTCGATGGCGTCGTTATCGAGCGCAATGTACACAAAGGCAGCCTCGTTGGGCCATCTGGCGGACCGGCTTCGACGACAATGCTGAGAATCCGGCAAATCTCACAGCTGCGACTCGTAGTAGCTGTTCCGGAAACCAATGTTGGCGGCATCGCTCATGGTGACAGGGTGAATTTCAGCGTGCCGGCATTTCCGGGTCAGACCTTCATCGGAGAGGTTCAGCGAATCTCGCAATCATTGGACGTAAGAACACGAACGATGCCGGTCGAACTAGACGTACCAAACTCGCCGACTCATTTATCTCCGGGTATGTATGCAGAAGTTGTCTGGCCGGTTCGGCGCAAGGAGTCTTCATTGTTTGTACCTCCGTCTGCAATCGCTACGACAACGGAACGAGTTTTCGTCATCAGAATTCGCAATGGCAATACAGAGTGGGTTGACGTAAAGCGCGGCGTGACGATGGGCGACCTGATAGAGGTTTTCGGCCTCCTTGAACCGGGTGATGAAGTGGCGATGCGAGGCACAGATGAATTGCGCGAAGGAATCCAAGTAGTACCAAAGCCACCCGCTCCAAAGTGAATCAAAAGTTTATACGATTAGCTGGGAGGTCATTCTTGGTTGTGGTTGCGCCCGCTAATCACACCACCGCACAGCGCCGCTATCTTACGTCCCATGGCTTTTACTATCCCAAAAAGCTGACGCGCACCCAGATGTTGAATGCTGAATTGACAATCGTGCGGCCGAGAGTTTATGTTTTTCTCGTTGACAATTTGTCTGCCGAAGTTGTTCATGGCGTCTTTGATGTGTGGACGAAGGACAACACGGGGGAACCATCGTTCCGCGGAAAACGGAACAGGGGCGTATCGTGGAGCTTGCTTCGCGTAGGGCACTTCCTAGCCCGAGCCCGTCAGCTAACCTCGTAGGCATTAGGGAAGGGCAATTACGCCGCGAC
>DATMCM010000381.1:0-9199 GCA_035558335.1 Blastocatellia bacterium | reverse complement strand
ACAACGTATCGAGCCGCTTCAGCCGCAGGCTGTTCCCGGGTTGGCGCATTACTGTTGGTGACGGCAGCCGCACGATTTGCGTAACTGGCTTTTGCATTCTGATTGGCCGTGCTTGTGTCAGTCGCGGTGTCTTGCTTGATCACCGAGAGCCCCGCCCAAAATGCGACCAGCAGCAACCCGACGCCGGCAACGAAAATTGCGATCCCTTGCTTGTTGGTTATCACTGTTTATCAGCCTGGTGTTGATTATTGGTGTAGGTTCCTGCGATCGCTACAACTGTACTAGCCCTTGTCGTCTCGAGGCTGTTTTCCCGTCATCAGATCCTTAATCATATCAATCGGAATCGGGAACACGACAGTCGTGTTCTGCTCCGTGCCGATTTCGGTGAGCGTCTGAAGGTAGCGGAGCTGGACTGCGACCGGCTCGACCGCGATTACCTGCGCGGCGGCCAGCAGTTTCTGCGACGCCTGAAACTCGCCCTCGGCGTGAATGATCTTTGCGCGCTTCTCGCGTTCGGCTTCAGCCTGGCGAGACATCGCCCTGCGCATCTCCTGGGGCAGATCTACGGTTTTGATTTCAACCAGCGCCACCTTGATTCCCCACGGATCGGTGTGCTTGTCGAGTATCTCCTGCAAGCGGTTGTTCAGCTTTTCACGTTCTGAAAGCAGGTCGTCAAGCTCGGCTTCACCCAGCACGGAACGAAGCGTGGTCTGAGCAAGCTGCGACGTCGCGTAGAGATAGTTCTCGACTTCGACCACCGCAAGCCGCGGAGCGATCACCCGAAAGTAGACTACTGCGTTGACCGACACGGTTACGTTGTCGCGAGTGATGACATCTTGCGGCGGTACGTCTAGCACGACCGTTCTCAAGCTCACCCTTACTATCTTGTCGATCGGTCGAAAGACGAGAATGATGCCGGGGCCTTTAGCTTCGGGAAGCAGCCGGCCGAGCCTGAAGATGACCCCGCGCTCGTATTCGCGAAGGATGTTGATCACGCTCAGGATGTAAAGCAGTCCGATCGCGACTGCCACGATCGGGAGGGTGATGAAGTTTTGCATTTGGTCTCCTATTTTGTTTGCTCATCGCCGCAGGGCGCAATCGTAGCATAGCCCTCGGTCTGCGTTGTGCCAGATACGCGCGCTCTTCAGGTTTTACGTCTGCGCCCTTTCTTGTTCGGCTTCTCCTCCGGTGACCGCTCAGCCTCCGGCTTTTTGGCATCCTCCGCCCGCAATCCATCGAACACCTTCATCGAGTTAACCAGCTTGATCGAGTCAATCTCGTCGTTGAATCTCAGCTCTACGAGGTCCGCGACATCCTGGCCTGGTCCGAAGCTCATCATATCTCCATTGAACTCTTTCTCGGAGTACATTAGAACGAACGCACTCGGCCCAACACGAAGGCTGCTGATACTGTCTCTCCAATCCAAATCTTCAAACTCAAGTGTCCGGCATTCACAAGGACCTTCCATTCTCAGATACTCTCCTTCAAAGTTCTTACCGCTCCAGAGTTCTATGTAACAGCCGGCACGTCTATCAACGGGGGACTCGTTTCGAAAAGCGCCGGGATCGATGATCGGTGGCTCGCCGGAAGCTAACTCGGTCGCTTTCGTTCGCTCTCTTCTCCAAACTTCTTCCTCTGCGGCCCGTCGGGCGAATGGCGTGTAGTCCTGAGCGGGTGCTCTTAGCATTTTAGCGAGCTCTTCGTCAGATAAGTTCGAGAGGGTTTCTCGAATCCGCTTGCTCAAAGACTCTCGCTTTGAACCCAATACTCTTCTCCCAAGTTCTACTGGGTTTTGAAACCAAATCTACCTGGAGTACCCGGAGGCTGGAAAGATTTTACTTCTTCGATTCAGCCAGTTCCGAGCCCTCGGCCCGGATTCGACTCATGGAAAGCATCTTTGCATTCAGATTCAGCCGCTAACTATTCATCAACCGCGGAAGCCGTTTTCGGAATGACCGACGTATCCTTCGCCGCTTCGACGTCGAGCGTGAGGCCGTTTAACCCTGTCACTCGAACGTTCTCGCCCGGCGCCACGCTCATATGCGAACGAGCACGCCACAGCTCGCCGCGAACAAACACCGTGCCTTGTGGGGCAATCGCCGTTTGCGCTTTGCCCACAAGCCCTATCATCCCTGCGGTCCCAGTAGTCACCTTCGCTCGGCGCGCCCGAATCGCGAGCTTCAATACGAAAATCATGATTACCGCAAAGGGAACGACTACGGCGAAGACCAGCCCCGGAGGCAAGCGCAGCTCGGGGTTCGGAACGTCGATCAATATCAGCGAGCCTACGATCGCCGCGGCAATGCCTCCGACGCCGAGGATCCCGAAGCCGCCCACCTTTGCTTCGAGTATGAACAGCCCGATCGCGACGACTATCAGCAGCACGCCGGTCAGGTTGATCGGCAGCATATGAAAGCCGTACAGCGCCAGCACCACTGCGAGAATGCCGACTACTCCAGGCACGATCGCGCCGGGGTGCTGAAACTCGAAGTAAACGCAGAGCGCGCCCAACGCGAACAACACGAACGCGAGTCGCGGGTCAGCAAGCGCCAGGAGCAATCGCTGTCTGAACGAAGGAGTTGCTTCTGTCAGCGCCTGGTCGGCGACGTGCAGGACCGATTTGCTTCCATCGAGTCGCGTTATGGTCCGGCCCTCGAGCTGAGCGAGCAAGTCAGTTTCGTCTCGCGCGATGATCTCGATCAGATGTTTCTCGAGCGCTTCCCGCTCGGTGAATGATTTGCTCTCGCGAATCGCGGTTTCAGCTATCAGCGGATCGCGGCCGCGCTTTTCGGCGTGGCTCCTCAGAAGAGCGGCGGCATCGTTGACGATCTTCTCGTCCATCGTCTTTTCGATGTCGCGGCCGTCGGCCATCACCGGGTGAGCCGCGCCGGTCGCAGTGCCGGGCGCCATCGCCGCGACGTCAGCGGTCAAGAGAATGATAAAGCCGGCCGAGGCGGCTCGCGCGCCGCTCGGACCAACGTAGACGATCACCGGAACTCGCGAGGCGTCGATCCGCGAAATGATCTCGCGCATCGAGGTGTCGAGCCCGCCCGGCGTGTTCAGCGTGATGATCAGCGCGGATGCGTTTTCTTGTTCGGCTCGTGCGATCGCCGAAGCGATCACTTCGGCGCTTGCAGGAGTGATCTGGTCGTCCAGCTTGAGGTGCAACACGTCCGCCCGTGCATTCGAGGTTGCAACGGAGGCAAAGAGAAGAAAGGCAGCGATGATAAGCTTCTTTTTCATGACCGCCGCTCGAAGCTGATACAACGTTTGGTTTGAGTCTATCACATATCGGGTTGCTTGATTACGACGCTGCGGAACTGAGAACTCTGACCACAAAGACACCAGGCCACAAAGTGACCCGAATAAGAAGAAATTGGTGATGCTTCGTGTCTTTGCGGCGAGAAGTCTTGTTCTGAGTCTCAAGGCTCAAGCGACGGTTCGTAACTCGTAATGAACTCAAGGAACTTCGACACCTCGACAATGTCTCTCCCCTTGAAGCGTATGCTGTGGGAATCGGTGCGCTCGACGATCGACAGATAGCTGAGCAGTTCAGACGGACGATAGCTCTTGAAGCGCACATCGAGCTGCACAGGCTCTTTGATCTTGTAAGGTTTGAGGTCCTTTATTCTTCCGATCGCGCGCGTCACTTTCTCGCGTATGACGTCATACGCGGCTTCGGGGGTCAGAGTCCGCGCCGAATGAAACCCGTAAGCCCACTTCACAACCGCGCCTTCGATCGGTCCGAGCAGGTCGGTAACTTCTTTGACGACCGCGTCATCGCCGCTGATCATAATCACAGGTACGTTGAAGTGCCCCGCGATTGCAGCGTTGATTCCGGCTTCGGGCATCGACACGCCGTTCAGCTTCACATCGGCAAGCCGCGCGCTCGAGATCGTGTGCGCGCGAACGCCGGTCGTGTTGTTGGTGCTGGTGTGATAGCCGATGAAGATCGCCCCGTCGAAGGTTTCGTCGATCCCTTGCATCATCATCAAGGGGCGCGGCCACGAACGAACAATAGTCACGTTCTTCGGCAGCTTATCGATCAGCAAGTTCTGTCCGTTGCCGTGAGAGTCGCTGACGACGATCTCCGTGGCGCCGGCTGCAACTGCGGCTTCGATGGCCGCGTTGACTTCGGCAGTCATGAACTCGCGGAACCGGTTGTACTCGAAGCCCTGAGGGCTGAGTTGCTCGCCCGTTACAACGCCGACTATCCCTTCCATATCGGCAGATATATAGATTTTCATCTTCATCCTCTGAGCTGGTGAGGCCGTTGAAAGACAAGCGACAAGCACCAGAATCAAACCCAAACGATAGACTCTCATCCCTTACTCCTCCAGTAGTCTGCCCTGAAACACACGCTGGCCGCCGAGCGAAACGTAAGTGCCGTAGCTCGCTAAAGCCACTAACATCGCGAGGGCAAAGATTGATCTGTGGGCATACCAGACCGATAGATCAGTGGTCAGCGGATAAAAGCAACTCAAGACGAAGACGAATTGCCAGACCATTGCAGTCAGCAACCCGAAACGAAAGACCGCGATAACCAACAGCGCCGCAATCACCATGTTTGATGGTGTGGTAGTCCAGGATCCGCCAAAGAACAAGATCTCGACGGTCGACGCAATCAGCCACATGACTGCGGCAGCCATCCACTGCCGTCGCAGCAAGAGATAGAGAAGCAATAGCAGAAGCAAGCTCACCAGTCCTGCGAAGACGCTGACACCCAGACTCGTAAGAAGCTCCTCGATCAGTTTGCCGAAGTCGCCTAGAGTCGCTGGTTTCGCTGGTATAGCGGCGCCGTTGGAAGCATCCAGCTTTTGCAACAACAGAACGCCGGCGTAGATTGCCGCGGTATGGCCGAGTCCCAGCAGTCCGCCAACCAACACGTCACGTCCCACCATCGGGTCGCGAAAATCTCCGGCAAGCAGCCGGCTCCAGGAGATCGGCAACTGGGGCCAGTGCCGTCGCACGTAAGGCTCAAGGGCGACGTACAGGATCCAAAGCATGACCGCTGTGAACAAGGAATAGCTTATTGCCTGGTACAGAATCGAAAGCTCACCTTCAAGCAAGGGCACGTGATCGGCTCCGATAAGCAGACCAAGCAGCATGACCGAGAAGGAGAACAGCGCCAGCTTGAATGCTCCTTCGCGATCGCCACGCCCCAAACGAAGATTGCTCCGCGCCAGCACCACCCCGGCGCCAACCACAGTCAGCAGGACTGTCATCAGGATTATGATGGCTGCCTGCTCACGCCAGCTGGATTGTGCCGTCGCCTGTCGCATTGGTCTGTCCCACGGAGCCAGGACGCGAAAGTAAACCGGTCGACCCCGATAGGCCGCCCCTTCAATTCGAATTGCAACATCGGGATGGTCCGCATATTCACCCTCCCACGCCGCTCGCGCGTCGGCATAGCTCTGCGGAGACCATTGCGGTGCAGTAGAAGTGAATTTGGCAAGGTCGAGTCCAGCCTCGGTGAACAACGGCGCCCAGTCAATTGTCGGCGCCGAGCCTTGGCTGGCATCGACCTGGGGCGGCACGGCGCTGAATTCGACCAGTCGTCCGCGGGGGTCGAGGATCACACTCGTCATCCCGGAAACCTGCCTCGGCGGGTCCGTCATCGTGACCTTCGTTGAATTTGCCGGATCGAGGCGACGAGGACTTTGGCGGTACCAGAAAAAATAAGTGAGAGGCTGTCCGGCGATTATTCGCTGCCATCGGTTGGGAGAGGAATCCTCTCGCGCATACTCCAAATAGTCGGTATCCAAATCAAACCCGTAAGCTTTTCCGGCAGCCGCGCTTGTGTAGCCGAGCCTGGCTATGAAATTGCCGGCGCGTTCGGCCAGTACTTCGGGTGACTTTTGGAGCGGAGCCCAGCGGTCCAGGTGAACTCTCCCCGAGAACAGAACGAGCAGCGCCAGCAGAACGAGAAAGCCCGCCAGACATGCTGCCGCAACCGATGGCCGTAGAACGCCTTGCTTCAACGCAGCCGCCACTACTTCGGGCGAAGGCGTTTCACCGGCCGCAAGCGCCGCGGCCAGCGGATCCCCGCCCGGCAGTGCCGCCGCTACCTGAGCTGCGGACGACGGACGCTGCCTCGGATCCCTTTCGAGACACCGCATGATGACCCGCTCAACAAGCGGATCAATCTCCTTTACATAACTCGTTGGGATGGCAGGCGCCGATTTCTCATGAAGCTGAATCAGTTCCCGGATGTCGCCGGCTTCAAAGACTCGCTTCCCGGTAAACAATTCATACAACACCAATCCCAATGAATAAATGTCGCTGCGCCGAGTGACTTCCCGGCCAGTCAACTGCTCGGGAGCCATATACGCCGGAGTGCCGGCCATCACTTCATCGCCGCGCAGGTCTTCGCTAAGAACGGCCACTCCGAAATCGGTTATCCGCGCCTTGCCGCGGCCATCAATCATTATGTTGGCGGGCTTCAAATCCCGATGCAGCACACCGCTTTCGTGAGCGGCCGCCAGCCCGGCGCAGATCTGGCGCGCGACTTCTACCGCTTTGTCGCCGGGCAAGCGGCCGATTCGCCGCAAGAGCGTTGACAGGTCTTCCCCGTCGATGAACTCCATCGAGATGAAGTGCAGGTCTTCGACTTCGCCGATGTCGTAAACGCGACAGACCGCCGGGTGCGAAACCTGGCGGGCGATTCGAACCTCGTTATGAAAGCGAGCCAGCATTCCGCCATCGAGCGCGATCGCCGCAGGCAGGAACTTGAGCGCAACGGATTGATTGAGCTTGAGGTCGTCGGCTTTGTAGACTTCCCCCATCCCTCCCTTGCCGACCAGACTCACGATGCGATAGCGGCCGGCTAGCACCGCGCCGGTCACGAATCTGCCTTCGCCGCGCGCGCCGGAAACCGGGGTGGTGGTGTTTCTTTCTCGAAGACGCTCGCCACGCGGCTGAGGCTCGGCCCCCGCCGTGTCGCGCGCCAGAGGTGGCGCTGATTGATACCTGGTTGGGGTCGACTCCTCATCAACCGATGCGCCGCACGCGGGGCAGGTGATCGCGCCGTCCGGAAGTGAGCGTGAGCAAGAAGCGCAAGTCGTCATAAGTACCTATCAAACATTTCCGATCCAGTGCGTGAGAAACCACGGCCGAGCGGGCGATCCGCAGCATACTACAAGTACTTCAAAATTCCACTCCTGCTGGACCTGTGTGTAAATCAAGCCGGGACTCGTGTCAGTAGCCCAAGCGTAAGCAAGGGCTCAAATAAAGGCGTGGTAACGAAGGAGCCTCGCTGACGCTCGGGCTACTGACACCAGGCCCGGTCACAAGACAAGCTATGTCACACCTGCCAGGCGCTGATTGCTCGTCAGCAAATCGACGCCGGTGTCGTTTTGTGGTCTAATCGCAAACGCGATGCGGCGATTTGTCTTGGGCATAGATCTGGGAGGCACGAAGGTCAGCGCGGCAGTGGTTGATGCGAGTGGACGGATCGCGGCGCGCGCTCGCGCGAAGACACGAGCCTGGCGCGACGACGAGGAGGTTTTCGCTACGATCGTTCTCACGGGCCGGCGGGCCATCGCAAGCGCCGGTCTTGACTCTTCAGATCTTGCGGCTGTTGGCATTGGCGCCCCCGGACCGCTCGACGCGGACTCGGGGTACATAATCGAATCCACAAATCTGAAGTTCAATAATTTTCCACTTGGTCCTCGCCTCTCCCAGGAGTTCGGCGTCCAGGCGATAGTCGATAACGACGTGAACGCCGGACTCTACGGCGAATTCAAGGCTGGGGCAGGCCGAGGCATGAGGGACGTGCTTGGGGTGTTTGTTGGAACCGGCATAGGCGGCGGTCTGATTCTGGACGGACGGTTGTATCGAGGCTGGAGCAAGAACGCAGGCGAAGTGGGCCACATTATCATCAACTCGGGCGGCCCTCGCTGCGGCTGCGGCAATCGCGGCTGTCTCGAGGCGCTGGCCAGCCGGGTAGCGATCACGCGCGACGCGAGGCGCGCGATCAAACGCGGGCGGAAGACAATTCTAGCCGGGCATCTAAAGAAGGAGACTGATCTGCTCTCGAGTCAGATGCTGAAAAGCGCTTATGACAAAGGAGACGCGGTTGCGCTCAAGTTGATGAACCGTGCGGCCAAGTCAATCGGGGTCGGGCTTGGGAGCCTGTTAAATCTGCTCGGGCCGGAGATGATAATTCTCGGCGGCGGTGTGATCGAAGCGATGGACAACGAGTTTATCAAACGCATAGACCGCGCGACTCGCAAGGTTGCCTTCGATGTTTGCGTGCGAGACCTCAAGATCGTGAAAGCCGAGCTCGGCGACGACGCGGGTGTCATCGGCGCAGCGATCCTGGCGAAAGAAGCGACTCCGTCTTGAGCCCTACTTCGAAATGGAACAGACTGACGAGGGTCAGCATCAACTGGCGGACGCGCCGGAAAGAAGTTGCTTGGGTGGAAGCCGCAGATCCCAAACCAGCCGAACCCACGACATCATTTTCAAAGCATAATAGCTGAGATCAATCTCCCACCAATAAAAGCCCTGCTTAACCGACCCCATATAATGATGATGGTTGTTGTGCCAGCCTTCGCCTCCGGTCCACAGCGCGATCAAAAAGTTATTGCGGCTGTCGTCGCCGGTGGCGTAGCGCCGGCTGCCCCACATGTGCGCAAGCGAGTTGACTGAGAAAGTCCCGTGGTACAGGGCTACGGTGCTAACGAAAAAACCCCACACCAGCCACTGCCATCCGCCCAACAGAAAACACAACACCGCAAGCGTGATCGCCGGGATGAGGTGATACTTGTTTATCCATCGCAGCTCGGGATAACGAGCGAAGTCCTTGATCCCCTTGAAATCGGTTGGATCGTACTTGGTGCTTATCACCCAGCCGATGTGCGACCACCAGAACCCGTCGGTGACTGGCGAGTGAATGTCACCCTCCTGGTCGGTGTACTTGTGATGCTGGCGATGATGCGCCGCCCACCACAAAGGTCCTTTCTGAACAGCGGTCGTCCCGATCACAGCAAGGACGAACTGGAAGAAGCGGCTTGTCTTGAAGGCGCGATGCGCAAAATAGCGGTGATAGCCGGCCGTCAGCGCGAACATTCGGACCATGTAAAGGCCGATGCACAGCAGCACGGCCGGGAGGCTGATTCCGACAAAGAGCACTGCCAAACACGCGACGTGCATCAAGATAAACGGAATGATCTTGGGTGAGACGCTTCCACGACTG
>DATMCM010000380.1:0-4229 GCA_035558335.1 Blastocatellia bacterium | reverse complement strand
CACTAACCACTAACCACTAACCACTAACCACTAACCACTGGTCACCGGCCACCAAAAGACAGCTAATTCATGAATAGAAGAATCCGTGTTGCAGTCGCAAACGCAGTTCTCGTTGTCATCTTGTGTGCCGCTACCGCGAGCGCGCAGGGCACGCTCAGGGCAGGCGTTGGCAAAGCCGACATCACGCCTCCGGTTGGAACTCCGCTAGCCGGCTACGGCGCGCGCGCCGCGAAACCCTCGACCGGGGTACACGATGCCTGCGAAGCTCGCGCGCTTGTAATCGATAATGGAACCGAGAAACTCGCATTTGTTGCCGTTGATCATCTCGGCTTTGATCACGGAATGGTCGAGCGTATTCGAGCCATCGCCTCCGCAGCCACGCGCCTCTCCGCAGATCATATCTTTGTGATGTCCTCGCACACCCATTCGGGCGGCGGCGCATTTATGGAGATGTTGCCGCCGCTTGCGATGATTCTGGCGGGCAAGTTCGATCCAAAGATTCGAGCGCTCTACGAGCAACGAACGGCCGAAGCAGTAATCGCCGCCGACAAGAACCTCAGGCCCGCGCGAATAGCGTTTGGAGCGGGCGAAGCGCGGGGCATCTCGCGGTTCAGATCTTCATGGCCTCCAAACGGCCCCATCGATCCCGAGGTCGGCGTGGTTCGCGTTGACTCGGCCGACACCGGAAAACCGATGGCGGTGTTGATGAACTTCGCGGCGCACCCGACGGTGCTCGGCGCGGAGAACATGACCTTCTCAGCGGACTTCGTTGGCTACGCGCGGCGCGCTGTCGAGAAGATGATCGGGGGCGACGCGATCGCGATCTTCGCAAACGGCGCGCAGGGCACCGTCGCGCCCCGAGCGTTTCTCGGCAACGACCAGTGGGAGAAAGCGGAGAACGTTGGGACGATCCTCGCCGCTGAAGTCTTCAAAGTCGTTTTGATGATCAAGCCGCAAGACTCGGTTGTGATCAAGCTGACGCGTTCGCCTCTCTCGTTGAAGTTCGTTCCGCCGGCAAGCTTTCCTTCTGGTATTTCGTATCCGGCCGTCTACGATTCCGAAGTCTCTGCCGTGTCATTCGACGACAAGTTTGCCTTCGTGACCATTCCCGGAGAGCTGAGCAGCATCTTGAACATTCAAGTGAAAGAGCGAGGTCGTTTGCTTGGCTTCGAGAAGACCTTCCTGCTTGGGCTGACCAACGATGCCGTCGGATACATACTGAGCGAGGACGAGTATCGTCATAAGACCTACGAATCGACAATTTCGATGTTTGGAGCGAACTTCGGGAGTTTCATTACAAACGAAGCGTTCGCGAACCTGGAGAAACTTCGCCCGGCCGCCGTCGTCGAGAAGAAGTAAGCTCACGGATATTAAGACCTCGCGGCAACAATCATCGTCCAATCCATAAGCGACCTCCCCGCCCCAAGAACCAATTCAACCAGCGGCAGCATTGAAATGATGCGGCGGCTTGAAAGGAGATGTGTGTAATGAGAAGGACTTTGATGATTGTCAGTCTGGTTTTCTGTCTGGGGTTCGCGACGGCAGGTCGGGCTTCGGGTCCAACGGAAAGAGGCGGGCAAGCCGCGCGCGGAGGTTGTGCGGCGCGCTGTCGGGAGGAAGCCAGGGAGGCGGAGCGGCGGTGCCACTTGCTTCCTTCACGCGAACGGCGCGAGTGTGAGAGGCGAGTGCACGAACGCCTCGAGGCTTGCCTTAGAAACTGCAGGTGAAACCGATGAGAAGGATTCTGAGTCTGCGCGAGACGCAGAGTCCTTCGCTTAACTTTATGATCAATGGGCCCGCGACTCTAACGGGTAAACGGAAAGGTCTCCGAGCGTTTCCCGGAGCTTGGTGTGAAGACGACTATCGACACCTCGACGCCTTTCGGCAGCAGGGCGCTGATGTCACCTTTGGTAGTCAACCGGGTAGTCTCGCCGCTGGGAAACTGGTATTCGGCAGGGTATTTCATTTTCGAGACGGCAGTTCCGTTTATCTCAACTATAGAATCACCGGCGGTGAAACCGGCTCCATCAACCACCAACTTAGCGCCTGATTTGAGCTTGATTCTGCTGATGGCCGGGTCTGGAGCCGGTGAATCCAGGTTGGCGATCGCCGCGCGCAAGTTGGGGCGCGGCCCAATGTGCTGGCTTGTGTTTCCAGCTTGCGGCGTGCCGGTAGATACCAGCAGGCGCCGCAGCTCTGCGGGTGTAAGCGGAGCGCGCCCTCGCTGCTTGACGATGCTTTGAAGCACCGCCGCTGCTCCCGCTACCATCGCCGTAGCTGCGGACGTAAATCCAAACTCGATTGTGTACCAGTTGTTTTCGCCTTGCTCGCGCCGCAAGTCGCCGTAGCCGCAGGTCGTCACGAAGATGCCCCAGCCCTGAAGATCAACACGCGAGCCGTAGTTTGATTGTTCGATGCGCGTTCGATCCGGCCCTGAACCGTAGATCCCGCCCTCGGGCGGTTTGCCGGCGCCAACAATCATCGCTCCCGAGTTTCGGTTGTTTCGATTGAATGCTCCCCCATAGTCCGGATGGTCCAGGTTGTCAAAGCCGTTGCCGGCGGACTCGATGACAATGATCCCCGCATCGGTCGCCGCCTTGATCGCAGCGAAAATGGCCGGATCGTATTCGACCGGGACCAACCCCCGCCCGACGAACGGATCGAACCGCGGGCCGGCCACCGACAATTCGAGCAACATCACGTCTCCCGGATCGAGGCTCGAAGCTGCTCGCTCAATCGCGCCTACCGCGTCTGGTGTGGTTCCGTTTGTCAACGGATTGACCAATCCAATTCTGGCTTTGTGAGCAATGCCAGTAACCCCAATGCCGTCGTCTGCCGCGACCAGTTCACCCAGCACCGCCGTACCATGATTTATGTTACCTTCATTTTGAGCGGGATCAGGGACATGATCAATTCCCCTGACCAGAAGAAAAGTGTTGGACGTGGCACCAGTGAGATCGTTGTGGTTGAGATTCCAGTTGTATTCTATGTCAACGATCTTAACATTCTCGCCTTTGCCTCCAGGAACAGTCCACGCGTAGCGTACATCCATCCCGGAAGGAGCCGGATCGAGATAAGCCTGGAAAGCCTCCAGCTCTTTCGGCCCTTCATCATCGGCAACGGCCGCGCGCGGAAGATGCGAGCCCGGCGCTGCCATTGAGATGGCTATGAAGATAGAAACTATCAGACGGACTCTCACGCTTTGCTAACCCCCGGCCCGGCCTGAAAGCCGCCGAACCTGATCTTATGACTGGAGATGACGGAGCGTCGTGATTGTAGGTTGCACGCAATTCGAGTGTCAAGAATCGCGTTCATGACGGTGTACCTGAATCTTTATTCTCAGCGCAGGCTCTGCGTCTCGGTGTCTCCGCGGTTAGCAGTCTTGCGGTTCCTACCAACCGCGAAGACGCTGAGGCGCTGAGACTGCGCTGAGAAGCATTCGAATTGGGACGCGGACAACCCAGGGCCCGAGTCCGAGCCGTTACGCCTCCCGGAAGGTTGAACTTTCAATCAAAGGACCTCGTAACTGTAGGCAAGCATAAGAGGCAACAAAAGGAGACGCGAAGACATGTTTACGTTTTTGTGGTTAGCGGCGGTGATCATCCTCGACATATTCGCGATCAGCGATGTCATAAAGTCGAGCCGCGACACGACCAGCAAGGCGGTGTTGCTGATTCTGATATTGCTGTTTCCGGTGGTCGGGGCGGCGATCTATCTATTGGCCTTTCGAGACAAGGGATTCTAGACATTACGCTACGGCAAATCGTCACGCCGTAATCAGCAGAGAAGTTTTTTCCAACCAGGCCGCGAAGATCACGACTCAGTTGTATCAGGTTCGTAACTCAGCGCTGGTCCCATCGATCCAGCGCGGCGCGCAACTGCTCCATGCTGTACAGGTGGTGAGCCTCGTGTAGCAGCAAGTGCTCGACGGCCATCTGTACATCGTAGTTTTGATACTCGGGATGAACCCCACGCCGCTGCCACTCCTGCGGATGCAACTTGCCGAGCCTTTCGATCAATCGCTTGCGGCCGAGTAAGAACTCATCAACAGCCTGATCGAGATCCGCCGCCTTGTACGACTCGAGATCTTCGAGGGCGGCGTCGATGATCTTGATTGGAGGCTGGTCAAGCTCCAACATTTGCTCGACGCGTTCTGCAAACATCTGGTTTGTATGACCCAGATGTACCGCCGTCTGTTTGAGCGACATCTTGCCGGGGGCCGGCGGCTT
>DATMCM010000379.1:0-8828 GCA_035558335.1 Blastocatellia bacterium | reverse complement strand
ACCGCCACTGATCTCGAGGACGTCTTCAAAGCGAAGGACATGTATAACAGCACGCCCACCTTGAAAGACGACTTCATCAAACAGTTCGAGCGCGTTTTGAACGACGGTCCCCCGGACGCTGCCAGCGTTGTCCTTTCCGTTCTCGCCACGCTGAAAAACGAACCAAATCTGTACCACGTTCGCCAGTGGAAATCGTTTGCCGATCGGACCCTCGCGAGCAGGAGAGACAGAAGCAAGGACTCGCGCGATCAGGCCCAACGCGAAACGCCTCGCCTCGAAGTCGAACCAGCGCCGCAACTTGTCCCTCAGGCTTCGTAGCGCGGCGGCACCGCACGTCTCCGGCTCCTCGCTAACTTTTTCCGTTAGAGCCCGCTTGCTACAATTCTGCTTCGTCGCCATTTTCCAAACGGGAGCCTGAAGCAACATTTGGCCATCGACTCTACACCCCAGCCCGGCGTTGCCGAGATGTTTACGGCCTTGTTCGACAGCGGAGAAGTTGAACGAGTAGCATCCGAGGTCACTAGTCGCAGTCGCGTCGTCGTGGTCTCCGGGCTGGCCGGAAGCGCGCGCGCGTTGATTCTGGCGACGCTCGAGAAAAAGACCGGCCGGCGCGTGGTCTTTGTGACTCGCTCGAATCGCGAGGTCGAGGAGTTTCTTCCCGAGGTCGAGTTTTTCTACTCGGCGCTGAGCGGCTCAGGCTCCGGGTCGCAAAGCGTGCTCACTATCCCGGCGTTTGAAGCCGACCCCTACGACGGCACATCGCCTCACGCAGAAGCACTCGAACAACGCGCGCTCGCTTTGCACCGCGCCGCCGCCGGCGAAGCGCGAATATTGCTTACATCGATCGCAGCGCTTGCAGAACGCACGGTCGCGCCCGGCGCTTTCAAATCGTCGAGCATTACGCTTCGCACCGGCGAAGACATGCCGCCTGAGTTGATCGTCGATCTTTTGATCGCGGGAGGCTACGTTCGCCAGGAGCCCGTTGGGGCGGTCGGCGAGTTCAGCTTGCGAGGTGGCATCCTCGACATCTTTTCGCCCGCGCACGACGCCCCGCACCGTGTCGAGTTCTTTGGCGACACAGTTGAATCGATCCGCGAGTTTGACCCTGAAACCCAGCGCTCGGTGAACCGAGTCAGCGAAACGATTATCGTGCCGATGCGCGAGCTTTCCGTACGCCGCGAAGAGTTCATGCAGTGGGCCGAAGCCGCCCAACTGCGCTGGACCGATGAACGCTTTCGACGCGATCTTCGGGCGCGGCTCGCGCACGCCGAGCGAGGCGAGCCGTTCCCCGGTTGGGAGTACTTGATCCCGCTCACTCGCCCGCTCAAGTCGTCGGCCTTCGACTATTTAAAAGACGCGCTTCTGATCATCGATGAGCCGGCCGAGATTGAGAAGCGCGCGGGGGAGTTCTACGCGCTGCTTGCCGATCGATTCGCGCAAGCCGACGAAGGCGGAGAGCTCGCGCTCGCGCCCGACGAGTTGTTTCTCACCGTGGACGAGTTGCGAGCAAAGCTTGATTCGGGCACACGGGTCGAGCTTCGCGTGCTTGGGCGTGAAGCTGCCGCAACGGACGAACGCTTTCGGATCGACTCGCTGACGATTCCCGCTGGGAGCGCGGGCGTCTCGCCCGCGAGTTCCGCTATCACCGCGAAACCTGCGGGCGAGACGCCCGCGCTCCCGGGTCCGAGTCTTTCCGCGAGCCGGAGGAGATCCAGCAATCTCTTTTTGTTCAACGTCACCGAAGCAACGCCGGACATACCGATCATTTCGCAAGCGCCTCGCAGGTACCACGGCCGCGTTCAAGACCTGGCGCACGACCTCGAAGCCGACCCGCGCACAACGCTGTTCGTAATGCACAGCCTCGGGTTGGCCGAACGCATAGTCGAGATGCTTGCCGATTACAACGTTGCTGCCGAGCTCGCGCCTTCGCTCTCTACTTCGCAACCACAATCCGGCGCGGCCCGGGCTGATCGTCGCTTAGTCACCGTCGGCCGAGTGTCGAACGGCTTCGCACTGCCGTTAGGCGATCTGAACCTGCTCACCGAGACCGACGTGTTCGGTGAAGCCGAAATGTCCGCGCGACAGCGAGCACTCCCAAAGCGCGCGCGCAAGCAACGCAAAGCTTCGGCATTTCTCTCGGACCTCGGCGACTTGAAAGTCGGCGACTACGTTGTGCATGTGGATCACGGAATCGGGCAATTTCAGGGGTTGACTCAAATCACCACCGCGGGCGCGGCTACCGGCAACGTAGCCGCCGGACTCGAGCGAGCGAGGTCGGATGTTCGCGAGTTCATGCTGTTGACTTACGCGGAAGGCGCGCGGCTCTACGTGCCGGTCGAGCGCTTGGATCTGGTCCAGCGTTACTCGGGGAGCGAAGGAAATAAGCCGACGCTTGACCGGCTTGGAGGCGTTGGATGGCAAAAGGCAAAGGCGAGGGCCAAACGCGCGATGCGCGACATGGCCGAGGAGTTGTTGAAGCTCTACGCCGAGCGCAAGCTTGTTCAAGGTCACGCGTACGGGTCGGACACGCCTTGGCAGCAAGAGTTCGAAGACGCGTTCGAGTATCAGCTCACTGCCGATCAGGAAGCCGCCATCGAAGACGTGAAGTCCGGGATGGAGAGCGCTCAGCCGATGGACCGATTGATCGTGGGCGATGTCGGCTACGGCAAGACGGAAGTGGCTATGAGAGCCGTTTTTAAGGCGGTTATGGAAGGAAAGCAAGTCGCGGTGCTTGCGCCGACCACCGTGCTCGTGTTCCAGCACCTCAAGACGTTTCAACAGCGATTCAGCGCGTTTCCCGCGCGCATCGAGATGCTCTCGCGCTTTCGAACCACAAAGGACCAGAAAGAAGTCGTGAAGATGCTCGAAGCCGGAAGCGTCGATGTAGTCATCGGGACACACCGGCTCTTGTCCAAGGACATACGCTTCAAAGATCTCGGGCTTCTTATCGTCGATGAAGAGCAGCGCTTCGGTGTTGCGCACAAGGAGCGCATCAAGCAGATGCGCAAGAAGGTCGATGTGATTGCGATGTCGGCCACTCCGATTCCGCGCACGTTGAACATGTCGCTGGCCGGCTTGCGCGACATGAGCATCATCGAAACTCCGCCTCGCGACCGCCTCGCGATTCAGACTCACGTCGTCCAGTTCTCCGAGCCCCTCGTGCGATCGGCGATCGAGCTCGAGTTGCAGCGAAGCGGACAGGTCTTCTTCGTACACAATCGCGTCGAGACCATCTTCACTATCGCAGAGTTGATTCAACGGCTGGTGCCCGGGGCCCGGATCGGAGTCGGCCACGGACAGATGGGAGAAAAAGACCTCGAAGATGTCATCTTGAAGTTTGTGCGTCACGAACTCGATGTGCTGGTGTGCACCACGATCATCGAAAACGGCATCGACATTCCGCTGGCCAACACGATCATCATCAACCGCGCGGACAAGTACGGCCTGTCGCAGCTTTACCAACTGCGCGGGCGCGTCGGGCGATCGAACCGGCGGGCGTACGCTTATCTGCTGATCCCCGCTGAGGACACGCTGTCGGACATTGCCCGTCGAAGGCTTGCCGCGATTCGTGAGTTCTCCGATCTGGGCGCGGGCTTCAGGATTGCGGCGCTCGATCTCGAGCTTCGCGGAGCGGGGAACCTGTTGGGCGGCCAGCAGTCGGGCCAGATCGATGCGATCGGGTTCGACTTGTACACTCAGATGCTCGAACGCACGGTGCGCGAGCTGAAGGGCGAGCCGATCGAAGAAGAAGTCTCGACGACGATCAACCTTGGTCTGGATATTCGAATACCGGAAGACTTCGTCTACGATATGAGCCAGCGGCTTCGCACCTACAAGCGAATCTCATCGGCTGAAAGCGAAGAAGAGCTTGCGGAAGTTCACGCTGAGATATCTGACAGGTACGGTCCGATACCCGAGACGGTGGAGAGCTTATTTGAATTTGCAAAGCTTCGCCGCGAAGCTACGAGGCTCGGAGTGATCTCGATCGACCGCGAAGCCGACCGTTTGGCGGTGAAGTTCTCGGAGCAGGCGAAGGTCGATCCCGACAAGCTGATCGCAATGGTTTCAGAAGGCTCGGCGAGCTTCGCCCCGAGTGGAGTGTTGAAGATCAGGCTCGAGTCTCGGGACGACGCCGCGGTGTTTGATGAAGTGAGGGAGTTGCTGAATCGCTTGCGGTAAAGGAAACCAACCAGAACCCTTACGAGAAAGGATCGATTTGCATAACTACGAGCTGAAGGCCGCGAGTTGAACCCGCCGAAAAAGAAGTGATTTTCACAGATCGAGAGTATAATCTTGCCCCAATGAAAGCGATTCGATCAACAACGCACCGCGAAATCGAACGTCTCTGCGAGCAGATTGCCCGCGAGTTTCGCCCGCACAGAATCATTTTGTTCGGGTCGCACGCTTACGGCAAGCCCGAGTGGGACTCGGATGTCGATCTGTTGGTCATAATGCCATTCAAGGTGACACCACACCAACAAGCCGTCACGATCAGAAGCCGTATTGAAGCAGGGTTGGCGCTCGATCTGCTAGTTCGAACCCCGCAACAGATATCACGACGGTTGAAGATGGGAGACTCGTTCGTGCGCGAGATCCTGGAACGCGGAAAGGTCATCTATGAAGCCGATCACCAGGGAGTGGATCAGCAAAGCGGAAGGTGACTGGAACGCGGCCGGAATCTTATTCCGCTCCCGAAAGCACCCGAATTACGATGGAGCCTGTTTTCACACTCAACAATGCGACGAGAAATACCTGAAGGGTCGACTTGAGGAAGCCGGCATTTCATTTGGTAAAACGCACGATCTCGAGAAACTGTTGAGTCAAGCTCTCGCCCTGGAGCCGAGCTGGAGTGTGCTGCGTCAAGATGTGATCTTCTTAACTGACTTCGCCGTTGAATATCGCTATCCGGGAAGCTCAGCAACAAAGCCAACTGCAAAGGAAGCGATCAAGGGGTGTGGAATCGTCCGTAGCGCGATCCGGAAAGCATTCGGGTTGAAGCCTTGAACTGCGCCAGTTGTTTCAGTTCTCGAACCCGCGATCTGCAAGCCTAATCAATTCATCGATCGACTGGTTGTTGAATCCCCGCGAGCGAGCCTTCTTGATGAACCCTGGCGTGACGCCGTGATCCTGCATTCGAACGAGCTGCTCAATCTGGAGATTCTCAAATCCGAGGTCCTTAAGCTCTTTGATAAACCTGGGAGTGACTCCGTGATCCTGCATTTTCACCAGTTGCTCGAGCGGAGGCCGCCCGTAGCCCAGTGTTTCCACTTCGTTGATAAACTTTCCATTCACCCCGTGATCTATAACTCTGGTCATCTGCTCGAGGGAGAGGTCTGCATAACCGGCGGCTTTGAGCTCATTGATGAATCGCGGCGTGACGCCGTGATCGACCGTCTTGATCAACTTTTCAACTGGAAGCTGCGTGAAGCCCATCGCATCCAACTCTCTGATGAAATGCGGGGTCACTCCGTGGTCAACCATTCTGGTAACGAGGTCGACGGATTCAACGATGTAGCCTAACGCTTTCAAATCTCGGATGTATTCAAGATCCACTCCGTGTTCGCCCATTCGAACAAGCTGATCGAGCGAAGGACGTTCATAGCCCTGAGCCTTGAGCTCGTCGATAAACGCTAGGCTGACGTCGCTGAGCGTCATCGAAAACTGCTGCGCTTCGGAGGGTGCCTGATAGCCTCGTTGCGCAAGCTCGGCGGCAAATCTGGGATTGGCCGCGAAGATGAAATGACCGGAGCCCTTGCCCTCCTTGAACCAGCCTTCGCAGTTCAAAGTGCCTGCGTCGCGAACCAGTTGGAACTGGACGCGCGAGCCCGCAGACATGATTTGCGCCTGACTTAGCCCTTGAAGCCGGTCGGGTGTGATGCCGAACCCCGAGGTGTTATGGCCGTGGCCAGTTCCACTGGACGTGTAGCTCAGTGCAAGGTGTAAGCGGTCAGTCCTGGGAGACGTTTCAATTATCCATTGCCCGGTGAAGCTATCCTGGGCGTTCGCCGGAGAGGCCGAGAACCAACCAGCCAGGCTCAGAACTGAGAGCGCTCCGACAAGACTCAGAGCGGAAACAAGTTTTGTTCTCATGGCAGACCTCCGTACGTGGTTATTTGTCAAAGCCGTGAATCCTCAACTCGATCAGTTGATCTATGGACGCATCGTTGTAGCCACGAGACTTCGCCTTCTCGATGAACGCCGAGCTCACTCCGTGGATTCGCATCGCTACAAGTTGATCGGGTGAGACGCGGTCGTAGCCTTGCGCCTTGATCTCCTTGACGAATGCGGTGCTCACCCCGTGAATCCTCATCGCGACCAGTTGATCGATCGATATCTGCTCGTAGCCAAGCTCCCGCAACTCCTTGATGAATTCATTTTTAACGCCGTGAATTCGCATTGCGATCAGTTGATCGATCGGCGGCTCCCGGTAGCCCGATTCTTGCAGGTTCTTGATGAACTCGGTGCTTACTCCGTGTATTCGCATCGCCACAAGCTGATCGAGGGGCGGATGGTCATATCCTAGCGATTTGAACTCCGCTATGAACGCGGGCTTGACGCCGTGAATCCGCATCGCGACAAGATTGTCGACAGATACGTGGTCATAACCCTCCGCTTTCAACTCGTTGATGAATTGAGGGCCGGCGCCGTGAATGCGCATTGCGAAAAGCTGATCGGTCGTCAGATGGTCATAGCCGAGCGCGCTCAGCTCTCGTATGAAAGTCAGCCCGATGTCGTGCACTGACATCGCGAACAGCTTCTCGTCCGAGAGTTGTTCGTAGCCGAGACTTCTCATTTCAGCAGCAAAGCGTTGATTTGGGACGAACGTAAAACTTCCAGAGCCCTTTCCCTCTTTGAACCAGCCTTCACAGTTCAGCGTCCCGGCTTCTCGCACGATCTGAAAACTGACCGCTGAACCGCTGCCCGAGGCTTGAGCGGAGGTCAGTCCCTTCAGACTGTCGGCCCGAATGTCCGACGAGGACGAGTGTGTGCCGCCTCCTTCGCTCCGGCGATGAATCGAGAAATAGACGAAGTCGGTGCTGCCCGGCTTCATCTCGATGATCCACTCGCCGGTTATTGAGCCTTGAGCGGAGATAGTGGAAACGGCCGCGTAACAGACCAGCGTTGCGAGGACCACCGCCGCCGCCCTCGACACGTATCTTGGGAAACCAGGCTTTGTGTTCATTGGACCCTCCGTCGAGCTATTGAAACTTGATTGATCTACCGCTGAACTCCAGTAAGTGAGGCTCATTTCCAAATGGTTTCACTTTTCGGTGGCTTTTGTGGCGCCGCCAGAACCGCAACGAAACAGAATTGCGGTCGCCTTGTGAAGCAGGCCGATTGCAGGCAACCGGACGCGACTCGTACAATGCGTCGGGGTCATCGAGTATGCTTGCCCCTGCTAATCAACAGAAACGCTTGAAGATGAGTATTACCCGCTACCTACCTGCCCTGTGTGTGCTTGCGGTGATGGTTGCCGCCTGTCGCGCTGGCGGCGACCGCTCGCCGGTGATCGCTTCAATCAACGGTCGCGAGATTCATCGCTCGGAGTTCGATCAGTTTCTCGCTCTCAAGGTGGGCGAGTTCACCAGCGCCGATCCTTCCGACTCGCTCAAGAGCCAGATGCTTGACGAGTTCATACGCCGTCGGATTGTCCTGGATGAAGCGGCGCGGGCCGGGCTTACGATCAGCGAAGCAGAAATAAGTCAGGCGGCTCATGACAACCCGCAGATGAAGGCTACAACCATCGGCTCGGGCGCTCGAGAGGAGATGGCGCGCGATCTGCTGATCGAGAAGTGCTACCAGCAGGTGCTGCTCAAGGACCAGACCGTTCCGCCGGAGGAGATCCAGCAGTACATCGAAAAGAACCAATCGCGGCTGACCGAGCGCGGAGGTTTTGTCGTGCGAGAGATTCGGGTCCAGTCGCGAGACGAAGCAGAGCGATTGCGCCGCGAAGTAACCGAGGGCAAGCGAGACTTCGCCGCAGTCGCGCGGTTGCACTCGGACGCGCCAAATGCGGAGCGTGGCGGAATGACGCGCTATGACGATGGCCAGCTTCCCGATGTGCTTGAAAAAGCGATTCGTCCGCTGAGACCAGGCGATGTCAGCCAAATTGTAGAATCCGGATATGGCTTTCATATATTCAAGCTCGAGCGGCGAATCCAATCTCACCCAATCGACGAACGTCGCTCGAAGCTGGACGATCGGCGCCAGATGCTGGCTGAGGAGGTCGTCGCGCGAAAGAATCAACAAACGATCGACTCGGCGGTCGACCGGCTCGTCTCTTCGGCCTCGATCAAGATAATCGACTCCGGGCTGGGCTTCACATATAACGGACTGATAAGGCAGAATTGACGGGAAACGATGAACCCTGAATTCCCGAGTGATGCCTGCAAACTGGCGGCATCTAGTCGTTCATGGTTCAAAGTTCAGATTCTTAAAAAAAACAGGATGTGCAATATGAAGTTTCTAATAACCGCTTGCGCGATGGCTTTTGTCCTCGCGTTGTCCGGTTCGGCGCGGGCGCAGGAGCCTGAGCTGGTCAACGAAATCGTAGCCCGAGTCAACAGCGACATCATAACTCGCGCCGACTATCTAAATGCGGCACGGGAGTTCAAAGAGGAGCTCACCAGCCGCATGGCGGGCAAAAGCCCAGCAGAGATCGACGCCGAATTCGAGAAACGGAAGCCCAGTGTTCTGAGCTTCCTGATCGAGAACCTGCTGATGGAGCAGAAGGCGAAAGATCTGGGCCTCGACGTTGAAGCCGACGTGAATCAGGAGATGGCCCGGATGGCCAAGGAGAACGGACTGCCCAACGTGATTGCTTTTGA
>DATMCM010000378.1:0-5469 GCA_035558335.1 Blastocatellia bacterium | reverse complement strand
CGCACCGCCCCCGACAAACAGCTGAGGCACCTTTTTTGAGTTCATGTATTTTTGGATCGCCGCGTTGGTCGGCGTTCCAACTGGGTTGAAGATCAACAGCACCTCATCGCTCTCGACGAGTTTGCGGGCTTGCTCGACTGTTTTCGGCGGGCTGTAAGCATCGTCATAGGATATGAAATTGATCTTGCGCCCATTGATCCCGCCCTCGTCGTTTATTTTCCTGAAGTAGGCGGCCTCGATCTTTCCGATCACGCCGAGGCTGGAAACAGGGCCGCTATAGGCCAAAATATTACCGATCCTTATTTCCTGGTCGCTTGCGCCGACATCGTATTTGCTTTGGGCGAGGGCGTTGCAAGATCCCAAAGCGCTGAAGACCAATAAGGACGTCATCGTAAGGTGAAGTCTCGTCCACATTCTCATCTCCTCCCGAAACTAGATCGCTTGGTACATGCCATTTGGTTGCGTAAGGCTACTTTATATGATAAGTAGCCTTACGCAACCAACTTTCGAGCCAAAGTTAGAGATGAACGTCGTGGGGGACAACGCCCGGTCAGGGCCAAGCCATTTTCAAGGCGATCGGTCGCAGCCGCTGATCGAAACGACCATTGGCGAGGCATTGGATGACGTTGCAGATCGCCACCGTGATCGAATTGCGCTTGTGGTTCGGCATCAGAGCGTTCGATGGACGTATCGGGATTTGGCGTATCATGTCGATAGCCTTGCGGCAGGGCTTTGGCGAGCAGGACTGAGGCCGGGCGATCGCATCGGCATTTGGGCACCGAATTGTGCCGAGTGGACGGTGACGCAATATGCCGCTGCTAAGCTCGGCCTTGTTCTTGTGAATCTCAACCCGGCCTATCAGACGGCAGAGATCAAGTATGCCCTGACAAAGGTGGGCTGCAAGGCCCTCGTGTTCGCGCGCTCCTTCAAGGAGAGCCACTACCTCGATATGCTGCGGTCGCTCGCACCCGAGATCGGTCAATCGTTTTCTGGCGAACTTCGCGCGGCAGCAATGCGCCTCCTGATCTGCACAGCCCCGGAGCGTGAGGAAGGTATCACGCGATTTCAGGATATTCGTGATGACGGCCGCGTCGCGCTCCATGACGGGTTCAGCGAGTGGCCTGACAAGCTTGATCCTTCCGACCCGATCAACATCCAATTCACGAGTGGCACGACCGGCCCACCCAAGGCAGCAACATTGAGCCACCGCGGGTTGCTCAACAATGCCTGGTTCACCGGAGAGATCTGTGGAACATCGCATCAAGATGCGATCTGTGTTCCCCTTCCTCTGTTCCATATCTTCGGGATGCTTACCGGGAACCTGCTGGCAATGCTGCGTGGGGCGAAAATCGTGCATCCGGGAGATGCATTCGACGCCGATAGCGTGCTGAGTGCAGTTGAGGAGGAGCAATGTACGTCTCTTTATGGCGTGCCGACAATGTTTCTCTCCGAACTTGCCAGCCTGGATGCGCGCCGTCGCAATCTTTCATCGCTTCGTACCGGAATTATCGCTGGAGCCGTTGTCCCGATGGAATTGCTGCGGCGGGTCACGAGTGAGATGAACATGGCCGGCGTCGTGAATGGCTATGGCATGACGGAAACCAGCTCAGCGATCATGGTGACGTCGCCGACCGACACGCCGGAGCGGCGTGTGAGCTCTGTTGGACGCGTCGTGCCGCATATCGAGGTCAAGATCGTCGATTCAAGCGGAATGACCGTTCAAATCGGTGAAGCCGGCGAAATCCACACGCGTGGCTATTCGACCATGCTCGGATACTGGGATGATCCTGACACCACGGCAAAAGTAATTGATCCCGAAGGATGGGTGCGCACGGGTGATATCGGTGTGTTTGATGAACATGGCTATGGAAGGATCGTCGGACGTATCAAGGAAATGGTCATCAGGGGTGGTGAGAATATCTCCTGCGGCGAGATCGAGGATTTCTTGCTGCTGCACCCCGCGGTGGAGAACGCGCAGGTCGTCGGCGTGCCGGACGACAAATATGGCGAAGAGCTCTGTGCATGCATAAAGCTCAAGCCGGGCGCAAACGTGAACAAGGATGAACTTCGAGAATTCTGTCGAGGCAAGATCGCCCATTTGAAGATCCCGCGCTACGTTCGCTTCGTGAATGAGTTTCCTCTGACCGCGAGTGGCAAGGTCCAGAAATTCATTTTGGCCAGATCATCTGCCCGGGACCTGGGTCTGATCGGGCCCGACTCGTAAGCCAGGCTCTCCTTCGTTTCACACCTGATGTTTCCGCGCGTGATCGCGCAGTCTGTGGTCGCGATAAAAATCGCGACGTGAGGCAAAAGTGGTTGCGTAACGATACTCAATAGCGTACTGAATTGTTAGTAGTACTACGCAACCGACGCGCAGCAATATGGGAGGCTCTCTTTGTCACAGTACAAGCACATCATCTTCAATCGGGAAGCAACGATCACAAGGATCACCTTCAACAGACCTCACGCCCACAACGCGCTTGATCGCGAGATGTCGGATGAGCTTGCGGACGCCGTTCGCAAAGTGAAGAAGGACCGCGAATGCCGGTTTCTCGTATTCCGCGGCGCCGGGGATACCTTCTGTGCCGGCGACGACATCAAGGACTTTCTGAGCTGGAACGACGAAGACCCGTATTGGCAGTGCCGCCAGTACCAGGAAACCGCGCAGATGATCGAAGATCTCACCTGCATCACGATCGCGGCCGTCGACGGGGTTTGCACCGGCGGCGGGCTCGAGCTGACGTTGACCTGCGATTTCGTCGTCGCCACCGATCGGAGCCGTTGGGGCATGCCGGAGATTGACTGGGACATCACGCCAGGCTGGGGCGGCGTCACCCGGCTCCAAAAATTTGCCGGCCGCCGCAAGACCAAGGAATGGAATCTGATCGGCCAGCTGTTCGACGCGAAGACTGCCGAGAGATACGATCTCATCAATCGGATCTGCAAGCCTGCCGATCTGTCGAAGGAGATCGAAGAGCTGATCGCAGTTGTTGGAGCGAAGAATCCGGTAACGCTGCGACGCTCGAAGTTTGTCCTCAACAAGAGCGCCGACCTGCCGGTGCAGTTGGCCATGGCTTTCGAGGTCCCCCTTCAGCCATTCGACAGCAAACCCGGCCGCTTCGCGACCGACGGTATGGAAGATTTCGCAAAACCAGAGACGCGTGCTGCGCGCCGAAAGGTATCCAAGACTTTCTGGCAGCAGTGATGTTGTCGCGCCGCTCGGCGCGCGCGGAGCCGCATGGCATTCAACATGGCGGCAGAGGGCGCTTTGAAACATCCTCTGTTCGCCACACGATCGAGATCGGCGAATAGCAAGCGCATGAGCGGCTTCCGATCGATCAGAAGTGTCCCCTTGAACGGTCGGGTGATGAGATGACGAAAATCAAGATCCGCGAATGGGTCCATGCCAACATCTGCGTCCGAGATCTGGCGCGCAGTATTCCGTTCTATGAGATGCTCGGCTTCGAAAAGTTCGATGATAACGTTTTCGAGCAGGGCGCTGGCGTCTGGGAGGGTTTGGGCATACCCGAGGGCCGTCGTTTCCGGGCGGTTTTCATGAGGATACCAGGCGACCGGCCGCGCCCCTTCCTGGACATCATCCAATTTATTGACCCACCAACGGCGGGTGAAGCCTATCCCACACTGCATAACGTCGGCATAGGTCGCCTCTGCTTTGAGATTGACGATATCTTTGAGGTCGCAAAGTTGTTGGAAGAGAACAAGGTCCCATTTTCTGGACCGGTCTCGCGCTATGAAACCGCTCGGGGCGTACGGTCGCACGGCATCGACTGCTCGTTCTTGTGCTTCAAGGATCCAGATGGAACGATCCTAGAATTCATTCAGTTCAAACGCCAAAACAGTATGCCAGACGGACGCAACTAGGACAGGCTACATCGTCTCGACATTGTCCGTCGTCGTCAGCCTCTGTTCGCGCGGGCTCATGCCCGGCCTGGTTCGCGCGAGTTGAACACTATCGCGCCCAGACCGGCGACTTTCGCGGTCGTTGCGCGTCACCAGCGTGAGGCCCTTGGGAGGCTATCCCTTTCCGCCGCTCCCGCTCGCCCGCCTCATCTGAAATGAGGCAAGTGGCGGGCGGCGGCGCCCGCTAGGGCGACGAAGTCTTCCTGCTGTCGCCAAGTTTGTTTACGCTTTCGAGTGCGCTGGCCAGATGGAAACTATCTTCCTTGCGGCCGAGAACTTCGACGGTCGCAGTGCGACCCACCACCAGATCGCCGTTTGCCGGAATATGTTCAAGTGCCACGCGGACTGGCACTCGCTGTGCGAGCCGGACCCAGTTGAAGGTAGGGTTCACGTTGGCGAGCAAATTCGATCCTTCGCCACGATCGCGATCTTCAACTCCCGCTTCAATGCTCTCGACGCGGCCGTGGAGAACTCGCGACGCGCCCATTAGTCGTACGTTGACCGGATCTCCGACATGGATACGCGACAACTTCGTCTCTTCGAAGTATCCCTCGACGTGCAGCGTGTCGGTGTCGACCAGTGCCATCACGCCTTTCCCGGGACTGAGATAGGTGCCGGGCCGCAGATCCATATTGGACACCGCGCCGCCGACCGAGGCCCGCACTTCGCTTCGCTCAAGATTGAATTTCGCGAGTGCCCGGTCAGCGACCGCTTGGTCGTGCGCCGCCTTCGCAGCGCCCTGAGTGGCGATCACCTGATCAAGCCTCTGCCTCGAAACCGTGGTATCGGGCGTTAGCGCGTTATAGCGCTTCAGATCGGCATTGGCCTCCGCGAGTAGGGCCTGACGACCCTCCAAGACGGCCTCAGCCTGCTTCAGTGCGATCTCATAGCGCGCCGAATCGATCCGGAAAAGGATATCGCCGCGCCTGACCATCTGATTATCCTTGACGAGCACTTCCGTTACAAAGCCTGCGACGTCGGGAGCCACAGGGACGACTTCGGCGCGGACATGACCATCACGCGTCCAAGGCTCGTCCATATAATAGTCCCAGAGCCGGTAACCGACCCAGATCGCGGCTGCGACCGCTAGACCGGTCAGTGCAAAGCGGCGAAGAATTTCCGTTTGTTGTTTCATGACACAAACTCCTTGGAGAGATAGACAATGCCGCCAAGCAGGCAGACATACGCGGAGAAATCGAACAGAGCCCGATGCCAAACGTGGCGGTACAGGCCTACGCGCGCGAAGATGATGCGCGCGATGAGCGTGAGGATGTAGGCGACGATCGCCCAAAGCAGTAGGCTCGGTAGGATCACTCCAAACAGATCGATTTCATATCTCATGCGGTCAATCTCCCTTGGTCCGATTGAGGTGGCAGGTAAGCCGGCGCGGCAGAGAACAAAGCGCGTCGAATGCCGACTAGGTTCATCAAAGCGTTGTTGCGGCAGTCGGCGGTAGGCTCGCTCAAAGTGGCGGCCAGCGTGGCGTCGAGCGTTTTGACGAGGCTATATGGGAGCGGCCTATCGTCTCCCGCGTGTCCGGCGGCGGCC
>DATMCM010000377.1:0-10531 GCA_035558335.1 Blastocatellia bacterium | reverse complement strand
AGGGTGCGACTCGACCAGCGCCATGCATTTGATGTAATCGGGCGGCAGGCCTTTGGCCTGAGCAAGCGTGCGGAACAGCTCGCACCACCAGACAGCTTCTTTGGCCGACTCGGACTTGGGTATGTAGAACGAGAGCGGATGCTTTAGCCTGGAGGGCTCGATCTGATATGTGATCATCGCCACATCAAACAAGGACGCCGACATCAGCTCGCTCTTTTCGTCGAGCAGGCCCGCTTGATTGAGGTGCAAGCCTCGCGGCCTCACCGATATGACAGTGGCGGCGCGGTCGTTAATGGCTACAGTTTGATTTCGCTTCGAGTCTCGATACGATAGAAGACCCTGTAGCGCTTTGAGACAATTGCCGATTCCCTGCAACAGGTTGGGCCAATAGTTGGCGATCGAATCTTCGAGGTCCAGCATCACACCCGGTGCGCCGGAGTTGAGCATTTTGACTACAAGCTCGGCGTCGTCCGCGGGACCGGTCATCTGGTTGCGCTGGTCCGCGCACCACGCCGGCAACTCGATGTGCCAATTGCCAGTGTCTGGCTCGGATATCGGCAGGTGATTGGGCAGCAACCCGTCGTGCGCTGCACCCAACGCGGCGCGGCGTTGTTCGATCAGCTCTTGCTGCCAAGGCGTGAATTGCTTATGAAACGGAAGCAGGAATTCCCAGAAGCCGGCCGGGAGATCCTTGCGAGGATCGAAACCCTCCGGCGCGCAATTGATGCGCGGGTCGAGGAGCGCGCGATTGGGTTTTGGATCAGCCATCGACTCGCGAACCTCACAAACAAAGCGCCGCTATACACTCGTCGTGGGACGAACGTGCGCCGCTCCGGACTCGGAGAAACCGCTCATAAGCTGTTCAATATCCCGAACAGCAATTCGATATCCCGGACTATACCAATCCGCCAACTCTCTGTCCAGCGAATATTAGCTGTTGTTCAATATATCGAACACGAATTCTATATCTCGATTTTGGCTCGACGGGAATGATCTGAGTTAGACTTAGCGATCGACCGGGGAGGTTGGTTGTGGCGGAAAAGGAAGATGTATCCTCTACGGCTGTGGAGCGGGCGCTTGCGATCCTCGAGGCGGTGGCTGAGCGGAGCTCCGGTTTGACGAACTCGGAGATCAGCCGCAGGGTCGAGATCCCAAAGAGCTCGGCGAGCTACATACTTCGCACGCTGGAGCGCTGCGGCTATCTTAAGCGGGATCACACTGGCAAGTACAGGTTGGGTCTTCGGGTTCTTGCCTTGGGGCGAGGCGTTCAAACCGGCGTTGATCTTCGAGAAGAAGCGAAGTCAGAAATCCACGCGCTGGTGAAACGCACGGGTTTGACCGCTCATCTGGCGGTCCTGGATCGCGGAGAGGCGGTGTACGTCGAAAAGGTCGAGTCACCGGGCTTTATCAAGATGGACACGTGGATAGGGCGTCGTATGCAAGTCAATTCGACGGGCGTAGGCAAAGCGCTCGCCGCATATCTATCCGACTCCGAGGTGCAGACGCTGCTCAAAGAGCACGGTCTCAAGAAGCGAACGCCGAAGACCATAACCTTGCAGTCGAAGTTTATTGATGAGCTGAAGCGGGTGCGGCAGCAAGGCTATGCGGTTGACGACGAAGAGAACAGCTTGGGGGCGCGATGCGTTGCGGCTCCGATCTTTGATGGCTTGGGGCGCGTGCAGGCAGCGATTGGTGTGAGCGGCACTGCGGGTGAAGTGAACAGGGTGTCGATCTCAAAGATCGCGACAATGGTCAAGGAGGCGGCAATGAAGATCTCCCGACACCTCGGCTACCGCGGCGCGAACGCGGCTTCGCGGCACTGAATTGCTCCGGGAGCTGGGGCTGTGATAGCGTGAGCTTTCGAGGCGAGGCTGCCGCGAACCTGCAACCGCCCAAGCCAATACCGTCGCTAGGGCTGACTTTGAGAATCACTTTGTTTGTCTGTGAGGTGAACCGGCTTGTTCAACAGAAACGTCTGCTCATTCGTCGCGCTGCTGCTTATTCTCGCAGGTGCGTTGACTGTGCCGACTGGTTCCAGCATGGTTCAGGAGCCGCCGAAAGAGACATTCGATGAAAGGCTGGGAGTGGATGACGGAGCGGCGCTGGCTATTCTTCTCATCGCCAACATGCGCGGCAACCTGAGTCTCTGCGACTGCAGTTTTCCGCGCGGCGGGCTTGCGCGGCGGGTAGGTTATCTGGAAGGTTTCAGAAAGAAGTTTCCCGAAACGCCCATCTTAGAGGTTGATGTAGGTAATCTTTGGTACACGCCCTCGAACGATCGTCTGGTGATGCTGCAAAACCAGCTTGTGGCGGAAGCATTCAGCCGTTGGCCTGTCGATGTGGTCAACCTTTCCCGCTCCGACGCGATCTACGCAAGGAAGCTGCTGGCGCGTGATGACCTTGCGCAACGAACCGCGCAGCTGCCGATTATCAATAACATCATATCCGCAAATGCGGTTTTCGGACCCGACACGGCTGCTCCGCGTCCTTACGTGATCAAGGAAGTCTCCGGTCCAAGGATCAAAGACAAAGTCAGGATTGGGTTCGTTGGATTGGCTTCGCCGCTCAAGGCTCAACAGGGGATGCGGGATGCGACTGTCCGGAACATGTTCGACTCCGCCCGACAAGTTGTGCCGAGCGCGCGCAAGGATTGCGACATCCTGGTGCTTGTTGCGCACTGTGAACTGGAGCCGGCGATCCGGCTTGCAAACGAGAACCCCGAAGTCGATCTAGTAATAGCCGGCGATGCGGAGGGGCTGCTGAAGCCTCGACTTGTCGACAAGACGCTTGTGGTTAGCGCGGCGCCGGGCAACATTCAGCAAGGCGACGTTCGGGTCTACATCGAAAAGAACGGCAAGTTTCGTTTCAAAGCTCTTTCGACTGACCTGGACGGGGTCGTGCCGTCGAATCCGGCGGCGCTTGAGTTCAGCAACAATGCGCGCCGCCAGTTGGATATGATGAAGTTCGGTCAATAAACTCCTGCCGAAATCCACATCGGGTCGCAGGTTGCGGACAGCGAACCCCGCAGGAGTCCGCTTATACGCTCACCACCATCCGAGGATCTTCCACCACGCGCATCCCACTGCAACCCAGATCAGGATGTTTGGTATTGAAGCAATCAATCCCAGCCGCCACCAGGTGCGTTGCTTGAGATAGCCCGCGCCGAAATAGATTGGGGCGGGCGTGGTGCCGTAGTGAGTGAGGCCCGCCATCAAGTTCGAACAGTAAGCCAGCAACAACACCGCTAAGTAAGCGGGCGCTCCCGCAGCGATGATTACAACTAGAAAAGGAGTGTACATAGCGGTGGAGTGTGCGGTGATGCTTGCGAAGCCGTAGTGCGCGTAAAAATAGAGCAACAACAGGATCGCGAGCGCTGCCCACCACGCCCAACCCGCGGTGAATCCGGCAGCGGTATCGGCGAATCGTTTGGTGATCCCCGTCTCGCTCAGAGCTTCGGCCATTCTCACCAGTCCCCCATACCAGATAAAGACATCCCAAGCAGCTCGTTCGGTCAGCGCGTCTTCCCACGTCAGCACGCCGGTCAATAACAGTACGCTAATTCCAAGCAGCGCGACCGCCGCGTAGTGAATTCCGTGGAAAGCGGTCGTCATCCAAAGCGAGGCTACGAGCGCGAAGACCAGCAGCATCAGCCTTTCTTGCTGTGTCATCGGACCCATTTGCTTGAGTTCGGTGGCGGCGAGTTCGGCAGCGGCGGGCGTGCGCTTGATCTCCGGCGGAAAGATTCGATAGAGCAGCAGTGGTATGACCAGCAGAGAAACAAGTCCCGGAACGATGGCGCCCAGTGCCCAGCGGCTGTAGCTTAGCTCGATTCCGGTGGCCTGCATGGCGAACTTGGCGATCAGCGGATTCGAAGCCTGCCCGGTAAGGAACATCGCACAGATTATCACCTCGCATTGGTAGATCAGGATCATCAGGAATGCGCCGAGCCTTGCCGCCGTTGGGCCCGGCTTCGAGTCGTACGCTTCGGCGAGGCTCTTGGCGATCGGGAAGATAATCCCGCCCGAGCGCGCGCCGTTGGATGGGATGAATGTCGCAAGCAATACGTCTGTGAAGACCAACGCATAGCCGAGTCCCAGTGAACGCTTCCCTATAGCCCGAATGAACAGGAAAGCGATTCGCTTGCCGAGACCGGTCTTGATCATCCCGCGGGACATAAAGAAAGCGGCAAGCACAAGCCAAACAACAGGATCCCCATAGCCCGCGAGCGCCTGGTCTACGGGCATAACTCCCAAGAGCGCAATGGCGGCGACGCCAAGCAGAACCATCGCTCCGCCGGGCAAGGGCTGCACGATCAATCCAATGATTGTAGCTACAAATATCGCAAGCAGCCGCCACGACTGAGGCGTGATTTCAGCGGGAGCCGGGATCAGCGCAAGTGCGGCGCCGGATCCTAACACGGCGCTCCACCTGATTAGGAGGTTAGCCTGTAACGGTTTACTTTTGGGTTCCGACACTTCAACGGGCGAGGGAGATGGCGGCACTCGGATGACCCTTTCGCGGTGTGGAGCAAGCTAGGAACGGGCGAGATACTAACATCGCGGGGAGACGCGCTCAAGGAATCCCCTGCTTGCATGGCAGACAACGGACAGTCAAAGGCTCACCGCACTGCGCGATTTTCGCTACCTAAGCCCGAACAAGAGCGTTGCAACGGTGAGCCTCGCATGCTTTAATGTGGGCCAGGTTCTGACTCCAAACTGCCCCTAACAACGAACAAACAAGTACCGAGTTCGCGGCACGTTATTGCCTTGAGTGATTGAGCGGTCGCTCGACTGGCTTCAGGGTAGCTGCGGTAAGTCGATGCACGTCCTCGGATTTCCTGCTCAAAAAGAAGCGGAACCGCCACTTGCCGACAATGCGCCGCGCGCATGCGACAAGGCGTGCACTTGTCTGATCTGGATCCGAGAGACAAAGACATAATCAGGAGGCAATATGCCGTTCAACAAGATGGAGGCATTGCGCAAAGCCGAGGAGCACGTGAGCAGGGGGGAAATCACCGGCGCCATCGCCATACACCGGATGATTGTCCAGGCTGACCCTTACGATCTGACCACCATCAACGCGCTCGGTGAGTTGTACGTCAGCGCGGGCCGCACCAAAGAGGCGATTGACGATTTCACTAGAATCGCCGACGGCTATTTGAACAGCGGCTCCGGCATAAAAGCAGCTTACCTTCTGAGGAAGGCACTCGACCTAGATCCCTCGAACGCGCCGGTGCTGATGAATCTCGGCGAGATTTACCTTCGCGAAGGAATGATTGAAAAGGCTCATGATGAATTCATCCGAGCGGGCGCGCTGCTGGCCGACGCGGGACAGCTCACCGGTGCTCTTCAGGCTAACCACCGGGCGCTCACTTCCAAACCAGGGAGCCCTCAGGCAAAGGCGGCTATCGCTGGTCTTCAAGCAGACGTCGCTGCCTCTGATACGAGCTCTCTTGTCAGCCAACTGAAGACTGGAACCGGAGGATTAAGGACTTCGTCGGGGACGGACTCGGCATCACCCAGACAGGCGTCGGAACACATGGAAAGCTTATCAACTGCCGACGAGGAGTCCTTGATACGGCAGCTTTCTAAAGCCGAAATGCTGGTCGGCTACGGTGATGTCGATCAAGCTATCGTGCTCCTTAAAGAGGTCGTCAAGCGCTCGCCGGATAACCTCGATGTTCACGGCAAGCTCAAGGACATCTATCTCCGAAACGAGATGATAAAGGACGCGGAGCGAGAGTGTCTTGAGTTAGCTCGCATACACGAGGCACGCGGCGAGTCCGCGCGAGCCACTGAGTATACGCTTAGGGCGACCCGCCTCGCGCACTCAGGCAGTGCGAGGCTCGAAAGCCCGACTGGAACGCCGCCCATACCATCCCGCCAGATGACCGACTCTGGAATTCAACGGCCCTCAATCGGGGCAGAGCCGGCGTCGAGTCAACGGTTCCCGCCGAAGGCGTCCGCTCCCGTTCCGTCCGCAACGGTTGATCCCTCCGCAGCAATCCATCGTGAAACCGAAGCGCCATCGTCCACCGTTTTGCCGATCGAGGTGGCGCCAACAGGTTTCCAGACGGTACACATACAAGCTGAACCTCAGGCCGTCGGTGCGCGTGTTCCTCCACCGCCAGCAGCACAGCCTTTGGCTGCTCGCCGCGAGACTCAACCACAAGCTTCCATTATTTCTTCAAGCGCTTCGCGGAGTACGGTCCAGGGAGAGCCTTCGGTTCAACCCAAGAGGCCTGTTGCCGAGCGAGGACCTGCCAATCTGGAGTTGCACGTTCGCGAGACGACGCCTGCGATGGAGCGACTCTTGGAGCGTTCGCCCATCCAGGCGGAGACGCCCTCGAGTTCGAAGAGTCTGGTGGTCCCGGCCACGTTGGCGCTGGCGAGTAGAACGAGCGCGGAATCGCCCGGTCGAAGACCAAAATGGCTTTACGTAGCACCGGTTGCTCTGGTGGCTGTAATGGCGATCACGCTGGGCGCTCTGAAAGGCGCTTCGATGTATGGCGTTCAACTCGACAGGAAGTACGAAGAATTGGCCTCGTTGGCTTCCGGTGACGCAGGATACTCTCCGCCAGGTTTGCCTTCGAACGAGGATCTCCAGCTCCTGGGTGATCGGGAAGCGGTCAAGATTGACGTTCCTCCTGTTCAGATAGGGACGGCGACGTCGTCGGCCGCCGAAACACAGAAGCTAACCGCCCAAAGGCTATCTGAACAACCAGGGCCGAAGGCAGTTCCTGCCGCGATCACTGAGCAGCCAAGGGTGAACAAACCCGCAGCGGCCTCACCGCCCTTGGTATCGCTGGCAGATCAAAAAGGAGGCGAGAGCTTCGAGCCGCGCGGCTTACCGACCGGCGCGCCCCAGACTGTCGCGGCCGCGCCAAGCCCTCCACCCTTGCCAATACCGCAAAAACGAGCTAGCGCCGTTGTCAAAGGCGAAGCGATCAAACAGGGTCAACCCGACTATCCAGCGATGGCTAGAAACGCGAGGCAGGAGGGAATGGTTCCCGTCGAGATAAGTATCAACGAGAACGGTGACGTGGTATCGGCGCGCGCGATCTCGGGGCCGCTGTTGTTACGGGGCCCAGCGGAGTCCGCCGCGCGGCGGTGGAAGTTCAGGCCTTCAACACGCGACGGCAAGCCGGTGCCAACAGTCACGACGATCAACTTCCGTTTCAAGTTGTAAGGCCGAAAGGACTTCAGAGTCTCAATGAGTGATGCGCTAGTCAGCGCAGGTTGCAATTTGTATTGCTCGAGGAACGAGTACCGCTTGCTGAGCTGGGTTCAAAGCCGGCTTCATCCATTCCAACTGAACCAACGCGTTTTCAGGAACGTTCCTCGGATCGCACACGCCGCAGCGAATGCAAGGGTCGACAGCGGGACAAGGCTTTGTGATCTTTCCAGCCATCGCACGCCCATACTCTTTCTTCATGAACTCGGTCGTAAGTCCAATATCGACCACGTCCCACGGCAACGGCTCGTCCAGCGAGCGACGGCGGAGAGAATACTCCGTCCACCCGCGCATCGCCTGCCGCCAATTGCCAGTGCGGTCCACTTCCAGAATGAACTCCGATACGCGTCGATCTCCGAGCGAGATCAGAGCTTGCAGCTGCGCTATCCGGGATGACATCGCGCGCACCTCAACGTTGGGAATTCCCTTGAAAGCTCTTGTCAAGCGCTTGATCTTTTGATCCAGGACGCGTTCCGGTTGAATTGGTTCCCACTGAAACGGAGTCTGGGGCTTCGGCACAAACGCATTCAGCGAAACGATGATTGTACCCACACGCCCCCGCGCCTTCCCGATGTGCATCATACGCTCGCGAATGCGCTCGGTTAGAGAAACGATGGCGTCGAGGTCTTCGTCTTCTTCGGTCGGCAAACCGATCATCATATAAAGCTTCAGGTTGAAAATGCCTCGTTCGAAAATCATCTCTGCAATCTCGACAACCTGATCGTTGGTTAAGTTCTTGTTAATTACCCGCCGCAACCGATCCGAACCCGTTTCAGGTGCAATGGCAAGCTGCTGACCGTTTCTCCTAACCAGCGCGTCCAGCAGTTCCGGAGTGATCTGATCCAAGCGCAACGACGAAACCGAGACCTGATAGTCAAGCCGTTCGAGTCCGTCGAGGAGCCGGTGAATTTCGGGATGATCGCACACTGCGGTTGCGACAAGACCGATCTTGTCGGTGTACTCACGCATCTCGGCCGCGCGCGCAAGTAACTTGTCGGCTGAAAAGACTCGTGGCGCAAGATAAGAATAACCCGCCCAGCAAAACCTGCAGCCCATCGAACAACCGCGCGAAATCTCCATCAGGTAGCGCCCACTCATCTCGGTGTTATTTGTGAGTATTTCGCTAGCGGGAATGAAATCATCATCGAACTCGCCGTGACCCTCCTGCTTCCGCATTGGGTTCCGCATGGTGAAAACCCGTCGAGGTGCTCCGCTTGTAGGATGGATTGTTCCGAGGCTTCCGTCTTGATGGTAATGAACATCGTAGAACTTCGGCACATAGAAGCCAGGTTCTCTAGCCAACCGCAATAAGAGGTCTTCGCGAGACTCGGCGTCGTTCATTACATTTATCAAAGATGGGATCAGGACCTCACCTTCACCGACGCATACGACGTCCACAAATTCGGCGACCGGCTCAGGATTGAGGAATGCGGCCGCCCCTCCCAGCACGACCAGGGGGTGCCAATCGTTGCGCTCTTCTGATCTGATCGGAATCTTTGCCAGCCGCAGCAGCTTTGGAATGTTTAGATAATCAGTCTCGAACGACACCGAGATCGCCAGTACATCAAAATCGGAGACTGGCGTTTGTGATTCGAGCGTTCGCAGCGGCGCGCCGGTGCGCTCGATCTCCTCCTCCACCTCAGGGTCCGGAACAAATACTCGCTCGCAGCTCGTCCCTTTGTACGAATTGAAGAGTTGATAGACTGACTGGAAGCCAAGGTTGGACATGCCTATGTAATAGCTGTTTGGATAAGCGAGCGCGATATCGAGCCCAAGACCGTGTGGCTTATGGTGGACCAGGCCTGTCTCTTCAGCTAGAAGTTTTCCGTAACGATCATTGATCTTCTTCATTGGGTTAGCTCAATCAAAAAATCTCCAGTAAGTCCGAGATCGACTCGGCTTTGAAATCAGGATGCTCTTGCTCCAGCGATTCGCGTGCAGCGGGTCCCCACAACGCAGCAACTGTGCGCATTCCAGCGGCGCGGCCCGCGATCAAGTCGTAGGGGCTGTCCCCGACGTAAGCGGCAAGACCCGCCCGCGCGCCAAGCAGTTCAAGAGCCTTTAGAAGAGGCTCCGGCCGCGGCTTGTGGTGATCGGTGTCCTCCAGGAATACCGCGACGTCCAGGAAGCAACTAAGTGAGCACAGCTCCAGGCCGCGCCGGCCAATCTCCCTTCCTTTCGAGGTCACCACTCCTACAAGGTACCCCCTCTCCTTAAGCTCTGCCATTGCTTGTCTTACGCCGGGAAACTCGCGAACCATTGAGTCGTGGTTGGCGAGATTGAATGACCGATACGCAAGAAGCAACCGCTCCGCTTGATCCGAGTCCAGGGCAAGATCTCCTTCAGAAGCGAGGGAGCTCACCGCCTGATTTAGCGGCATGCCAAAGGTCCCAATCAGCTCCTCCCGATCGTGACTTCGTCCCGCAACTGTTCGCCATGAATGTTCAAAGCACGCGAGTATGAGACTGGTGGTGTCAATTAGAGTTCCGTCGAGGTCAAAAAGTATTGTCCGCCTGTCCGTCATGTGTCCATGAGTTTGTCTGGCTTAGCTCGCAACGGAGGGCCATTATATTCGATAAGATCTCCATCAGGCAATTAATACGGTGTGTGGCCAGAGAGAAAGGACCCCGCAGTCTCAACGTATGCTTAACTACTAGACGTGACATAAATGAAGCGTTGAGGCGTTATGAAGCGTTGAGCGGTTTGAGCTGCCCGAATGAGTGCTTCAGCATGGTCCCCAAGTGGATAGTTAAATGTCGCATGGATACTGATTAGCACAATGAGTAAACTTTGTATCCGTCACTGGAGTTGGTTTAAGTAATGCCCTGACTCGCTTCGCGCGTGCGTAGCCCATTTCAATTGAGTGTATTTCGGTCGTAAATTGGTTTCGCAGAATCGGTTCCGATTCCCTGGGTTTGGCACACTGAGTGCTGAAGTCACGGTCGCCGGGTCGTTCTAAGTGTGTTTTTCTATTGGTGTAGAGCTGCCCGCTGATCTCAAAGTTTGTGGTTGCTTCTATCCGGCTCTCGATATATTATACGGCTTCTTTTTCTGCGGTCTTATTCAATTCTGGCCCCGCTGAAACGGGATTGGCGCGGGAAACTGGCAAAGATTCTGACGCAATCGTCCGTTGAGTTACACGGAAACATTAGGAGAGGGAGAGACAGAGATGACGATAAAGAGAGCATTGATGATGGTGGTGCTGGTGGTGGCGGTGGCGGCGGTGGCAGTGCCGCTGATAGGGGTGAGAGCCGCAGGTAGTGGAGCGGGGGCAAAGGGAATGGGGGCGACGGCGAGA
>DATMCM010000376.1:0-8608 GCA_035558335.1 Blastocatellia bacterium | reverse complement strand
AGTCTCCGATGCGCAACTCGCCACTGTCAACATGTTTCCTCATGACTTTCATGGGGAATGGAACTACACCATAGCGCCGAAACGGAAGCGCCCAAAAAAGTGACTAAGTTATTTCTTAACAGACCCTAACTCGTTCGGCTTAACGATCGGCGGTTCGGCGAAGCGTCGGACTTCGTGTTCATCGATAACGAACATCGGACGATAGCGACGAATCTGCACGTCTTCGAGCATCACAAGATAGCGATTGTCGAGCAAGCGCCAATGGCCTTCAAAACGTGCCGCCACGACGGCGTCATCCTCGCCTAACAAAGTTTGTTGCGCATGATGACCAGTCGTAAGTCTTCAGGCGCGACACCTGCCTCCCGCAGCGCGACGAATTTTGCGATGGCATAGTCCTCGCAATCTCCCGCACCAGCAGCCAGTGTGGCAAGTGGAGAACTCCATAGATCCTCGACATGGTATTGCACGAGATCGCTCATCGGACGGATCGCCAGATTGATTGAGCGATTGATTTCACCGAGGCGGGCAAGCCCTTTTCGCTCACGTGCGCTATCGATAATCGAGAGAAAACGCAGGGCCGCCGCAGACGGGCAACGCGCGCGATCGAATCGGCAGAGGGCCACGGTTTTCATGTCCGCGGCGATATCGTGCTCGACGACCGTCCTTTTTTCCTGGACGGGGCTTTCGGGCAGCGCCATGGTAAGAAGTCCGAAGGGCTCTTCGGATGTGCGGGCCGAATCCATCGACGCTAAAGAGCGGTCGAATTGATCAGGCGGAAGGGATCCAGCTCCCGCCGCGTGAGCACCACAAATCAGGCCAATAGCGACCACAATCGCTTGCGCGCTGACGCGCGATCCAACTGAAGATAGCATGGTCAAAATCGTCGTTGCAAGCGGCGCTTGTGCCTTAACCGCTTTTTGAACACGTGAAGCACAGGTGCAAGAAATGTAGGTCCGCAATCTGTCCGCACCACTAAATTGAATTTCAGAAAACGAAATTCATCTTCAGTTGAGGGCCGTTTGGTCGCGAAGCTCGACTTGCCGTGCGCAACGGCGGAGGCCGATCGCTCTGTCGCTCGATATGGCGAGGGCTATTCACGATGCTTTTGCATGATTGTCGATAGCCAGCACGGCGCCTTCGCAGTGTTCGGCGTAGCAGTTATCATCACAGTAGGAGATCCGCGTCTCGATTTCCCGCAGATAGCTCGCCCCGATCGGCTTACAGCACAGCGCACAGAAAGATTGCGGGCAGGGCGTCCTGCCATTCACCAATACGAATCTCATGTCGCACCCCCCAATGCAAAGCAGTAGACGGTATCGGATGGGTGGTAGACGCTGGGCGGGGGCGCGCAGAGATGGTTTCTGCCATCGGGATTGTCCCTGTTCCGCTCTACCTTCTGAGGTGGAATGGGAATGTACTTCCCGTCCTCTCTGCGCTTCGCGTAAAGTTCGCCGTCGACATACTTGACCTCAGTCGGGTAGCAGTCCGCCTCATTGCAACAGCTAACGGAAGGATTATCGGGCATGTGCCATGTTGAATAGAACTTTTCGTGCAGGAGCTGGTCCTGTGGAGGATGGTGGTGCAACGCAGCCTGGCCTTGTCCAACTTCTTGTGCTTGGACCGGGAATGCCAATAGGCAACAAAGACAGCTCCATAAGAAGAGTTTGCATGGAAAGTTCATTGCGCAGCCTCCTTATTTCGAAATTCTGAACGCCGAGCAATTTCCGCGTGATTCTCGCTGCAACTGTGGTCAGGCGGCTCGAAGTCGGCGTAACCATCTGCGGTCGCCCTCCTGGCGGGCCTTGAAGCGATCAGCGCATTTCTTTGAACAGAGGGCAGTTCGCCAGGAGTAGTGCCGGATGAGACCAAACTTTCCGTCGCAGATGGCGCAGCGCTTCGCTGCGTCGTGCCGAAGATGTTGGGGATCGTTGCGCATTTTCGCCTCCTGTAGGTCTCGCGTGGGTAGTGGTTGGTAGTTACCCCTTGCTCGCTGTCGCACTTCGCGCACACGTGAAGCGCGGCTTCGGGATCGTAGTGGCCTGCCAGGCCTCGCGGCGCATAGGGACACCGCGCGCAGAGTTTGACTCTCATGTGCCGCCTCCCAAGGCGAAGCAGTAGACGTCTTCGCCGTCGTCGGTGTGGTTTGCTGGTAGGGCACGCCCATGATTCCGACCGTTGGAATTATGGCGGTTGCGCTCAATCGTTTTGGCCGGGATCGTGGACATTTCCGCCACCTGCAATCGGCTCTTCCAGTAGCGAGACTAATAATTGAAGCCGATGCCTCAATTGTACGCAGGTAAGGATCCGATATCGAAAGGGATCGGAAGAATTATACGGAGGTTGTAGTATTTGGCTTTTACGTGCCGTCTCTCTGGACGTTAGCGTGCCGAATGATCAGGCCAACGAGGCGCACAGCTGTGCTGAGCCGATTTTCGGCTCTCATATCCACAGAGCTCTCCTATCGGGATTCGGACTGGAATCACGTGCCGTGAAGGTCAAAACACCACGAGATAGATGCAAGAAATCGCCACGGAGATCGCAAGCGCCGCCGGCAGTAGCGACTGCTCACTGGACTGCGGGATCTGAATAGCCTCATCGCGATCAATCGCGCCGCGCGTGCGCTCAAAGCTGACGCTGCTTCGTGCGATGATGGCGATTCCATTCCACCACTGTCAGCCGCGCATGGGCTTGGATCAACCTCGGTCCAGGGAACCGTGTGAGCCCCCACTAGGCGGCGAATTGCTGATTTTCCTGCAAAGTGCTCTAATCTTGCTCGTCCGAGAGACCGGGACGCTCTGCAAATGCTGCATAACGGGACCACGAATTGCCGGAATTTAGCCGCGCAATTTTTCCTCGGCAGCATTGCGCTGGCATTGCCATTGCATCGAGAGGATACGTTGTGACCGGAGGCTCAAAATCGCGCGGCGATCCCGCAAGCGCAGCGGAACGAATCGTCTTCGTCATCGACGACGACGTAGCGGTGCGCGCGACTCTCAGCAGTCTTTTCCGATCGGTGGGCTTGCGAGTCGAGCTGTTCGGTTCGGCCCACGAATTTGCGCAGAGCAAGATGCCGGATGTTGCAAGCTGCCTGGTCCTCGACATCAGGTTACCGGGCGTTAGCGGTCTGGACTTTCAGACCGAACTGGCCGAGGCGAATATTCGCATCCCGATCATCTTTATGACGGGTCACGGCGACATCCCGATGTCGGTCAAGGCAATGAAAGCTGGAGCCGTCGACTTCCTGACAAAGCCGTTCCGTGACCAGGATATCCTGGATGCCGTGATCAGGGCGCTTGAGCGAGACCAAAAAAGACGCGACAGCGATAAGACCGTTTTGGAGCTGCGAATCCTGTTCGACTCTCTGACCTCGCGCGAGCGGGAGGTGATGACACACGTCGCCGAGGGACTCATGAACAAGCAAATCGCGGCCAAATTGGGCATCACCGAGATCACTGTGAAGGTCCATCGTGGCCATATGATGCGAAAAATGAAGGCCCGGTCGTTAATTGATTTACTTGGAATGGCTGACCTGCTCGGAATCCGTCGCCCGAAACCCTAGAGCTTATACCTAGGTATCCTTTTCCAATCCCAATCCGTGATGCAATCTCAGGCAGGGCGACGACGCCATAGGCTCCTAGTCTCCAGGGAAAGACCGCCTTGTCAAAACTTCCAGTAGTCGCAATCATTGACGATGATGCATCCGTGCGTGCCACGACCGACAGCCTTGTGAGGTCGCTCGGGTATTTTGTATATGCATTTGCATCCGCCGAAGAGTTCTTGCTATCGAACCACCTCGATGACCTCTCGTGTGTGATTGCGGATGTGCAAATGCCCGGCATGAGCGGTATCGAGTTGCAAGCCCACTTGGTTACCCAAGGCTACCGCGTGCCGTTCATTTTCTTCACGGCCTTCCCCGATGAGCGGATTCGTGCGCAAGCGCTTAGGGCCGGGGCGATTTGTTACCTGACCAAGCCCTTCGACGGGGATAGCCTTGTCCAAGGTCTCCAGGCTGCCCTGAAAAAGCATGACAACTGAGCCTGGAAGTAAGATCCCCCAAGTCGCATTCAGAAAAAGTGGCACTGGGTTTGCACAACGCAAACAAGCCCGTGTGACGTTATCGTCAACTTGCGCTCAGATTTTACTTGGCGCCTGAAGGCCAATCTGGGGCTCCCCTAGACCGGCGGTTTAAACTAACCCAACACAACTGCGACCGCTCAGCCGCAGCACGCGCTAGGCGCCGGTCCGTCGATCAGGCTTGCGCGGATTGCCCAAAAGTCTGTTGTACGGCTAAACCCAGGTATAGAGGCTCCCAACCATTTCGGTAGTCAAACTAAGCTCGGTAGCAATGGAGCAACTCGTCACGGGAGGAATAGGCTGGAGAGATAGGCCTTAGTGAATGCGAGCTAACCGGCTTGAGCCTGGAGGTGGAAGCCATGTTCGCGAACTCGCCATGTGCAAACGTTTCGTCTCACAGTCCTTTCGGCCGGGATGGCCGGAAGGCGCTGAGCGCACCCGAAAGAAACGACGAACACAGCGAGCGGCAAACTCATTCCAAGCGCGATCGATCCACGGCCGACGCGGCCAATCATATCGTGGAGGTTTATCCACCCGATCTTGTGAGGCGTCGCGCCGTGGCATGGGACGGCATGGCGGCCGAGATCGTGCAAGCTACCCGACCTGAAAAGATAGAGTTTCGCTTTCGCGCCCCACTTCACCTTCTTGCGGTATATGACCAGGGGATACGAAGCGACGGGGAGACGTTTGTCGATGGTCTGCCCCGATCGAAGTTGCGAGACGTGAGGCGAAAGCTCACTTTCGTGCCAGCCGGTCATGTGTATCACGACGAGTGGCAGGAACCGCGTGTTCTTACGCGCGTCTTATACCTCTATTTTGATCCCGCCAAGATGCCGACGTATCGTGAAGCAAATATCGAGCCTGCGACTTTGGCGGCGCGGCTTTTCTTCGAAGATGCAACACTGTCGGACACTGCGCTCAAGCTCAAGAGATTGATCGAACGTGCAGGCGTCAGTAGCAGCCCCTATCTCGAAGCCCTCGGCATCGTGCTGGCGCACGAGCTTATTCGTCTCAATGCCAGGCCGCCGCGCATCGAAGTTCCGATACGGGGCGGCCTCGCCGCCTGGCAGCAGCGCGTGACTACCGCCTACGTCGAAGAACATCTCGCCGAGCAAATATCGCTCACGACTTTGGCGGGGCTGGTTAGCCTCAGTCCATACCATTTTTGTCGTGCCTTCAGGCAATCGTTTGGTACGCCGCCGCATCGATATCACAGCAGCCATCGCATCGAACGCGCCAGGACATTGTTAGTGGAATCTATGTCGTCGGTGACAGAAATCGGACTGGCGGTAGGCTTCCGAGAGACAAGCTCGTTCACCACAGCCTTTCGCAAGGCGACCGGCCAGACTCCGACCGCGTACCGTCGAAGCCTCGCAAGTATTCCCCACGGCAAGCAGAAAAGTATAGCGCCTCTCTAATCTTTCGGGGGGATAATCTCATGCAACTACCTGAGTTCACGCGCTCGGCTACGCTGCGCTGGACCTTGCTGGTAGTCGGTACTCTTGCGGCTTTTGTCGTCGCGTTGCTCGAGTTTGTCTACCTGAAAACGAAGAACGACTTGACGATGCGATCCGACCGTCTGGTCGCCTCGCAAATCGGCGTCTTTGCAGACTTGTCGCCCGAGCGGAGGCTGGACGCGATCAATGAGCATTTGAAGCAGGATCCGGCTCGCGTTCGGCTCGCAGGAATGTTTGGCTCAAACGGCCGCAGGATCGCAGGTAACCTTGAAAGACTGCCACCCGATCTTAAGCCCGACAATACGGTACAAGGCGCTGTGGTCGACCGGATAGACGAAATTGGTCGAGAGAAGCAGGCGGTCCGCCTGATCGCGCGAAGTTTGCCGAACGGCGACGTGCTGGTATTTGGACGAAATGTCGACGAAGTCGGTGAGATCGCACGCGTCCTCGGTGGGGCGCTCGCGCTTGGTCTGGTTCCCGCGGTGCTTCTTTGCCTTGCGGTCGGTGTGGCGTTGAGCGCCCGTGCCCGCAAGCGCATTGTAGAAGTCAATGAGCGAGTTCAGCGCATTGTCGCCGGCGACCTGCATGAACGACTCCCGCATCGAAAGACCAACGATCCCTTCTCCAAACTTGCGGCGATAGTCAATAGCATGCTCGACGAGATGGAAGCTCTCATCCACTCCCTTGCAGGTGTTGGCAATAACATCGCTCATGACCTGCGCACACCGCTCGCGCGTGTGCGGCTAACGCTCGAGCGCGGTCGCGCCAACGCCAGGACGCTGGAGCAGCTGCAGGTCGCTGCGGACAAAGCGATAGACGGAATCGATCAATCGCTATCGATAATCACCGCTATTTTGCGGCTTGCGGAAATCGAGAATAGCCAACGATTGGCCGGCTTTGGCAAAGTCGCGCTTGCTGATCTCGTGCGCGAAGTGGGCGACATGTACGAGCCGATAGCGGAAGACAAAGGTATTGATCTCCTGATCCACTCGCCACACGAAGTAAGCGTGCATGGTGACCGGGACCTGCTGATCGAGGCGGTCGCCAACCTCGTCGACAACGCCGTCAAATTTACGCCGGCTGGCGGGCAGGTGGAAATCGGATTATTTCGCGGCAACGGCGAAAATATCGTGCGCGTCAAAGATACTGGCTCCGGCATAAGCGAACAGGAACGCGACGCCGTTTTGAGGCGTTTCTACCGATCGGATAAAATAAAACACACATCAGGCTTGGGTCTTGGTCTGAACCTGGTAACCGCGATTGTGAAGTTGCACGGCTTTCGATTCACGATCGTTCCGGGGTCTGGATGCGTGGTCGAGATCGCATGTCCGACTGTACTTTAGACTCGAGGGAATGGTTTGACGCAATGGCTGACCGGAACAATCGAAACTGTCTGGTCGATTTCCTTGCAGGAGCGCCCGCGTCAATTGCAAAGCGTCGACCGTTGCTTTCTCATGATGGGCTTCAGGAAGCAACCTCACGACCCAGTGTCGGCGTTCACCGGCAGGGTGAATTGAAACGTGGCACCGTGGGGTACGTTTGCCGTGACCCACAGCCGGCCACCGTGGGCTTCCACGATCGAACGGCAGATCGAGAGTCCCATACCCATGCCGCTGGATTTGGTGGTGAAGAAGGCGTTGAACAGCCGGTCGGCGTTCTCGGCGAAGATTCCGACACCGGTGTCAATCACAGTGACCAGCACTCCTGTTTCGGCCTGCTGCGATCGGATCACCAGCTCGCGCGGCCGGTCCGTGACCGATTGCATTGCTTCAATGCCATTCATCACCAAGTTGATGATCACCTGCTGCAATTGGACCCGATCAGCCAGGATCATGGGTAGAGCGAGTGCGAGCTCCATTCGCAACGACACCCGATGGCTGTCCATTTCACGCTGCACCAAGGCAATGGCCTCCCTAACGATGTCATTGACGTCGAGCGGCACCTTCTCAATGTCTGTCTTGTTCACGAGCGCCCGGACGCGCCGGATCACCTCGCTCGCCCGATTACCTTCCTTGATGATCCAATCCAGAGCGCGGCGCGCTTCGTCCAGGTTGGGGGTACCGCCGTCGAGCCAACGCAGGCAGGCCCCCGCGGCATTGACGACGGCGGCGAGCGGTTGGTTCACTTCATGGGAGATCGAGGCGGTTAGCTCGCCCAGCGTCGTCACGCGCGTTACGTGTGCGAGCTCCATTTGGGCATCGAGGAAGCGCTGCTCGCTAGCCCGCAGCTTCTCTTCCGCCCGCTTGCGGTCGGTCATGTCGATGACAAAGACAACCCCCTCGTCTGGTTTCCTCTCGAAAAAAGCGCCGCCGACCAGTATCGGCACGCGGCTGCCGTCTTTGCGGAAAAATTCCTTCTCGAAAGGCTTGCAGCTCCCGGTCGCGCTCATCTGGGCCAACGCATCTTGATCGGCGGCGCCCCACTCGGCGGGCGTCAGCTTCGTCCACCGTATCCGACCCGAGATAAGGTCTTCACGGCTGTAGCCCAACATGTCGAGAAAGGCGTTGTTCGCTTCGATGATCCGGCCCCGAGAATCCCCGATCATGATTCCGATGATGTTCGAGTCGACCAGGCGACGGATCCTGGCCTCCCGTTCCCTGAGATCGTTGTACAGACGGGCGTTCTCCAGCGAGATCGCCGCTTGCGACGCCAGCAGTTCCAGTACCGAGATCCGGGCGGGCGTGAACACGTGCGATGCCAGGTTGTTCTCGAGATAGAGCGCCCCGATCAGCTTGGACTGTTTCACCAAGGGCAAGCAGAGGACCGACCGAACGTGCTTCCGACAAATGTACTCATCTGTCGAGAACGGATTCTGCGCCGAGGCGTCATCAAGGATCACGCTTTCCCGGGTCCGGATCACGTAATGGAGCACGGATTCGGGAAGCTCCGCCGCTGATATGGCCGCCTGCCGCAACGCAACCTCAACCTGGCCGCGGCCGGTCGTCGCTTCCGCCGCGGTCTGTGGCTTGTCGCCCTGGAACAGGATGAGCAGACCATGGTCGGCGCCGGCATGTTCGATCGCGATCCGCAGTAGCGTCTCAATGAGCTTGTCGAGGACGATCTCGCCCGACACCGCC
>DATMCM010000375.1:0-7693 GCA_035558335.1 Blastocatellia bacterium | reverse complement strand
AGTTGCCAACATAAGGAAACGCGAAAAGCGAACCAGTTTCGTAAGGGTGTCGACACAATGCTATCGATGACTGGACAAAATCCGCATCCGGTCCGTTCTGTTTACGCTTTAATAGCAGCGGGCCGAGGTCGGTTAGAAGTTGTTCAGTTGCGAAGCGGGGAAACCACGGATCGTCGAGCATCACCAGGTCGTATGCCCCGGTCGCGGCTTTCAAATCGATCAACTCTTTGGAAAACAAATCGTCGTATGGGAACTCCGAAATGTTAACGCGGACGCCGGTTTGAGCCTCGTAGTCGCGCGCGGCCTGCTTGAGAGCATCGCCTTCCACGCCCGCGTTCACCGCGAGACTCAGCTCGACGGACCCCGCCGGTCGCGATCCCTGGCAGGCAGACAACGACGCCCCTACGACTACCACGAGTAGGATTAGTACAACTGCTATTGAAGGCTTTGGTAGAGGCATTCGCGAGTCAAGCTTCATGGCCGGTCGCATTGTACAGGCACCGCACGGAGCCGGCAATCAGGGTCACGCGCAGGCACTTAGTTGCGAATGAAAACGAAGTGGTTGTCTGAATCGGAGAGCCGCAAGATCTGCGAAGAATAGGACTGAGGATCTGAATTGCGTTGAAGGACCAGGAACGAGTGATTGAGGAGTGGACAGTTGTCGAACTAAGGAATGAGTGATCGAGGCGGAAGCGTGGTTGAAACCACGTTCGGCAAACAGAGTCGGCTGCGAACAGAGCGCTTGGAAGCGTCAAGCATTTCGTGTAAACGATCCTGCCTGGTTTTTGTTCGGCTATTGCCTTTGACCGGAATCTCTAAGCTGTCTGGTAGTATTCTCAGTTACGCTGGGTTGAGGAGAGCCAGACTCAGGCCAGTTATCAGAAGAAACTGAGAGGTCGTCCTTTGCGCCTGATGCTAGCTCCGTTGGCGCTTCATTCGCTTCAATTTGACTCTTGGTAGATTCAAACAGTCTCCTGTTTACGAATAAACCGCTAATAAGTAATCCTACCCCTACAAAGAAAGGAATCACTCCCGCAATCCATATACGACCCAGGATTTCCGCATCACCTGGCGGGTTGTGGCCGCTCAAAATGATGCCTTGCATAAGGAAGTAAAGAAAGATCATTACCCCGACGCCAGCACAACTCGTAATAATACCAGCCTTAATTTCGTTATACCTTCGCTCTGCGGGGTGGGTACTGCGTTCACGCTCTCGCTTGCGTTTCTTTTGCTCATCTTGTGATAGGAGCATCTCGGAAAGCCAGGTTTTGCTCCAGTCAAATTTCTCGCCCGTCTCACGAGAAGTGACCACCTGCCGAACTGCGTGCAGGTTAGCGCCGCAAGACTTACAGAATTTTAGATCTTCGGGTTGGCTGATGCCACATAGTGGGCAAAACATAGAGTGCTCCTTTAGCCTTTAAAGGACTCCGACAATTATAGCGTCTGTGTTTACCGGATAGCTACGGCACGACTCTCAGAATAGCTCTTTCCTCTAGCCTCCATACCCAAACCTCATCTTCTATACACTATCCTCAGTCCCGAATCCGTGCTCTTCGATTGCGTCCATTATCCTCTGAGCGGCCTTCCCATCCCAAAACTCAGGCACGCGAGTCGTCTGCGGTGGGTGATCGAGCGCGTCAATCGCCTCGCATTTGATTCGCTCAGGATTGTTGCCGATAACTCGATTCGTGCCTTCAGTCACGGTGATGGGTCGCTCGGTGTTTTCCCTCAGCGTCAGGCAAGGAACTCCAAGCACGGTGGTCTCTTCCTGGATGCCGCCGCTGTCGGTAAGCACCAGCCGGCTGTTGCTATAGAGCTGCAGGAAGTCGAGATAACTGAGCGGCTCGGTTAGGATCACTCGTGGTTGTCTTGCTAGTTCTCCGTCCAAACCGAATTCCGTGATGCGCGCGCGAGTGCGCGGGTGAATTGCAAAAACCACTTGCTGGCGCGCGGCAATCGCGGTCGTCGCATCGAGGATGCCTTGGAGTGTGTGCTTGTCATCCACGTTGGACGGTCTGTGAAGAGTCATCACGCAATACTGCTTCGGCACCAACGCTAAACGATCGAGCACAGTCGACGCGGCGGCTCGTTCGAGATTGTAGTGCAGAGTGTCGATCATCACATTGCCGACGAAGCGAATCTTCTCGGGTGCAATGCCTTCTCGGAGCAAGTTTTCGTCGGCGTCGCGCGAGGGCGTCAGCAGCAAGTCCGCAAGCGCATCGGTGACGACTCGATTGATCTCTTCCGGCATCGTTCGGTCCCGACTCCGAAGGCCAGCCTCAACGTGCGCGACTCGCACCAGCAGCTTTGAAGCGACGAGCGTCGCTGCCATGGTCGAGTTAACATCACCAACGACCACAACCCAATCGGGCTTGAAGTCTTGAAGAACGGGTTCAAGAGCAAGCATTATTCGCCCGGTTTGTTGCGCGTGACTAGCCGATCCGACTCCTAGATTGACGTCGGCGCGCGGTATGTTCAACTCCTCGAAGAACGATTCGCTCATCGAGTCGTCGTAGTGCTGGCCGGTGTGAACAAGAAGCGAAGTGATTCGGCTGAAACGCCGCCGCATCTCTGCGACGATCGGAGCTATCTTCATGAAGTTTGGTCGCGCGCCGACGACGCTAACTATGCGAAGCATCTCTATTCTGTTGAGGCCGTAACGAATAAAACCGAGCAGGAAGTCTACAGTTTCGCGAGACTCCGGCACAAGTAGGGAGACTGAGGATAGAGGATAGAGGATAGAGGATGGAGGATAGATGATAGAGGATGAGGATTGAGAATTGGACTGCCTTGAGGTTGAGAACCGAGCGACCCGAGGATCTTACGCTCAATCCTCAATTCTCTATCCTCAATTCTCTATCCTCTGTCCTCTACCCTATACTCAATCCTCCGTCTTACCGGCGGCCTTGATGACGCAGCAAGTAGTAGGCGGCACCACCTCCACCTCCCAGCAGCGCGCCAACGCCTGCGCCCTTCTTGCCTCCGACAATTGCGCCAAGGCCGGCGCCAATCGCCGCGGGTGCGCCGATTGTTAAGATCGCCCGTCCAGGCGATCCAAATCCGTCGCGGGATCGATCGTTGTAGTACCTTTCGCCAGCCACTCCGGTGTATCGGTACGGAGCATCGTACCTTCGCCCAACCGTTGGAGCGTACCTGTTCCTGCGAGCCCGGTCGCAGGACAGCGCCTCGGGAGCCACTGCGAGCGACAGGAAGACCACGGATAAGACAATTGCTGCCGTTCTCTTGAGCATCTTCTCCTCCTCGATTGATGATTGGTTCGGCTGGTTCGTGGAATGGCGCAGCAAGTTGTATTCCGGTTCCGGGTTCTGCGAGTGTGTTTAGGGCGATCGCTGATCAATGGCTCAGCTTTAGCGGGGGACCCGTCGCTATCCAGGGAAGAAGCGCGAATCGGCGGCCGAATGCTGGGTTGCTCCATATCGTATATCGATCGCCCGAAATGGTTTCCGGGAAGCCGCTTCTTCAGATTCCAGCATTGACCTGCAAGACGATGAACCATAGAATTGCCTCACCGGTGGAAAAGATGCGCTTGTTGAAGGTTTGGCAGGCATCGCTCGTCTAGGACAATCTTCACTTGAGGAGCCGTTGATGAAATTCACTCGCGTTGTTGGACTCGCATCATTGCTCAGCGTTGGACTGGCGTTGGTTTGGTCGGGAGGCGCAAGCGCCAGCAATCCGGCCGCGCCTACATTTAATAAAGATGTGGCGCCTATCTTCTACAAGAACTGCATAGCCTGTCATCGGCCGGGCGAGATCGCACCGATGTCGCTTATCGGCTACAAAGAGGTTCGTCCCTGGGCGAAGGCCATTCGCGAGAAGGTTGCAACCCGGGAGATGCCTCCGTGGCATGCCGATCAGAACTACGGGAAGTGGGAGAACGATCGCCGCCTGTCTCAACAGGAGATCGATACAGTGGTCGCGTGGATCGACAGCGGAGCCGCTGAAGGAAACGCAAAGGACCTACCTCCGGTGCCGAAGCTCGCCAGCGGATGGCAGATCGGCGAGCCGGACATGGTCTTTCAGATGCCAACCGAGTTCACGGTACCGGCCGAAGGCAGCGTGCCTTACCAGTACTTCGCCGTGCCTACTAATTTCAAGGAGGATCGCTACATTCAGGCGCTCGAAGCTCGCGCCGGAAATCTCTCAGTGGTGCATCACATCGTGATGATGGTGCGTGAGCCAGGAGAACAGGCTCGGCAGCGCGCCCGCGGACAGCAGTTCAACATCGGAGATGGAATCCTCGGTGCGCTCTCACCAGGGCAAACTCCGTTTATCGCCAAGCCCGGACAGGCGAAGCTCATCAAGGCGGGTTCGCAATTGATTTTCCAGATGCACTACACGCCAAACGGAAAAGAAGCGAAGGACCGCTCGATCGTTGGACTGATTTTCGCGAAAGGCCCGGTGGACAAGATTGTGAATACCAAGGCGGCGTTTGATATTAAGTTCGTGATTCCGCCTGGCGTGCCCAATCACGAGATCAAAGCCGTTTACGAATTCGAGCAAGACTCGCACATAGTCAGCTTGATGCCGCATATGCACCTTCGAGGAAAGGACATCGTCTATCGCGCCATCTACCCTGACGGGAGATCGGAAATCCTGCTGTCGGTTCCTCGATACAATTTCGACTGGCAGGTGTACTACTATCCCGTGCAGCCGCTGGCAGCGCCGAAGGGAACCCGCATCGAAGCCGTAGCGCACTACGACAACTCGACAAGGAACGTTCGCAACCCGGATCCGGCGAGAGAAGTGAGATTCGGCGAGCAAACCTGGGACGAGATGATGAACGCGTTCTTCGATTTCACGATTGACAATCAGAAGCTTGGCGGCGAGCGCGCAGCGACCGGTGCTCAGAGATGAGCAGCTGATAAAAATAGAGTCCAGATGAAAGAGAAGGCTGCTCACACGTGAGCAGCCTTCTTCGTTGTACGACGTTCAGTTAGATGGGTAAGCAAAGCTATTTCACATCGAACGAGCCTGCCAGAACGTCGGTTCCCCATTGGACTTTGATAGCGGCCTTACCCTTCGCGTCGGCGAGAGCGATCGTCAATTGGTCAGCTGAGGTTTTTGCCTTTTCAAGCTTGAGGGGCGTCTGGGCTATGAAGCCCGAAGTCTGGGGAGGAGCACCCCACAGACGTTTGCCGTTTGAGCCCTCCGTTTTCGGATGAAAAGCAAGCACCCAGCTGCTCTCTCCGGTTCGCTTGATCCAGAGGGTGTACGTTCCGGCCTTAACCGTATCAGCACCGACTCCGAGGTCACCGGTCGTCTCGATGCGTGTGGCTTCATTCATACCCACTCGCCATACACCTCCGACCGGAAGTTCTGAGACGCTGTGGCTTCCTAGTGGCGGCCGGCCATAGTCGATCGTAATCTTCTTTCCTTTGATGGTTGCTTCGGCAGTGCCGCGAGCGGCTTGACCAACCGCAACAGCGACTAGAGCACAGACCATTGCTGCGCAAAGAACAGGCTTCTTGAGATTCATTCTTGAGTATTCCTTTCGGCGAAGTTTGCTTGGCACTGGGCGAATGTTATCCGGGAATGTCGGCGTCGGGCAAGGCGCGGGGCGCTCCTTTGTAGCCAGGTTCGACTTGGAATCGGGAGCCGCATTCATACAGATCGGTCACTTGAAGATCCTCTTAAAGCCGGACCCTTATTTTCCGGCGTAACTGGGAGGCCCCCTTAGTTAGAACTTTCATGGTGGTGGGGTTCCTGGAGAGGGCAAGGATCGGGCCAATCGCTAAGCGGATGACTGAGCGTCGGGAAGTCGGGCCTTAATCGGCGACCGTAACCTGGTTGTTACCAGCCGATGTCCTGCGACGATCGCGCCAGAGGTGCTAACGCCGAGAGCCGGATCGCCTGATGCACCGGTTGCCAACATCTACTCTGTCTAACGAACGGAGGTGACTCTTTGAGTAGCGCGAAGCAAACTATAAGACCGGCCTGGTTCGGCGAAGTGGAGAAAGGCAGCGCGCCGGCCGAGTTGAGCGCTTACTTTCTCGAACTATCAAGCTTGTTGGATCGAATTGAGTCCTCGACTTCACACTACCAGGCTTTAGGACTGAACCGATCGGCGACGCGTGAGCACGTCAATGACGCTTACCAGCAGGCATTGAGCTTTTTGTACCCGGAGTATAGCGTCGGTGCAGTTCTGCCGTCGGAAGTAACGGCGAGAATCGACAATGCATTCAGGAGGGTCTCATTAGCGTTTTCCGTATTGGCCAGCTTCGCAAATCGGCGCGGGTACGAACCGAGAGATCTTGATCGGATTGAAAAACCCGCCGCAGCTGCGCCCGCATCAGCATCGAATCGGAGTGCGCGATTAACCAACTCAGCGAGCATAGCCCAATCGCAGGGTGGGGAGATCGCTTCAGAGATTAGGATCGGGCAGCAGAAGGCTCAGCCTACGGCTTATCGCGAATCTGTATGTGCTGCTTCGGGGGACAATCGCCGGAGATCCGAACGCATGAGGCTTGCGATGCCTGTACGGGCGAACGGCTTTGATCGCAAAACTGGTAAGTGGAACGAGATGACCCAAACGGTCGATGTCGGTCGAACGGGTCTAACGCTCCGAATGAAACGGCGAGTACAACTCGGCCGTGTTTTATACCTGACGCTGCCACTCCCGGCGAAGCTCAGAAGTCACTGCTATTCCGAGCCTCATTACGGAGTCTATGCGCTGATTAGAAGAGTAGAACCTCCCCGTGATGGAGCGAGGAACGTAAGTCTGGAATTCCTGGGTGAGCATCCTCCGGATGGGTTTCTCGACAAGCCCTGGGCCGTCTTTCGAACCAAGAAGTGGGACGGAAGCCAACGCCGGCGAGGGGCGCGTCAGAAGAGAGCAGAACAGGTGCGAGTCGAGTATTTCTCAGATGCGCTTCAACTCGTTGCTTCTGAGGATGCCGAGACAGAGAACTCAAGCCGCACCGGTTTGCGCATCACGGTTAAAGCCGCGCCCGCGGAGTTTGATCTTGTGCGGGTGAGTTGCCGGGCGCTCGGTTTCGAAGCGCTGGCGGCCCCCCGAAACCGGTTTGTCGCCAAAGATGGCGTCGAGCGGCTGTGTGTGAAATTTATCGAGAAAGAATGGCCGCTCTGAGCCAAAGAGCGAAGAAAACTCGCTCACTTCGGAGAGAAAAGAGAAAGCTGCTTGCTGCAAACCGCTTGCAATGAGGCTGAATCCGCTTGGGGTAATAAGGCGCTCTTGGAAACTAAATTGACAAGGGCCGCGGTAACTTAGTATCCACGATTTCGATTGAATCGGCCATTCCCGTCGTATGGACCGATACGAGTTGCCTGGAGCCCTTCCTTTTCCCACCTCTTGATGGTTTCCGGCTTGCGACGCCTGCCGGCGGCAACCGGCACAACAGTTGCACCCACGACAGTTCCTTACCCCTCAAATCCTCGGGAAAATCCGGCCACCAGGAGTAATCACGAGGTGGCTCAGCGAAAGCATATCCGTACTCGGGAGGGTCCAGCAGGGAAGTAGATTGCAGATGGGCTAAGTCGGCGAAGCATCTAGCTCGACGCTCGCTTGAGCCACGGAGAGACAGAGATGACGATAAAGAGAGCATTGATGATGGTGGTGCTGGTGGTGGCGGTGGCGGCGGTGGCAGTGCCGCTGATAGGGGTGAGAGCCGCAGGTAGTGGAGCGGGGGCAAAGGGAATGGGGGCGACGGCGAGA
>DATMCM010000374.1:0-18489 GCA_035558335.1 Blastocatellia bacterium | reverse complement strand
ACATTGGTTCACTGCTGGAGGTCTCCAATCGCAGCGCGAAGCGCATCGATACCGAGACTTGCACAGTGCATCTTCGCGGCGGGCAAACGGCCAAGGGACCGCACCACCTCTTCACGAGTCAGCGACTCAACCTCTTCAAGAGGGCGATCGATGATCAACTCAGTCAGGACCGAAGCGACGGCGATAGTCGGTGGACAGCCCTGCGCCTTGACCTTCGCATCGGTGAGCCTCGATCCGTCAACGCGAATGGTGAGCTTGATCCGGTCGAGACACACCTCATTAGTCACATCCCCAACTCCAGATGGGCTTTCGAGTTCACCAACGTTGCGCGGGTGGGCGATGTGGTCGGCTACCTGAGTCGTGTACATCTTGCTTGTTAGAGTCGGAAACCGGTGATTTGCGAGCTACGAGAGGGCCAGATTCGAGGCTGACAATTCGTCGGTCGGAATCATCTCGCGCAGTCTGTTGACGGTCTCTGCGACAGCTGCAACCGCGCAGTCGATCTCCTCGCGGGTAGTGTAAGCGCTCAGGCTGAATCGCAAGCTGCCACGGATCTGTTCGCGAGTAAGCGCCATCGCTTGCAGCACGTGGCTCGGTTCGAGTGAACCCGATGCGCAAGCCGACCCGGTCGAAACCGCGATGCCTTTCAGGTCGAGAGCGATGAGCAAGCTCTCCCCGTCAACGCCGTCAAAGCTCAGGTTCGCGACGTTCGGCACGCGATTCTCTGCATCTCCGTTCACTCGCACGTCCGAAACATCTGCTGCAATCTGCCGCTCGAGATAGTCTCGAAGCTCGCCCATCCGCTCTTGACGCTCGCCGAGTTGCAGTCGCGCAAGCTCGGCGGCGCATCCCAGTCCGACTATCCCCGGCACGTTCTCAGTGCCAGCCCGACGGTCGCGCTCGTGATGGCCGCCAAGCATAAGCTTAGACAACCGAACACCCTTTCGGACATAAAGTGCGCCGACGCCCTTTGGTCCATGAATCTTGTGACCGGAGAGCGAGAGCAGATCTACCCTCAGCCTCTTCACATCAACCGCAACCTTGCCGACAGACTGGACCGCGTCGGTGTGAAAATGGAGATGCGATGCCCCGCGCTCGCGAGCGGTGGCGACGACGTCGGCGAGCTCTTCGATCGGCTGAATGGTTCCAGTCTCGTTGTTGGCGTGCATCACGGACACGAGAATCGTGTCGCTGCCGATGGCAGCGCGAACGTCGTCGACGCTGACGCGCCCTCTGCCCGAAACAGGCAGATAAGTAACGCGAAAGCCGGCCTGCTCGAGCGACTCGCAAGTCGAGAGGACCGCGGGATGCTCAATCTTTGTCGTGATTATGTGCCGTCCGTGGTCGCGATGGGCTTCTGCGACGCCGTGTACAGCGAGATTGTCTGCCTCGGTGCCGCCCGAGACGAAGACCACTTCGGTGGCCGAAGAGTTGATCAAATCGGCGACCTGACGACGCGCTCTCTCGACTGCGGCCTTCGCACGCTGGCCAAACGAGTGCACCGATTGCGCGTTGCCTATCTCTTCGGAGAAGTATGGCAACATCGCATCGATCACTTCAGGAGCGACGGCGGTTGTTGCGCTGTTGTCGAGGTAAATCCTCATGAGTCAGTAGTCAGTAGTCCGTAGTCAGTAGTCCGTAGTCAGTAGTCCGTAGTCAGTAGCTCGTTTGAGACAATTAACCCCTCCCAAGAGCTACTGACTACGGACTACTGACTACGGACTACTCACTGTTTTCTTCCTGCCACTCTTCGTACCAGGCCATCTGAATTGCTTCGAGCTTTTTCTCGTTCGAGCCTTTTGCGTCGCCGGTGAACCCTTCCAACTGCATCACCCATTGATGCAAATCGGTGAAGCGCACGGTCAGCGGATCGATGTCCGGGTGCGCCTCCAGGAGCCTGATCCCAATCTCCCCTGTGTCCGTCCAGCCTATCTCAGCCATCTCTCTCCCCAGTGGCGAAGATGCACTCGGCGACGCAAAGAGTCGCCAAAAGCAGCTTACGCGGCAACATCTTGCCGCTCGTGAGTGCTTTCGCTTTTAACAAACGAATAGCAGATCGCACAATGATAGGTCTCGGTCACGAGTTTGATACTCTCGCCACCCGGACCCGTGACGTCTTGCTCCGATGTGGAGAAGTTCATCGGCTGGTTTGTTGCGCATCGAGGACAAAATAGCAAACTCATAAGATCTCCTTGCCTTCATCCGTGGCGAATAAAATCGAGCACGTCTGGTATGGAAACGGTGACGTCGCCTTTGACCACGGCCTGACAACCGAGCCGAGAATGCAGGGTCAGGCCGTCAGCCATATAAAGCCGGTCTTCCTCGTCTTCGTCCATCTCGGAAAGGTTTTCTTCCCCTTGCTTAACGATCACGTGACAAGTCGTGCACGCGTTGTTGCCGCCGCACGCGTGTTCCAGATCGACGCCGCAGTTCAGCGCAATGTCCAGGAACGAGCCTTCCTTGCCATGTTCGTGATAAGGTGTGACGCCCGGTTTGTATTCACAAGACACCGGGTCGCTGTCTGAACGCAGAAAGGTCACCTTGTAAACCTTTGTTTCCGCCTCAGGCTCGTCCATAACTGCGGTTCCGCTTATTTTCTCCTTCGCCTCCATGCTATCCTTCCGTGACTTCGGATGCCTTACGATCCTTTAACGCCGCAAGGACCGCGCCGTCCATAATTTCTTCCGCAAGATGACGCGAAGCATCATCAAGCTGTTGGATCTTCTCGCGAATCAACCGATGGTCCTCAGTTCCCGTCGCGGCGCGAAGCTCCGCCAGCGCGTTTCGAATCGCCGAGCGCTCATCTTGATCGATCAACTGGTCGGCGCGGTCAGCCAGCGCCTTCTCCGCAGCGCGCATCACTGTCTCTGCCTCGTTTCGAGCTTCGATCACCTGCCGTTTCTTCATGTCCTGTTCGGCAAATTCGATCGAATCGATCAACATCCTCTCGATCTGTTCATCTGTTAAACCGTACGACGGCTTCACCTCGATCGATTGTTCTTTTCCAGTACGAACGTCGCGGGCGCTGACGGTCAAAATACCGTTGGCATCTATCAGGAACTTCACCTCGATTCGGGGCAAGCCGGCCGGCTGCGGCGCTATCCCTTTGAGAGTAAACCGCGCCAGGCTTCGGCAGTCCTGGACCAGTTCGCGCTCACCTTGCACGACATGAACGTCGATCCCGGTCTGATTGTCGACCCAAGTCGTAAACATCTCTCCACGAGACGCCGGGATGGTCGAGTTCCTGCCGATGATCTTGGCGACTGCCCCGCCAAGCGTCTCGATTCCGAGACTCAGGGGCGTTACGTCAAGCAGCAAGAGATCACGGCGACTGCCCGAAAGCACATCCGCTTGAATCGCGGCGCCCAGTGCCACGACTTCATCGGGGTTCAGCTCGATATGCGGCTGGCGCCCGAACAATAATTCGACATTGCGTCGCACAAGAGGAATGCGAGTCGAGCCGCCAACCATGACTACTTCATCGATCTGCTCCGGCCTAAGGTTCGCGTCTTTCAGCGCTTTACGGCACGGCTCGAGCGTTCGCTCGACCAGCATACCGATAGTCTTCTCAAACTCTTCGCGGGTAATCTCGCGGCTGTATTCTCCGCCCCGTGCCGGACCAAGATCAAAGGACATTGACGCGCGGTCTCGTACTGAAAGTTCGTGCTTGGCCGCCATGACTTCTTTGCGTATGGTCTGAAACGCAGACGGGTCGCGGTCGAAACTCGAGCCGGCCCGTTCTTCGAGTTCGCGGATCACCATAGCGATCAATTCGTTGTCGATGTCGTCGCCGCCCAGATGAGTGTCGCCGTTGGTCGAGAGCACTTCGAAGATTCCGTCCTTCAGCTTGAGTATCGAGATGTCGAAGGTGCCGCCGCCGAGGTCGTACACCGCCACCGTTGCTTCCTCGCGGTTGTCTATACCGTAGGCCAGCGACGCGGCTGTCGGCTCGTTGACGATGCGCAGCACATCGAGACCTGCAAGGTGTCCCGCGTCCTTTGTCGCTTGCCGCTGCGCATCATTGAAGTACGCCGGCACGGTTATCACCGCCTGAGTGACTTCTTCGCCAAAGAACTTCGAGGCACGCTCCCGTAGATCGCGAAGTATGAAGGCCGAAATCTCGGGGGGTGTGAACACTCGCTCGCCCATTCGAAAGCGAATGACTTGTTCGCTGCCTTCGGCCACTTGAAACGGAACCATTCCGAGGTCTTCCTGCACGTCAGCGCTGCCCTTGCCCATGAACCGCTTGACGGAATAGATGGCCTTGTGAGGCTCGGTAATAAGCCGGTCGCGCGCCTCTTCGCCGACAAGCAATCGCCGCTCGTCGTTGTCGTAATACACGATTGAAGGCACGAGCGCATTGCCCGAATCGTCACGAATGACCGCCGGACCACTATCGCCCATAAACGCCACAAGGCTATTAGTGGTGCCCAGATCTATTCCGACGACTCGACCGGACTTCGGGCGGCCAGTCATGCTGAGTTCAATAACGGGCATTCGACTACAGCTCCTCCTTGATGTCTTGAACCAGGTTGTGAACGTAAGACCGCTGCGACAAAAGCTCGCTCATTCGATCCAGCACCGGTTTCCTCTTATCTTCATTCGCGGCCTCGTCAGCAGCGCGGTCCCATTCCTCGAAAAGCGCAAACAGCCGCTCATCGATTCTCGTCATTCTTTCGTCAAGACTGCGAAGCGCCTCTTCAAGCGCTGCGCGTGCTTCGGCGACCTCGTCTTCGTCCGCTGTCTGCCTGGCGGCTTTCAGTTCTTCGATCTCCATATTCAACTCGAAAACTTCTTCCAGCAGATCGGGCGGCGCTTTCTTCTCCGCTTCCTTGTAGCCGTAAAGCGAGAGCAGGTACTTCGCGCGCGCCACGCGATCGCGCAAGGTTCGATATGCATCGTTTAGCATCGACGAGCGCTCGACGCTTGCCTGCTGCTCTTCCGCGCTCGCGTTCATGAAGTAGTCCGGATGGAGCTGGCGGCTGAGCGCGTAGAAAGTCTTCTCCAGGTCGGCCTCGTCAATACTCAGCTTTCTAGGCAGGCCAAAAAAGGAAAAGTAGTCCGTACCTTCGGCGATCGTCAGAATGCTATGGCACTCGGAGCAAAAGTGCGCGGACTCGGTTTCCGCCCCGCAATACGTGCACTCGCTCTTAGTCCGCTGTGTTTGAGTCGTAATCATCGAAGCTTCGGCCGCTGTAAAAAAATGGTTGAGTCTATGCGGCACCCAACCATCACGCTTTGCTGGAATAAGTTCTTGCGCGCGAGCTGAGCAGTCTCAGGGGCTCACTAGACCGCAAACGATTCGCCGCAGCCGCAGGCTCCGGAGGAGTTGGGATTGACAAACGTAAAACCGCGCTGCATCAATCCTTCATCCTTGTAGTCGAGCGTCGAGCCGTCGAGGTAAAGAAAGCTTTTCAGGTCGACGAACAACTTCACGCCGTCGACTTCAAACACCTTGTCGCCGGGGCGCTGTTCGGTGTCGATCGCGAGGTTGTAGCTCATGCCCGAACAACCGCCGCCCTGCACGCCAACTCTCAACCCGCCTTCGGCGACGCCCTGATTCAGCATCACCTCGCGGACCTTTTCGACAGCTCTGGGAGTCAGTTCAATCATGATTTCTTCGCGCCGCCTCTATCTGAACGGTAGAAAACCTGATTTCCGGTCACCAATCCCGTGGCAGGGAAAGCGGTGGCCGACTCGCTCTACACGTTGACAGCCTCTTCAGCCTTCTCTTCGGCCGGTGCCTGTTTGTGTTGATAATCGCGCACTGCAGCCTTGATCGCGTCCTCGGCAAGCACCGAGCAGTGAATCTTCACCGGGGGAAGATTGAGCTCCTTCACGATCTCGGTGTTCTTGATATCTAGCGCCTGAGCAACGGAACGGCCCTTAAGCCATTCGGTAGCAAGGCTCGAGCTCGCGATCGCCGACCCGCACCCGAATGTCTTGAACTTCGCATCCTCGATGATGTTCGTCTCGGGGTTGATCTTGATCTGCAGCTTCATTACGTCTCCGCATTCGGGTGCTCCGACCAGTCCCGTGCCAACGCTCGGATCTTTTTTGTCGAGGCTTCCAACGTTGCGTGGATTGTTGTAGTGATCAACTACCTTGTCTGAGTATGCCATTTGGTTTCCCTCTCTCCTCGGCCTTAAGCCTATTTCCAACTCTATTCGCCCGCCCATTGCACCGTACTGAGGTCAATGCCTTCCTGCACCATCTCCCACAAGGGTGAAAGCTCTCTCAGTCTGTTGACCGCTTCGTTGACGCGGCCGACCGTGTAGTCGACCTCTTCTTCGGTGTTGAAGCGCCCGAGTCCAAATCGAATCGAACTGTGCGCCAGCTCTTCGCCAACGCCCAACGCCTTGAGCACGTAACTAGGCTCCAGGCTCGCCGAAGTGCAGGCCGACCCCGACGAAACCGCGATCTCGTTGATACCCATCAACAGCGATTCGCCTTCGACGTAAGCGAAAGATATGTTCAGATTGCCCGGCAACCTCTGCTCGGGATGGCCGTTGATATAAACGTCCGGAATCTCGTCCATTATTCCCTTGCGGAGCTTTTCTTTCAGCCCGAACACGCGCTTGTTCTCGTCCTGCATCTCGGCCTTCGCGATCTCGCAAGCCTTCCCTAAACCTACGATGCCCGTCACATTCAGAGTACCGCTGCGCATTCCCCGCTCGTGCCCGCCGCCGTCCATCATCGGCACCAGCATCACTCGCGGGTTTTTGCGACGCACATACAATCCCCCGACACCTTTCGGTCCATAGATTTTGTGCGCGCTGAACGACGCCAGGTCCACGTTCAGCTCGTTCACGTTGAACGGTATCTTGCCGACAGCTTGAGTCGCATCAGTATGGAAGAGAACCCCTCTCTCCTTGCAGACCTTGCCGATCTCGGCGATCGGCTGGATCACCCCAATCTCGTTGTTAGCCATCATCACCGAAACAAGAATGGTCTTGTCCGTGATCGCATTCCTCACATCGTCAGGCGAGATCAAACCGTCGATCGCCACTGGAAGATACGTAACTCTGAAGCCTCGCTTCTCAAGCTTCTTGCAGGTATCCAAAACAGCCTTATGCTCGGTGACTACCGTGATGATATGGTCGCCTCGTTCATAGTACATGTCGGCGACGCCCTTGATCGCGAGGTTGTCGGATTCGGTCGCACCGCTGGTGAAGACTATCTCCTTCGAGGACGCCCCGATCAGATCGGCAACTTGCTTGCGTCCATTCTCGACCGCTTCTTCGCCGCGCCAGCCGAACTCGTGATTACGGCTCGCGGCGTTGCCAAAAATCTCTGTGAAGTATGGAGTCATCGCCTCAAGCACGCGCGGGTCGCACGGCGTGGTTGCGTGGTAGTCCATATAGATCGGGAGCTTCAGCGCCATTTCATTCTCCTTCGATAATTAAGAAGCCAGTCAAAACAACCGAGCCATTTTCAATCAGCTTCGGACCTGCGCTTAAGCCAGTTGGACCTTCTCCGGCTCTGGCACTTCGTCAGTTCTCTTGCCTTGGTCCGCAAGGATTCGATTCGACTTAATTCTCAACCCGTAGACCACTTCGGGCTTCGACTTGTTAGCAAGATCTGCCAGCGTAATCGAGTCCAGAAAATTGTCAACGTGTTCGGCCAGTTGTTTCCATACCGCCCCGCCAATGCACGTATCGCCGATGCGACAGTTCTCGACTGCTCCGTCGTTACTAAAACAGGAGTTTGTATAAAGCGGCGGTTCGATCAGCCGAACGATCTCTCCGATCGTGATCTTCGACGGCTCACGGGCGAGAACGTAACCTCCATGCGGACCCCTAACGCTGTTAACAACATTGCCTTTTCGAAGCTGCTGAAAGAGCTGCTCGAGAAACTGCAGGGAGATGCCTTCCCGCTTCGAGATCGCCGCCAGCGGGACAGGAGATCCGTTTGAGTACTGAGCGATGTCGAGCACCGCCCGCACCGAATACTTACCTTTTGTCGAGATCTGCATAAGTCCCTCGGTTAGCCTCGCCCAGCTGTTCTCGTCTCTCATATTTTTCGATACCCGACACAATAAGTCAAGTATATTCTGACCGAATTAGTCAAGATTGATTCCGGCGCCAGTTAAACGCACAAAGAGCAGAACTTAGTGGAAACCCTGAACCGGTTGAGGTGGGTTAAGACGGAGCTGCACGGAGACTCGTCATGGGAAAGCGAAACTTGGGGCGGGATCTCACTGTGGCCGATCTCGGACCCTCAGCGGGCCAACGACTTTAGCTTCTGCAGCCGCTCTTCGGCGGCGGCCAGGGTCTCGTCCCTCTTGCAGAAAGTGAAACGCACTTGTTTCCGCCCGAGCGAGGGTTCGTGATAGAAACTGCTCCCGGGTACTACGGCTACGCCGATGTCCTTGACCAGGAACTTTGCGAATTCGACATCGTCGTCGTAGCCGAAAGCGCTGATGTCGGTCATCACATAATAAGCGCCATCCGGATCGAAACAGTGAAAGCCTACATCTTTCAACACCGGAAGCAGCCGCTCACGACGGGCGAAATAGTCCTGCTGGAGATGATCGTAGTAAGCCCTCGGAAGCCTGAGCGCTCGGGCGCCCGCCTCTTGCAACGGGGCAGCCGCCCCGACGGTGAGAAAGTCGTGTACCTTACGAATTGCCGCAGTGATTTCCGCCGGGGCTATCGTGTAGCCAACCCTCCACCCCGTCACCGAGTAAGTCTTCGACAATCCGTTTATCGTGATCGTGCGATCGCGCATCCCGTCCAGCGTCGCAAGCGGAATGTGCTTCTTGCCGTTGAACAGAATGTGCTCGTAGATCTCATCGGTGATCGCTATTGCATTCCATTTGTGACAAAGCTCCGCGACAAACGACAGCTCTTCGCGGCTGAAGACTTTGCCGGTTGGATTGTTCGGTGTGTTGATGATGATGGCTTTGGTGTTGTCGTTGAATGCCGCGGCCAGCTCATCGGGATCAAACTTCCAATCCGGCGCGTAGAGAGTCACGAACTTCGGAATCGCCCCAGACAGAATCGCGTCTGGCCCATAGTTCTCATAGAACGGCTCGAACACGATCACCTCGTCGCCGGGGTTCACAATGGCCATCATCGCCGCAATCATCGCTTCTGTAGAACCGCAAGTCACTGTGATCTCACGCTCGGGATCGACTTCAAGCCCAAGATACCAGGATGACTTCTCTGCTATCGCGTCTCGAAACTTCTTTGCGCCCCAGGTGATTGCATATTGATTAACGTCGGCCATAATCGCGTCGCAAGCGGCCAGCTTGATCTCTTCGGGCGCGGAAAAATCCGGAAAGCCCTGCGACAAATTGATAGCGCCGTAGAGGTTCGCCTGCCGAGTCATCTCGCGTATTACCGATTCGGTGAACTGTTCTGCCTTGTGGGAAATGATTTGCTTGGGCATGAAAGGGTTCCGGATTTCGGGTTCGTGGTCTCGAGTTGTTTTCTTCTGGAGGCGAGATCGAGCGCGGCCGCCAGCCCTAAACTCGGAACCGCTACCTCGGATTCTCTTCCTTCAGTCTTTCGATTATCGATTCAGCCGCAGAAGCATATTCGCCTTCGGGATCAAGCCGCAAGTAACCGCGGTATGCCTCGATCGCTTCCTTATTGCGCCCCGCTTTTTCGAGAATCTCGCCGAGCTGGTAGTACAGGATCGGTTCAGTTTCCATGTCCTGGGCGATGCCGATCCGATACTCTCTTACTATTTCATCGATCAAGCGTGGGTCGTTGCGCGACTCGTGGAGCTCATTGAGCGCTATCGCAAGCCCAATGTGAGCCTCGAATGAATCGCCCCGCGCCAAGCGAAGCGCCTTCCTGTATTCGATTATTGATTCTTCGACAAGTCCCTGGCTGCGTCGCAGATTTGCAAGCACAGTTTGAGCTTCGACCAGCGTGCGGCCGCCGCTCTTAAGCGCTGCCTGTATGTGTTTCTCAGCCCCTTGAAAGTCCAGAACCGTGGTGAAACTGCGGCCGGCGCCGATGTGGGCTTCGGGAAAGTTCGGCCGCACGGATAACGCCTGTTCGTATTCCTGAACCGCGTCTTTGTTCCTTCCCTTGTCTCGAAGCGCATCGCCCTTTTGATAGTGCAACGTCGCCTCATCGGCGGTCGGCTGTTGAGTGACCTTGAGCGTACGGCTTCCAGAAGCAACAATGACGACCGGGCCATTCCAGTCAGTGTAACCAACCGTCCGCACGCGAACCAGGTACGAGCCTGCTTTTACGCGCGCCAGATCAAGGTCGCCCTTTTCGTTGGTCACGCCGTGCCGAACGTTGTTGATGAACACAACTGAGCCGGCCTCGCCCGTCATCACCTTGAGCGCGCCGGTGGCGACAACCCGACCGACAGGCTGCCTTGGCGGCGTTCGCGATTGCGAGCTTGTGACGTTGGAGTCGAGATTAGTCGCCGCGATTAGGTTTATGCTTCGATCGAAGCTCGGCCCCTCGATTGGCAAGTGGAGCAATAGACTCAAGGTCCCAATGGTTTTGATCAACCCCATCTTCAGCCTATTCTCGATAAAACCTTCGGTAGTTCGCGGAGTAGCGCAAGACACCTTGAACATAACCTCGCGTTTCGGTGATCGGAATCGCTTCGATCCAGTCCTCGATATCCATGCCTCCGCGTTCGGAAATCCACCGTTGCGCGCGACTGGGCCCCGCGTTGTAGGCTGCGGCCGCGTACTCGATCCTGCCGAATTGGCCGAGCATCTGAGCGAGGTAGTTCATCCCGAGCTTGACGTTGAGCGTCGGGTTCAACAGATCGGCGGCAGTGATGGCGCCGCTTCCCTGGCGCTTGGAAATCAACTGCCCGGTTGCTGGCATTACTTGCATGAGTCCTCGTGCGCCCGCCCGCGAGACGGCGTTCGGGTTGAACACGCTTTCCTGACGAATGAGGCCGGCGGCGATGAACGGATCGATCCCGTACCGCTTCGCTTCTTCTTTGATCGCCGCCCAACTTACGAGCGGGAAGAATATCTCCCACGCCTCGCGGGGCACATCGGATTCGCGATAGGAGTAAAGATCTGGATAGCCGCGGCGCAGCACAAGCGTCGCTTGGAAGCTCTCACCGCGTCTCGAATAGAATTGCGCCAATCGGAGATTTAGTTTCGGAGAGTCGGGCGCGCGATCCAGGGCGGCGGTCAGCTCTTTGACGGCAAGATCCGCTATCCCGATGACTTCAAGGTCGTCAGCCTTCGCAAGGCGCTCGGCTTCAGACCCGTCGGCGCTCTCTTTGATTGGTTCGACGTACGTGACGTTGTTGCGGATGCGTTCCAGGTCCGAGCCCGGCTTCGCCTGCTCAGGTTTGAGAGCGGCGTTCGCCGCTCGAAGCTTGCTCGCTCGAAGCCCTGCGACATAACCGTGATAGCCGTAACGGTAGCGTTCGTTGACCAGATCATAAAGCGCGAGGGCGCGTGCTCGATTGCCCAAACGCTCTTCGGACTTGCCGGCCCAGAAACAGGCTTCCCCGATGAATTTGGTTTCAGGATACCGATAGGCCGCCAGGTGCTGTTCGAGTACTCGCGCGGCTTCGGCGTAGCTCTTCGCTTGGTAGGCTTGCCAGCCGAGGACGTATGAAGCTTCCGGCGAGTACTTGCTCTTGGGATAAACCGCAAGCAACCGCCGATAGCGGTTGGCCGCCTCCGTTTTGTTTCCTTGTTTGTCCAGCTCGTGCGCGAGATTGTAAAGCGCGTCCTCGGACCAACGACTCTTCTGATACTGAACGAGCAGGCGATCGGCCAGCGCGGCTGCTTCGCTCGAACGATTCGAGCGCCGCAGCGCTTCGGCTTGATTGAACATAGCCTCGGCACGCATTTCCGGGTTGCGATCGCTCACCAGCCAAAGCGAAAGAACGGCCTGGGCCGGCTGCCGGTTGTTGAGCTGGCTGATCCCGCGACGCAGATGAACTTTGTCGAGTTTCCCGGTCTCGGGAAAACGAGCAACCAGCTGCTCAAAAGCAGCCGCAGCCTCAGGGTACTGCCTGGCTTCGAAGATCGAATCACAGCGCGCGTATTCCTCTTCAAACGAACCGGGCCGATCTTTCGGAGAGGCGCCTAAAGCCACGAGCCTGGCTTCTGCTTTCACGCTAGCCGTTGTTGCCGGCAGTTCGTAAAAAATGCGTCGGTAACCAGCAACTGCCTGATCGGTCCCGCCGCGCGCCTCTTCCGCCTGAGCGATTATCAACAGCGCGCCAGCGTCCGAAGCTTCCGCCATCTTCGAAAGCTCTTTGATTGCAGTGCTCGGATCGCCGGCCGCCGTCGCGACTTCGGCGGCGCGCAATCTCGCCTCGCGCCCCTTCAAAGAGTTCGTATTGTCGGCGTAGACCGCTCCGAAGTCGCGTCGCGCGTCGCTGACCAACCCTGCCGCTGCTTCGCTTTCACCGCGAAAGAACAACGCGTAGTCGCTCAGCGCGGTTGTTGAACCGATCGTACGAGCGTCGAGCGCTTCGATCGCAGACTTGTAGTCTTGAGAAGAGTAAGCGAGGTAGCCTCGAAGGAATCTCGCGAGGCCAGCCGCACGAGTTTTCGGATACCGAGACTCGACGCGGGTCAACTCGGCCGCAGCCGGTTTTCCACCTGAGGCCTCCACTAGCGCCCGAAGCTCGTCGACTCCGCGATTCGGGTCGTTTGCAGCACGCTGACAAGAGACCGTCATCGGCGCGGTGAGGCTAACAATCAGGAACGCTACCTGAAGCGAAGCAGTAACGGCGCGAGCGCGCCATTGAACACGTGTAATCATGGAAAACTCCGGGTTAGATGACCTGCATCCCTGATGTCGAGGCTGATGAAGATTATCGTCGATCAGGTTTGCTCGGGACAAGAAGAAAGCGGTGGTCGGTTGCTTATCGGTTGATGAGTGGGGCGCCCTCTCTGGTGTGCCATGCTTACAAGAAGCCGGCGTCGTGCCCGTAAGCGTTCACGGTAAGGACCCGCGGACCGGTCACAGACGTTAGCCAGCCATCGAGACGGAAGGACCGGGAGAATCCGAGCCGAGTTTTCCGACGTCGCCCTCCGCGAGGGTTTTGACTAGTTCGTCGTAGAAGTAATCGACCTTCTGGGCCACCGCGGGGGTTACCCGCTTCTCATACATCTGCCTACTGCGCTCGATGTCATCCCTCAACCGACCATAAAGGTCGTTGTTGCGGCGTCCGTCTGTCACCTTTTGTTCGTTGTAGAGTTTGATCTCACTCACCAGCAAGCGAGCGAACCGGCGCGCGTCATTGTGAAGTTTTTCTTCGTCGTCAAGCGGTCCCGTTCGCACTGCGCCAATCGGCTGCTCCGGCGCCGGTTCGGGAACTGCAGTCACCGCTCCAGACGGCGCTTCGACTACGGTCGCTTCGACAGCCTCGAAATGATCGGAAGCGACTGACTGCTGATGCTCATATGCGACGGGCCCAGGCTCAGCTGATTGCTGGGGCTCCGCGTATACAGCTTGCTCAGGCTGGGCCGATTGTTCGGGCTCCGCATATGCGGCTGGTTGAGGCTCGGCGTATTCCGTAGTTTCGGCGTATGCAGCGGGATGAGGCTCGACATACGCGACGGACTCGGGCGTCGATGGTTCCTGATACGCCTCGGGTCTCGCGACTCTGCTGTGGTCAGCGGTGGCCTCGGGTCTAAGCGCGCCGCTCGGTTGATGTGTGACTTCGGATGCGGACGGGCTCGCCGCGGGTCTCGCCGGCGCCGGGGCGGCCTCCGACATTCGAGCCCTCATCGAAACAAGCTCGACCACGAGCCCCGCAGTTTGAACAAGCAACTCGATAGCCTCGACGTTAGCGGCATACTCGCCCCGCTCGGCCGTGTCCGCATAGACTACAGCCGCGCATTTGCCCCGCACCTTTAGCGGCACCGCCATCACTCGTTGCGGATGAACTTCTCCAAGCCGTGCGAAGATCAGCTCATTCTCTGTCTGATCGTCGGCAGAACCATAGAAGGTTTGTTGCGAGTTGAGAGCCGTTCGCAGCGCGGTGTCCGCCTGCAGCGAAATTGAGAGCCCTCGGATCTGCCCAACCCCCCTTGCATCGTCAAGGCCTCTCGCCGCCCATGCGAGCGCGTTCGTCCCTTTTACGACGAACAGCACCAGTCTGGGCGCGAAGTTCGCTGCGCGCGCTACAAGCGAGTTGAGGACGTCGGCTTGCGATCGCTGTCCATCCAGTTCCGCCACCGAGTCGCGCAGCAACGCGATGTCGGCGCCCAGTCGGACGCTCTCCGCGCCGGCCTGATCTATTTGAGCGTTTACTTCAGCCGCGATGTGGCCAAGCGACTCGTTTGATTCATCGATCGAGCCGGCGGTATCCGTGCGCTCAAGCAAGCGAGTGAAGGATTCGTTGACCTCCCGCTGAAGGTTGCTGATGTCTTGTTCCAGCAAACCTACCCGGGATCGCACCAGCTCCTCGATTCGCCTTCGCAGCCGAATCTCTCTCTCCTTTTCCACCTGGGCTCCTCCAAAAAGAAATACTTTGAAATTGCAACGCGGGGCTATGGGGCTTTTGATACGCCCGATTATCCCGCAGCACCTGGAGGATGTCAATAAATGAGTAGGGCCAGCTTTGCCGCCCCACGGTCTGCGGCTAGGCCGCGAATTGCCGGCCCGGTCATTCCTCCGGTGGCCTGCTTGCAATGTTCGTCGAGGGCGCGGTATCATACTCAGCTTGCTAGACAAGTGGGCTTGGCCCACTTTTTTTCTTGGCATAATGATTCAACTGGACCGTGAGGCTGTCGGCAGGATCATCGAACGCGTCGGTGCGCGTGAGGGGCTCGAGATAGTTCATTGGGAGACGGTTGGTCCGCGCGGCAACTTTGTGTTGCGCATCTATATTGATAAGCCGGGCGGCGTCAACCATGGCGATTGCGAACTGGTTAGCAATCAGGTTGGCGCGCTGTTGGATGTTGAGGATTTGATTCCGAACAAGTACACGCTCGAGGTTTCGTCACCAGGCGTCGAACGAGGGCTCTACAAGCCATCGGATTACGTGCGTTTCTCGGGAAGCCGGGTCAAGCTGAAAACATTTGAGCCGATCGGGGGACAACGGAACTTTCGGGGGATGCTCGGCGGGATTGAGAACGAGACAGTAATCCTCGAAGCGGATGGTTTAGGGAGGATCGACATCCCTTACGAGAAAATCGCGAAGGCGAATATTGAATACCAGTTTTAGCTCCGCGAACGCCGCGTTAGCGCCGGGGCGGACGATCAACGACTGAAGGAAGAGCAATGTCAACGAGCCCGATTCCGCAGACCATAGATATTTTGAGCCGCGAGAAAGGCATCGAACCCGAGGTAATCATATCGGCCATCGAAGACGCCGTTGTGACCGCAGCGCGGAAACAATTCAAGACAGGCGAGGACCTTCGCGCGCGCTACAACGCCGAGTCCGGCGACGTCGAACTGTTCGCGTTGATGACTGTGGTCGAGGAGGTACAAGATCCGGCGACCGAGATCAGTCTTAGCGACGTCGAAGAGATGGGAGTCGAAGGCGCCGAGGTCGGCGACCAGCTTGAGTTCCCCAAGCCTCGCGAGGAACTGGGCCGCATCGCGGCTCAAACCGCAAAGCAGATAATCTTTCAAAAGGTTCGCGAAGCCGAACGAAATAATGTCTATGACGAGTACATCGGCCGCGTTGGCGAACTCGTCCACGGATTCGTAAAGCGGTTCGAAGGCGGGCGCATCATTACCGACCTTGGCAAAATCGAAGCCGTGCTTCCTAAAACTCAACAATCGCGCGCCGAGGCGTTTAGCCAGGGCGAGCGTATCCGCATTGTCATCAACTCGGTTTCCAGGGACACCAAAGGCCCTCAGGTCGAAGTGTCGCGCACCTCACCCGAGCTGGTGAAGCGATTGTTCGAGATGGAAGTGCCCGAGATCTACGACGGGACTGTGCAGATCAAGGTGGCGATGCGCGAACCGGGTGACCGCGCCAAGATCGCAGTCATCTCGACCGAGCGCGACGTCGATCCGGTTGGGGCCTGTGTGGGAATGAAAGGCTCGCGCGTGCAGGCGATCATACGCGAGCTTCGAGGCGAACGCATCGACATCATCGAGTGGAGTGAGGACCCGGCGGTCTTTGCCGCCAACGCCCTCTCCCCGGCAAAGGTGGCCAAGGTTGAGATCAATAGCTTCGAAGAAAAAAAGCTAACGGTCACAGTGCCCGAAGATCAGTTATCCCTGGCCATAGGCAAGAAGGGACAGAACGTGCGGCTGGCCGCGAAGCTTGTTGGCTGGCACATCGACATCCGAAGCGCCGAAGAAGCAGCTCGCGCGGCTGCTGCGCAACTTGAAGCGGTGATGGCCGGCGGCGAAGCTACGCTGACCGATATCCGCGAGAGCCTTGCACTTGATCAGATCACGGCCGAACGCTTGAAGGACCGCGGTATCGAGACCATCGAGCAACTGGCGACAATCTCGGTCGACGAACTCGTAGATGCGATCGACGTGAGCTTCGATCAGGCCAACGAGATTCTTGACCGAGCGCACCGTCTTCTGGCGCAGAAGCAGGCGCGCGAAGCAAAAGAAGCTCGCGAGGCGGAAGAAGCGGCGCTCGCCCCCGCTCCCGACGGCGAAGAAACGACCGAAGAACACGGGGTCTCCGAAGCTGCCTTGGAGACTGTCGAGACCGGCGCGAGCGCGGTAGCCGCATCTACCGCGGGAGCTCTTATAGACGCCGAGTTGGTGGATGAACCGGTTGAAGCGGTCGAGGAAGAGGCTGCTGGTCCCATCGAGCAAACGGTTGAAGAAGTCAGCGAGCCTGACGCTTCGATTGACGTTGAGCCGGCTGCGGGGCCGCAAACTGCCGAAGCGGAGCACGAGCGGCCGGTAGACGCCGCCGAGGCTTCTGGCAAACTGAACGAGGCTCCGGAACCGCAACCTGGCGAAACACCGTCCGAAGGCGAATCAGAGAGTCAGCACCCTGCGGATGACCAAGAGGAAAAGCTATGACAAGATGACTATTAACAGGAGCACGATGGCTTGAAGCCATCGAGCCGCGACAAGCGCGTCACTGTTTAAAGCGCGGAAATAAACTCGGATCAGTATGCCAACAGGTCAAAAGATAAGAATTTACGATCTTGCGAAAGAGCTTAAGCTCGACAACAAGAAAGTCATGGAGGACGCGAGACGCGAAGGCATAGACGTGAGTGTGCCTTCAAACACCGTGCCCCATGAAGTCGCCGAACGCATTCGGACCAAGTACTTTCCAAAGAAGGTTGTGAAAGCAGTAGGCCCGCGACTCGTTAAACACCCCAAGCAAGCTGAACCGGTCGAGGCACCTGCCGAAATCGAACAGAACGAAGCGGCGCCCGAGGTCGAGGAACAAGAAGCTGGACCGTCGGCTGCGCCGTCTTCCGGAGCGCCAGAGCCGCCGAAGCCCAAGGTCCGCGTGTTGAAGGCCACTCCTCACCCTCAGCCGTCGGCGGAAGAGCCTCCGCAGGACGCCCCGGTGGCGTCCCAGGAGGAAGCCCCGACAGAAGAACCGGCCCCATCGCCATTCGCGCCGCCTCCGCCCACCAGCCAGCGCCCGCCTTCGCAGGTCCGAGTTCTGCGGCCGAGGCCGGGAGTGATTGCACCTACTCCTTCGAGGTCAGGGACGTCCGCATATTCACCGGTCGGCGCCTCGGGCGTTCGAACCGCCGGCGCCGAGGGCGTAGCCACTGATGCTGGCACGCCCAAGGTCGCGCCACGGACAACGTATATACCGCAGGATACGGGCCGGCCGCGCAAGCGCACTCGCCGCGGCAAGCGCGGACCCGGCGAGTTTGGACACGAAGAAGGAAAACATCTCGACGTTCCGCGGCATATGCGCGGACCGGGGACAGTGATTCAAAGCAAGCAGCGGCCTGTCTTCACTGAACTGCGCGCGATCAAACTCATCGAAGGCACAACGCTCAAAGACTTCTCCGAGAAACTGGAGGTCAAGCCAAAGGAAGTTGTGCAGATGCTCATACAGCGCGGCGTGATGGCTACGATCAACCAGACGCTGGATCAAAATATCGCTCAGGAAATCGGGAAGGACTTCGGCTTCGATATAAGCTTTGCCGCGTTCGAGGACATGATAAGCGAGGCCGAAGAGGAGAAGATCATCGAGTCGGGCGAAGAAGGAACCGTCACGCGCGCGCCGGTGGTAACTGTAATGGGTCACGTCGATCACGGCAAGACGTCGTTGCTCGACGCAATTCGCAAGACTCACGTGGCTGAAGGCGAAGCTGGCGGCATCACCCAACACATCGGCGCGTACTCGGTCGACGTCGTTGACCCGGACGATCCCGAGAAGAAACGGCGCATTGTCTTTCTCGACACGCCCGGTCACGAAGCCTTTACGATGACGCGCGCGCGGCGCAAAAGTGACTGATATTGTGGTTCTAGTGGTCGCCGCCGATGACGGAGTGATGCCTCAGACACTCGAGGCCATAGATCACGCACGAGCCGCTGAAGTTCCGATCATCGTCGCCATCAACAAGATCGACAAACCTGACGCCGCGCCCGATCGAGTCAAGCAAGAGCTTTCCGATCGAGGATT
>DATMCM010000373.1:0-6113 GCA_035558335.1 Blastocatellia bacterium | reverse complement strand
CGGCGCACGAGCCAGTCAGGAAGTTTGTTCTCAAGAAGAGCGGTCCCGAGCTCGAGCGGCGTACTCAACTCGGCTCGTTCTTTGATGTGGTCGGCCGGCGCTCGGCGGTCTTCGGATACGAGAATCGCTCGCTTGAAGCGTGGGTCTACCCGCTCAAAATCCTGGACGACTTCAATCTCTCGTTTCAGCTTCAAGGCTATCCGCTGGAGATTCACGGACCCGAAATAACGGTGTCGGTCAACGTGCGCCCGGAGGCTACCACCTTTACTTACTCTCACGCTGCGTTCACGGTGAGCCAGATCATTTTCGCCCCGGTTGAGGAACAGGGGATAGTAATGCTGCTGGATGTTCAATCCGCGTTGCCGATGATCATCACAGGAACATTCAGGCCAAAGCTTCGTTTGATGTGGCCTGCGGGACTGATGACCGCGTGGCAAGGCTGGGATGAAAAGGAGCACCTCTACACCATCGGAGAAGAAACCAACCGATTTGTCGGGATGATCGGTTCGCCCACCGCGCGCGATATCTCTTTGATGCCGTATCAGGAAGAGCCCCGCGACGTTCCGTTGCGTTTCGTCATTGAAGCCTCGCCCGAAGCGATGAGCTCTCACTTCATTCCCATCGTCATCGCGGGCAGCATCGAGGGCCGCGCGGCTGCAAAGTCAACCTACGACAAACTACTCAGCTCGGCCCAGTCTCTTTATGAAAACAACGTGGTCTACTACAAACGGCTGGCGCAGGAAACGGTGACTGTGCGGACTCCGGATGAGCAGATCAACAAGGCGTTTGAATGGGCGAAGGTCGGAGTCGATAAAGGGATGGCGAACAACCCGCAGCTAGGCAGCGGTCTGCTTGCGGGCTTTCGCACTTCGGGGGAGAGCGAGCGTCCGGGCTTCGCGTGGTTCTTCGGGCGAGATGCGCTTTGGACCACCCTCGCCATCACGTCGTACGGCGACTACCCGGCCGCACGCACGGCGATGGATTTCCTGAAGAAGTTTCAACGCGACGACGGCAAGATCCCGCACGAGATTTCACAGAGCGCGGCTCTCATTCCCTGGTTCAAAGACTACTCGTACCCGTGGGCAAGCGCCGACGCAACTCCCCTGTATATCATCGCTCACGGAGACTACTGGCGAACGAGCGGCGATCTCGATTTCATTAAGAAGAACTGGGACTCGATCGTAAGAGCATATCGATTCACCGCCGCCACCGACACCGACGGCAATGGTCTGATCGAAAACACAAGCTTCGGACACGGCTGGGTTGAAGGCGGCGCGCTCTATCCGCCGCACGAAGAGATTTACATGCAGGGCTTGTGGATCGAAGCGCTCGGTTGCATCGCGGAGCTTGCCGATCGGTTGAACGACAGTAAGCTTGCAGCCGAAGCGCGAACCTCCGCTGAACGTACGCGCTCTGCGATGGAGAAAACATATTGGCTAGCCGATCACGGTTACTACGCGTTCGCGACTAATCGCCCGCAAGCGACGCCTCGGCAGGCCGAGCCCGGCCCCAACCGCGAACGCCGCCAGTCGCGTTTGAACGAGATCAGCAAGTTGCGGCTAATAGATGAAGACACCGTGCTGCCTGCAGTGCCGCTCTGGTGGCGCACGCTTCAAGACGAGCGCGCGCAGTCTGAGATCGATCATCTGGGAAGCGGCTCGATGGCTACTGATTGGGGAGCCAGAATAATCTCGAACCGCAGCCACCTCTATGATCCGCTGTCGTATCACTACGGTTCGGTGTGGCCGCTGTTCACAGGTTGGGCGTCGATGGGCGCATATCGCTACGGGCGCCCGCACGTCGGTTATCAGGCACTGATGGCAAACGCGCTGCTCACATACAGCGGAGCGCTGGGCTACGTTACGGAGCTGTTGTCGGGCGATTTCAACGCGCCTTTCGGGAGGTCGTCACATCATCAAGTCTGGTCCGAGGCTATGGTGGTGACGCCGATAATGCGCGGACTGCTGGGAATCGAGGTAAGCGAGGGGGGTCGCCGCTTAAGCTTCGGGCCGCAGTTGCCCGCTGACTGGGACCGCGTCCAGGCGCGCGGCGTTGCAGTGGGAGACGCGCGATACGATCTAACCCTTGAACGAACGATGGGTCGCGAGACGATCAAGGTCGCGCGTCGGGTCGAAGTCAACGCCGCAAGGGCCGCGAGGATCATTGTCGCTCCCGCTTTCCCGCTCGACGCCAAGATTCGTTCGGTGACGGTCAACGGCGTAGCGGCAAAGTCTGAAATACGGCGAGTGGGCGACGTGCAGCGAGTCGAGGTAAACGTGAATGCCGAAGCAGCAATCAGCGAGATCATATTCGCTTATGATGAAGGAACAGACGTCTCCGTCGACCGTGAAGCGCTCCGACCGGGCGCAAGCAATGAGGGGATCCGCGTTTTGCGGTCCCGTGCGGAAACTAATGCGCTGCGCCTAACGCTCGAGGGGCTCGGCGGGCGGACTTACGAGTTGCGAGTGCGAACACCGCGGCGCGTCGGCGAAACAAACGGTGTAAGAGTGATCGAAGGAGCGGGTCGCGATATAAAACTGCTCGTGACCTTTGAAGGGCCCGCAGATGCTTATGTCCGGCGAGAGCTTGCCTTACCGCTACTCGCAGGAAAGTAGCATCATCTATTAGTTGAGCCGAATCCTATGAGACTTCCCGTCATCGGTTACTCGAACCGCGGTGCCATCGTCGAGTTTGTACCATCCAGCCTTTGTTTCGTTCGGTGCTGCAGGAGCAATCGGTTTGCCATCGACAAGTACTTGCCGAACCGATGATGATGACTTGACGACATACACGAAACTCCGCGGACCTGGATTGTAACTCCCCTCACTCGCGCCGACTTCGATTTGAAAACCGTCGCCGGATCTGGAAACCGACACCGGCGTGCGCCGATAGGCTCCCTGCTTGTAAGCCGGACTCACCCCGTCATCTTCGTAAAGCGCCGTCGAAGCCTCGCCCTTTTCATCCGGATAAATCACGAAGGTCATCGGGTCGGCCGGTTTCTCGCCTACATAGTTCATCTCTGGCCCCATCGGAATTATGGCTCCGGCCCTGACAAACATCGGCACAGTCTCAAGCGGTGCTTCGACGCGAGTCATCGTGCCGCCAGTCATCCGTTTGCCTGTCCAGTAGTCTATCCACGTCCCTTGCGGCAAATACACCATCCTGCTGGTGAGATCGGGCTTAAGTACTGGCGCTACCAGTAAATCATTGCCAATCATGAATTGGTCGTCCAGGTTGAGTGTGTTGGTGTCTTGCTGATAATTCAGCAGCAGCGGCCTGAATAATGGCACGCCGGTGCGACCCGCCTCTTCAAGTGTCGTATACAAGAACGGCAACAGCCGATAACGGAGCTTCAGGTACTTGCGAATGATGTCTTCGTAGTATTTCCCAAAGCGCCACGGCTCATGATCGTAGCTGTCGATCTGCATGTGATTGCGACACATCGGCGTCAGGAACCCGATCTGATACCAGCGTGTCAACAACTCGCCATCTGATCGACCTATGAAGCCGCCTACGTCAGTCCCGACAAACGGCACCCCTGAGAGCCCAAGCGTTTCAAACATCGGGATGCTTAGAGCCATCGCTTCCCAGGTGCTGGTGTTATCGCCGGTCCAGGTCGTTGTGTATCTCTGGTAGCCCGCGTAGCCGGCACGAGTGATGATGTAAGGCCGCTTGTCGGGCTGCAGACGCTCGAGCCCCTCGCGCGTTGCGCGGGCCATCAACAGCCCAAACACATTGCGGTTCTTGGCGTGAGTCGAATACTCGCCCTCGTCGTAGTTCACGACGTCCATCTGAGCTTTGCCAGTCTGATCGACAAAGTCCGACGGTTCGTTCATGTCATTCCAAATGCCGGCGACTCCGTTATCGATAAGAGCTCGATGCAGATCACCCCACCAACGACGCGCCGCCTCGAGCGTGTAGTCAATGTATACGCTCTCGCCTGGCCACACCTTGCCGACGTAGACTTTGCCGTCCTTTCGTTTGAGAAAGTAGTTTCGCTCTGTGCCTTGGTTGTAGACATAGTAGCTCTTGTCCTGTGGCGCGAGCTCGGGATTCGGAGTGCCGGCCTTATCGGTCGCTCCTGCCTCGGGCGGTTGATACTTCACCCCGGGGTCAACGATGGTGATCAATCTAACGCCTTGCTGTTTCAGCTTGTCGGTAAACGCCTTTGGATTGGGAAAACGCGTCATGTCCCAGGTGAACAATCGGTAGCCTTGCATGTAGTGAATATCAAGATACAAAGTATCGAGCGGCAGGTCGTGCTCTCGATACTGACGCACTACTTCTTCCGCAACGGCTTGAGGGTAATAGCTCCAGCGGCACTGCTGATTGCCCAGCGCCCACATCGGCGGCAAAGGCATGTGACCGGTTAGCTCCGCGTATCGGCCCAGAATCTTTTTCATCGAGGGTCCCCAGAAGAAGTAATAGTTCATCTCGCCGCCTTCGGCCGAAAAAGCGGCGTACTCCTGGGTCGATTGGCCGAAATCGAATTGCGTGCGGTAGCTATTATCGAAAAAGATTCCGTAGGCCTCTCCGCCCTGCCAGCCTATGTAAAAAGGAATGCTTTGATAAATGGGATCGGTGCCTTCGTGATAGGCGGGCGTGTCGGAGTTCCACATCGTAAAATGGCCGCGACGCTTGTCGAGCCGGGCAGCCTTCTCACCCAACCCGTAGAAGTGTTCCTCAAATCCGAGCTTCTTTGCCACGGCAATTGTGGCGCTTTTCGGATCGAACAGCATCGGGCGCGCGTCGGCGTTGATTGTCTTGCCGCTCTTCGAATCTAGAAACTCGACCAGCAAGGGAGAGCGCCGAACCATGACTTGAAGCTCGCTCGTCGTTATTACAAAAGAATCCGCCGTCTGGTTTACCTTCCAGTCCGGCCTCGCCCAATCGGTTTTGGCGATAGCCCAGGAGTGATCCCGCTGTGGGAGCGGCTTTCTGTATGAAGCTCGAACTCGCACAAGGTCCGGCGCGAGCACCAAAACCTGGATTTGCGATCCATCAGAACAGGTGAAGACTACGCCGCTCGAAGTAGTGGTGTAACTTGCGACCGCACCGATGCTTTCGAGCCCCCCGAGATCAATTGCATCCACACCGCGGCAAAGGAGAATAAGACAGCAAATCAGCAACGCTAACCTCTTCATTTGTGATCCTCCAGGCATCCCCTTATTCCAAGACCAGACAATCGAACGCGTCGTCGGCAGGTGGTGCGATAGTTTGTTCGGGTGGCGCGTTCCGTCTTGCCACCAAGTCGCGAAGTCACGAAGCTCCACCAAAGAGAGGCTTCGTGGTCCTTTGTGTATTGGTGACTTCGTAGCGAACTCTTCTAAACACTCTATTGCAATGCTCCTCATCTTCGGGCAACTGTTCGAGTGTGCGGACGAGTAGTATCTACTTGGTCATCCCACGACTTTCAAGCTCAACTCTGCTATGCCGCGAACACTGTGTCAGGAATTCCGGCCGCTTCGAACGCAAAGGCGATCCCGAACATCGCCCTCACAAAGAAGTGTTATTGCCGCGAAGCCAGTATAATATGAACCGTCTATCCGCTGGCTTCGACAGGTAACCTTCACTTGCCTGTCGTCTTCGGCATTCGACAAACCTAATACCAAGGATTTTAAGGAGGTGCGAATGACGGCGCGAGAACGGATCAGAAAGCCCGCCATCTGTTTTGTAATCTCTTTGCTCATTGCGTCCAACGCTGTCTCTGGTCCCTCCTGGTCTCGATTAGAAAAAGCAACTCCCGCACAGCTTCAGGCGATTCGAGAGTATATCAAGGAGAGTTGGCACACCTTGAAGCGATCTAATGCGCGGCTTGCGGATGCGGCGGTCGATCCAAAGTTCCACGCCTCGTCCGGCGGTCGCTGGCCCGTCTATGTGTCACGGATGGAGAATGTGGCGCAGGTAGAACAAACACTTCGATCGCAAATGCCTCAAGAATCCTTTGCTAAGATCGAATTGCGCCAACTGCCCGATCGGCCGACGGAAATTCGAGACCAGGGGCTTCTTTATCTTCCTTACCCTTACGTCGTGCCGGGCGGCCGCTTCAACGAGATGTACGGTTGGGACAGCTACTTCATTCAGGTCGGCCTTCTGCGCGACGGCGAGATAGA
>DATMCM010000372.1:0-4881 GCA_035558335.1 Blastocatellia bacterium | reverse complement strand
GTTTGGGTCCGATATGGCGACCAATCGCTCGTGTGGATTGCCGCCACGAAATGCTCTCAATGACATTCCTAGACCCTGGCGCGTTTCCCAGTACCAGAAACGTAATCACCTCGCCCATGTACTTGAGGGTTGATTCAACATTCACTTCACGGGAGTACGCCGTTGGGATTGTTTGCTCTTTGATATTTGTCATTTACTTCACCTCGAATTGGCTATTCACGTTGTAAGGAGCGAGATACATATCGTTGGCTACGCTTTCCAGGCTGGTCTGGTCGATGTAGCCTTCGGGACCGTGGCTGTAGAAAGTGGTCGGGCCAGGCTGATTCAAAGGTGCATTCTCTGCGAAGCGCCGCGGCAAGTCTGGATTGGCGATGAACAGCTTGCCGAACGCCACGGCATCTGCCTCACCCTTTGCTAGGACTTCGTTGGCGGTCTCAAAGGTGAACTGCTCATTGGCGATGTAGACGCCCCCGAACTCGCGCTTGAGATCCGGGCCGAGCCATCCGTTGGCGCGGTATTCGCGCGTGCTGAGAAATGCGAGTTGGCGGCGGCCGGCTTCGTGCGCGAGATAGCCAAACGTCTCTGCCGGGTTCGCGTCGAACATGTCGTGTTTATCGGGGCGCGGAGAGATATGCATGCCGACGCGACCGGCACCCCAGACGGAGATGCAGGCATCGGCAACTTCGAGCAGAATGCGGGCGCGGTTTTCGATTGGCCCGCCGAACTCGTCGGTGCGAAGGTTGGTGCCGGACTGAAGAAACTGGTCGAGGAGATAGCCGTTGGCGCCATGGATCTCGACGCCGTCGAACCCCGCACGCTCTGCGTTCTGAGCGGCCAGCCGGAACTGCTCGACAATTGCATAGACTTCAGAGCTTTCTAGAGCGCGGGGGGTGACGAAGGGCTTCTCCGGCCGGACGAGCGAGACGTGGCCAGCGGCAGCGATGGCGGAAGGAGCGACGGGAAGCTCACCCTGCAGAAACATGGGATCGGAGATGCGGCCAACATGCCAGAGCTGCTGGAAGATGCGACCGCCCTGGGCGTGAACGGAGGCTGTGACGGGCTTCCAGGCGTCAATCTGCTGGTGGGACCAGATGCCGGGGACCTGCGCGTTACCGACGCCCATCGGTGAGACAGCCGTGCCTTCAGAGATGATGAGGCCGGCCGAGGCGCGCTGGGTGTAGTACTCCACCATGAGAGGGGCGGGATTATTGTCAGTAGTGGCGCGGAGTCGGGTCATCGCCGACATAAGGATGCGGTTCGGCAGGACGAGATCGCCGACGCGAATGGGATCGAAGAGGGTTGGCATGGTAATCGGACTCCTTAGACTCGCGTTGTTTGCGAAGAGGGATTCACTTTGTTGACTCGGCATTCGCATAGGTGGAAAGAGTTCAGCGAACAGGAACTCCAAAGCCGGGGTACTGCGGAAGTGCCTGTTGGGCCTCAGATGGCGAAAGAACTCGGATTCCATTCGAAGCACCGACTCGAATCGCGTGCTCCGGATCATCGACCGCATACGTTACGGCGGATTCTGGTAGGACCATGCTTCTGGCCTCTTCGCCCATCGCGAGGAAATAGCTGTCCAGGCCTACTGCATCCTTGCCAGTAGCCTGTACAAAGATCAGCGTGCGTACAACATTAGAAGTGCAGGTGAATGCATGGGCCTTACCCTGAGGAAGGAACACGACCTCACGGGCGCCAATGTCTAGAATCTTGTCCTCGCAGTAGAAGCGCATTGTGCCTTCCAGCACGAAGTACAACTCATGTTCCCGCTCATGGACGTGAGGCGGAGGTTCATTCCCAGGTTTAGTGTGGTACTCCATAAGGGCGAAGCGTCCGCCCGTTTCCGAACCTTTCGCCAAGAAGGTCATCAGGCTTCCCATATAGGCGAGGGTGGAATCAACATTAACGACGCGTGCGAAGGCCGTCGGCAATTCCTGTTTTTCAACTTGCTTCATCACTTCACTTCCATTGGTATTGTTCATTGTTCGCTCCAGTACTTTCTCAAGAGATCGTCTACACCATTCTGAATACGCACGCGACGTTCCATATGCAACACGTTGAATATCGAGGCTTTAGTTTTAAGAATTGATGCTGAAAATCAGAAAGTTCTGAGTATCGGCACGATATCGGCAGGTGAACAAGAGCAATCGTGGGTGCGACGCGGACGTTTACACTTGTCTTGGGTCAGAAGAATGGGGACTGTAGAAAATTAATTACGAAGATTTGAAGCGGGTTTTTTTGATTCCCAGGATACTGATCTTGGAGTCGAGAGTTTGACGAGGAATTCCAAGCTTGGCCGCTGCTCCAGATGGCCCCGCGATCCGCCCGCCCGCCTCAGATAGGGCCGCTTCGATTATTTCCCTCTCTCGATCTGCGTCCAGTCGTAAGAGCCCTTTTTCCAACATACTTGATCTCGGCGATTCGGGAGGCTGCTTTCGTTCCAGCCAGCTCTCATCCACCCAGAAAGTATCGCCGTCGCTCAAAACAACGGCTCGCTCGACCACATTCTGCAACTCACGAATATTCCCCGGCCAAGCATAGGCCTGAAACAATTCCAACGTCTTCTTGGTTATCTTTGTAATTCTTTTCCCCGCTTTCTTTGCATAGCGCTCAACCAGGTACTCTACCAACACAGGAATGTCATCGATGCGTTCCCGAAGCGGCGGAATCTCAATTGGAAAGACATTGAGTCTGTAGAAGAGATCTTGCCTGAAACTTCCCGAGTCGACAGCAGCTTTCAGGTTCCGGTTGGTCGCTGCCAAGACTCGCACGTCGACCGAAATCGGATGGCTTCCTCCCACGCGTTCGAACTCTCGCTCTTGTAGGACCCGTAAGAGCGCTATCTGAGTTTCGGCCGGAAGTTCTCCAACCTCGTCCAGGAAGATCGTTCCCTCATGCGACAGTTCAAACCTTCCCAAACGTCGCTGTGTGGCCCCGGTGAAGGCACCCTTCTCGTGCCCAAAGAGTTCGGACGCGATCAAGGGTTGTGGAATCGCCGCACAATTAACTCGGACGAATGCACGCATTGAACGGTTCGATCGATTGTGAATTGCGCGCGCAATTAATTCCTTTCCTGTTCCAGTCTCGCCAAGAATCAAAACCGTGGAATCGGTGGGTGCCACCTTTGCCACTTGCGATAGGACCCGCCGGAGTGCCGCTGAGGAACCGACGATCTCCTCGAACATTGATGCCTGATCGACTTCTTCGCGTAGCGCAATGTTCTCGTTCTGAAGTCGCTGCTCAGCCTGCTTCCGATCGTCAATATCGGTCGTTGCGGAATACCAACGTGTGACGCGTCCTTGTTCATCTCGTACCGGGTTCAAGCACAAGAGAAACCAGCGATATTTCCCGTCTTTTCCCCGGACACGTGCCTCGCATTCGTGCGGGAGGCCGCTTAAGAATTTATCTTGAGTTTCGCGACTTACGCGTTCCCAATCATCCGGATGAATAAACTCGTGACGATCGGTGTTCTGCCACTCCTCAAGAGTGAACCCGAGATAATCGAGCGCCGTTTGATTGGCATACAGGCGGGTGCGATCGCGATCAGGGGCCAATACGACGACGTTCTGGGGTGCCAAATCCAGGATCTGTCGAAGCTCCGTTTCGCTTCGCCGTATCTTGTCTTCCGCCTTCTTTCGATCTTCAATATCGGTGGCGGTGCCGTACCATCGAACGACGTTTCCCTGCTCATCCATCAACGGCTCGACACGGCACATAAACCAGCGATATTCCCCGTCAAACCTCCGAATGAGACGTTCGCCTTCGCCGGGTTTCTTTGAGGCTATGATGTCACGCCACTCGTCTACGGCGTCTTGCAAATCCTCAGGATGAATCGCAGTTCTCCAACCCCATCCCCGCCCCTCCTCGTCGGAGAGACCTGTGTAGTCGAGCCAGCGCTGATTGTGGAACTCCGCAAAGCCATCAGGCAGTGCGCACCAAGCCATCGCCGGGATTGTATCGATAATGGTTCGAAGGCGTTCTTCTGATTTCTTGATCTCAGTTAATGCTCTCTCCAACGCCTCTTTCGCCCGATGCTGCTCAGTAACATCCATCGTCGTGCCGACGAACTGCACAACATCACCGGCTGAATTGACCACGGGATGAGCTACGATTCGAATATGCTTAGTCGACCCATCAGGAAAGAATAGGTGGGAATCGTAATCGATGTCGGTTTTGGCTCCGATCGACTCTTCTGCTGCTGCCATCAAGCCCGCCCAATCCTCGGGAGAGTGGAGTGCGCGGTCTTCTTCAAAAAGCGGAGCACCTTGTGCTGGATCACGTCCGTGGATCCGACACATCTCGGCTGACCAGTAGACGGGTCCTGGGCGACGAACATCCCATACGAAGCTACCCGAGTGGCTTAATCTTTCTGCCTCCGTTAAGTAACACTGGGTGCGCCGCAAGTGCTCTTCGACCTGAGTGGGGGATTGCGGATCTTCGAGGTGGTTCTTTCCAATTTCAGTTGATCCTGCGTTATCGGGTCCCGTCATCGCAACTCGAATCAGCCGTCTAGGCGTTTCATTGAAATGCGTGCCTGGGTGGCATTGCCCTCGAATCGCTTCGTGGAGATCGGGCGGGCTCAGTGACAGATTCGGGCTCTGCAGGCGCTGTTCAAAATCATCTGGTTAGATGTATGTCTGCGGCAAGGCGATACATGTATCTCGACGTGAAAGTAAGGCTTTCAAACAAAGTTCTGGGCACGCCACCTGGTGGATACCATCGCAATGTGGTTGAAATGCAGCTTCACACCACCTTTGCGGATTGATGGTCGGCAATCCGGAAACCATCCAGCGCACAAACCGGATAAGTGAAAATGGTCCCAAAACTACATGTACGATAAGGCGACAAATCTGGAGTTGCAAACGTTGATAAGTTTCGTCG
>DATMCM010000371.1:0-4798 GCA_035558335.1 Blastocatellia bacterium | reverse complement strand
TGAGCTGTACGACCCAACGACTGGAGCATGGAGTGAGACAGGCAAACTCAACACGTTTCGCTCCCGCCACTCCGCAACGCTGCTCCAGAACGGCAAAGTTCTGGTAGCCGGGGGAGTCTCGGACTTTGATACTGACCTGATCGACGTCGCGGTCTCGGAGCTGTACGATCCGGACACCGGAACTTGGAGCACGACGGGTAAACTCAACACGTATCGCTTTAATCACACGGCGACGCTGCTACAAAACGGCAAGATCCTGGTCGCGGGTGGCGCAAACGGTTCTGTCCTGATAGACAGCGCCGAGCTGTATGACCCGGATACCGGGACCTGGAGCAATACAGGCAACCTCAACATACCGCGGAACGATCCGGCGACTCTTCTGCACAGCGGCAAAGTCCTGGTAGCAGGGAGCGACACCGCCGAGTTGTACGACCCGCAGGCCGGGACCTGGAGCCGCACTGCAGGGCTCAACGCGCCTCGCGTCTCTTACACGGCCACGCTTCTGCCCGACGGCAGAGTCCTGGCCGCAGGGGGGAAGAGCTCGAGTTCCGCTGCCAAACTCAACAGCTCCGAAATATTCGAACCAGACACCGAGACCTGGATCGGTCCGCCGCTCCCCGTGATCACCGGCACTTCGATAGTCGGCAAGAAGCTCTTGGTATTCGGCGATAACTTTGTTCCGGGCGCGGTAGTGTTCCGAAATGGTACCGCACTGAAGACTAAAAACTCAGGCGATACAAGAACACTGGTCGCAAAAGGTAAGGCGGGCAAGAAGATCAGACCGGGTGACAGGCTCCATGTCCTAAATCCGAGCGGCGCACTTTCAAAGGAGTTTGTGTTCTCAGATTCATAGTTGCGCAACACCCAGAGCGTATTACGAAGGCCAGGGGCAACCGTCAAGCGTCCCTGGCCTTTAGTCCTTGTTCACAACCACGCTGTTTCGCAGTGTTCCGATGCGTTCGACTCTAATTTCGATTTCATCGCCATTCTTCAAGAAGACCGGCGGCTGCATGTAGACGCCTACTCCGGAAGGCGTGCCGGTCGAGATGATATCGCCGGGTCGCAGCGTCAGATCTTGCGAGATGAACTCAATAACCTCCGGTATCTTGAAGATCAGGTCGCTCGTGTTCGATTTCTGTCTCAGTTCCCCATTCACTCTCAGCTCGATCCCGAGTGAATGAGGGTCCGTGATTTCCTCCGTCGTTACAAGCCACGGCCCGCAAGGCGCAAAGGTGTCCAGCCCTTTCGCTCGCGCCCATTGTCTTTCGCGGCTCTGAAGATCTCGCGCCGTGACGTCGTTCATGATCGTATAGCCAGCGATGTACTCGAGCGCATCCCCCGCACGCACCGAAGTCGCTTCCTTTCCGATCACGATCGCGAGCTCCGCTTCGTAGTCGACTTGTTCGCTGATCCGCGGCAAACGAATCTCGTCCTCGAGGCCGATCAGCGCAGTGACATTCTTTGAAAAGATCAGCGGGGACTCGGGCGGCTTCTTGTTTTGCTCAGCGGCGTGCGCGGCGTAATTCAACCCGACGGCGAGTATCTTTCCCGGCGCGATAACCGGCGGGTTCAGCTTGATTGCGGCAAGCGGTCTGAGCACACCTGCCTCGCGGCAGCGCTCGGTCAATGCTTCATCGCTGGCGAGCCGAGAGAGATGTGCCTGCAAGAATCCGGTGCCGAGATTGTAAAGATCGAGCGCATCACGCGGGATTCCGCTCATGGTCTCGGCCTCGCCGGTCAGATCGCAGTAACCAGCGACATCCAGTGCGTCATTCCCAACAACTACCCCCGCTCGAGCGCGTCCTGCAACGTTCATCGATAATAGTTTCAAGATCGTGCACCTAACCCTTGATTTTGTGAGCGGGCATTATAGCAGAGGGACGCTCTTGCGAGCCTTGGGAGAGACAATTGCCGAATAGCCCAAACGAGTGAGTTCGGTCGATAGACAACGGTGCGCGGCTAGGGGCGATGCCGCGTAGCCGGCTGTGTGACCGCGTAGCGGTGACCTATCGATAGACATCGGCGCGCGGCCAGGGAGCAGGCCGCGTAGCCGGCAGTGTAACCGCGTAGCGGTGACCTATCGATAGACAACGCTGCGCGGCCAGGAACCGCGCCGCGTAGCCGGCTGTGTAACCGCGTAGCGGTGACCTATCGATAGACAACGGTGCGCGGCCAGAGACCGGGCCGCGTAGCGGTTACCTGAATGCCGTCGCGGTCACATTCCATCACGCGTCGCTGGCGTTTAGTTGCTAGGTAACCGCTACGCGGCCACTATGCGTGAATGAACTTGCTGTCTATCGATAGGTAACCGCTACGCGGCCAAGACCTGTAAACGTACTTGCTGTCTATCGATAGGTAACCGCTACGCGGCCAGGACCTGTGAACGTACTTGCTGTCTATCGATAAGTAACCGCTACGCGGTCAGGACCCGTGAATGTATCGGTTGTCTATGGATACGTGACCGCGATGCGGTCGAACGTCGCCCGGCGCGCTGTTCTCTATCGATAGGTGACCGCTACGCGGTCCATCATGCCGCAGTCCCATCGGTTGCCGAGTCCAAATGGTTCCTCTATTCTTTCAACTCGCACTTCGAACAAGAGGCATTGATGATCATCGAGTTTCACCAGATTCGCAGTCTAATACCGGGCTACATCTTTAACGAATTCGGCCAGCTCAGCGGGCACTTCGTGAGCGCAGACGAGATCGTATGCGAATCCGACGACGGTCGCATAAGGATTTGGCTGAACCACAGCGCCTTCGAAGCGCGCGACCCTGAGCTCTTGATTTGTGACTACGACGAAGCCGACCTGCGCGGCCAACAGGCTTGATGAACTCGATCCGCAAACACATATCCCGAATCATTCACAACAGGAGCAATCATGAATCTTGAGCAGTTCGAGATGGAGCGCTTTCAATCGACCTGGGAAAACCTGGTGCGTTTTAACCTGGCTGAGAGCGGAGTCCATCCGGTGCCGCTGACGGATCTCATTTCCGAATCCAGCGATCGCGATGAGTTCCTGGCGCTCAGGCTCGGCTACAGCCAGGCGAACGGGACACCCGAGCTCAGACGCGCGATCGCAACTTTGTATCCCGGCGCTACCGAAGAGAACGTGCTGGCTACCACTGGAACCGCCGAAGCGAACTTCCTCGCCACCTGGGTGCTGACCGAACCCGGCGACGAAGTGATCGTAATGGTTCCAAACTACCAGCAGATTTGGGGGCTGGTCCGAAGCTTCGGAGCCCAAACTCAGCCGCTGAATCTCATCGAGGAGCTGAACTGGGCGCCGGACCTCGACGCGCTCGATCACATGGTTTCCACCAGAACCAAATTGATATGCGTTTGCAATCCAAACAATCCGACGGGCGCCGTGCTGACCGAAGAAGAAATGAACCGACTGATTGCAACCGCTCGCCGAGTCGGTGCGTGGGTGCTTGCCGACGAAGTCTATCGAGGCGCCGAGCTTGACAGGCAAATGACCTCGAGCTTCTGGGGCAGGTACGAAAAGCTGATAGTCACTTGCGGGTTGTCGAAAGCATACGGGCTTCCCGGCCTGCGAATCGGCTGGATGGTTTCGTCGCCCGAGTTCGTCGCGCGCGCGTGGGCTTATCACGATTACACAACGATCGGCCCGACTCCGATGAGTGACCTGTTAGCTCGCGTTGCGCTGCGGCCGGCGAAGCGCGATTGGCTGCTCGAGCGAACGCGCTCAATCCTGAATGCAAACTTCCCAATCATACACGGATGGATCGATTCGCACGGCGGAACGTTCTCTCTGATCGAGCCTCGAGCCGGCGCGATCTCTTACATTCGCTACAACCTGGGCATCGAATCCGACGAATTGGTCGAGCGGTTGAGACGCGAAAAGAGCGTGCTGGTTTGTTCGGGCAAGCACTTTCTGATGAAGAACTACTTGCGGATTGGGTTCGGCGAGAAGCCGGACTACTTGCGCAGCGGACTCGACTTGATCAGCAGCTTCGTTTCGGAGCTGAAATGAATGGAACTGAGACTTGGTTTCATTGGCTTCGGAAAGGTTGCGCGCGCGTTCGCTCGTATGTGGGACTCACGCCGCGCGCTGCTTGAGTCGCAATACTCAATACAATGCCGCGCAACCGGCATTGCAACCGCGTGCCACGGCTCGATCATCTCGTCCCAAATCGATCTTCTAGAGGCTGCGGATCTTGTCGAACGAGGGCAAAGCCTGACTTCGATTCGCGGGGCCGTCGAGTGCGCGGGCTCGTCGAGTGTTATCCGGGACTGCGATGCCGATCTTATCTTCGAGACATCGCCGCTCAATCCCCTGGATGGTGAGCCGGCTGTCACTTACATCCGTCTCGCGCTGGAACGCGGCCAGAGTGTGGTGACGGCGAACAAAGGGCCGATCGCGTTCGCGTATCGGGAGCTTGCTGAACTAGCGAAACAGCGCGGCGTTCACTTTCGTTTCGAAGGAACGGTGATGGATGGAGCGCCCGTTTTCAACCTGGTCGAGTCCTGTCTTCCGGGCGTCGGAGTCACAGGCTTCAGCGGGATTCTCAACAGCACGACCAATCTCGTCCTCACCCGGATGGAAGAGGGCGCATCGTTCGATCAAGCGATCGACGAAGCTCGCGCGCTTGGCGTCACCGAAGCAGATTTCTCTTACGACGTCGATGGATGGGACGCGGCGGTAAAGACTGTCGCGCTTGCGAATGTTTTGATGAATGCCGACGCGCGGCCTAATGAGGTCGAGCGCCGAGGCATCCGCGACGTAAGCGTTGAAGAGCTAAAGGAAGCTCACGCATCGGGAGAAGCGGTGCGGTT
>DATMCM010000370.1:0-7555 GCA_035558335.1 Blastocatellia bacterium | reverse complement strand
GGTTGTTCGCAGGGTCGAAGATCAGGCAGGTCTTCGGAGCGTTGCATGTACTGGAGATACCATTGCGGTTCAGGCGGCCAACTACGTTGCCCGAAGTCTGCGGCCCCGGAAAGCTAGGATCACCGCTGCCGAGCGTTCCGTTTATGACGATGTTATCGCAAAGTATTTCCTGGCACGCAACACTGGTCGTTATGGTGCCGGTATCGCCAGCGAACCCACCCACCTGGATCTTGTAGGTCTGTCCGGCGTCAGCCGCAAAATTTACAGTAGACTGGAGCCCGTCGCCGCAGAAGTCATCGTTGCAGGCTACGGGGACAAAGGCGGCAAATTCGCACGCGCCGCCGGTGACCTTGTACACCATGACTGCGGTGTCAACCGGGGCGCTGCCGCACGTGTCAATCGTTACGGTCCTCACGTTGGCGATGGCAGGCAACGTGTACCAGATGTTCTTTGACTGGGTGGTGCAGGTGCTCCCGGGCTCTCCCGCCTCGTCTGTGGCCATCGTTGTATCTTTGGTATCGGTGAATGGACAGGCGTTGATAGAAATCGCGTTGGCGCAATTGTCATTTGACGGTGCGGCCAGGACGGCGTTTGGAGGATGCGTTCTGGGCTGCTTCTCCGTGCCCTTTACATCACTGCGGCTGGTGTCCTGCGCGCGCGCGTCAACTGTTTTTGGGCGAAAACTGGATACGGCGGGGATCGCCAACACCGCCGCAAACATCAACACAAACAATACCGTGAGGTTCTGCTTCCTCTGTTTCATCTGATCCTCCTTCTGAGTTAACGAGTCAAAATGGCTGCAAATCAAAAGCTCTTACAGCCAGAACCTTGTCACAGTGGGAAGCCGACTGGCAAACCGAAACACTCGGGAGAGTAGATAACCTGAAGCGTCGGCCCGCAAGGCTGTCTTCATGTTACATTGCATCGAAACGTCCACGACGCGGATAGCCTTAATTGACTTTTGTGAGTGCGACCCTCGCGTCGAATGAAAAGCTCACTGGTGCGGCAATTCTTCCGTCCGTGGGGTGCCTCCGCTTGGGTCCAGATGGAGTCATCGGAGCCCACCCATCAGAATCGCGGGCTATAATATGCAAAACCTCAAATTAATGCAACGTGCGATCACCGGCGTAGCTTGACCACCGGCAGACGGCTTCGTATGATGTCGCTTGTTATTCACGCCGCTTGATTCAAGGCCCGCAACAACCGCAACGCGCGTCGGGCATTTTGGTGACCGCCGCCTGATCGTTAGAGTGGAGAATCAATATGATAACAGAGCAGGAACATGGTGAAATTGTGTGGCGCAACGGGAAGCTGATTCCCTGGGAGCAAGCCACCATCCACGTAATGACCCACGTGGTTAACTACGGCTCATCCGTTTTTGAGGGAATCCGCTGTTATCATACGAAACAAGGCTCCGGGATATTTCGCCTCGATGCGCACGTCGACCGGCTCATAAACTCCGCGCACATCTATCGCATTGAAATCGACTACGGCGCGACTGATCTGATCGACGCCTGCCGGGCGGTTGTTTTGGCGAACAGCTACAAGGAATGTTACCTGCGGCCATTGATCTTTCGCGGCTACGGTTCGTTCGGGGTCGATCCGTTCCCGTGCCCGATCGAAACCTATGTCTGCGCGTGGCAGTGGGGCAAGTATCTCGGGCCGGAAGCTCTCGAACAGGGAGTTGACGTGTGTGTATCGAGCTGGACTCGAATCGCTCCGAACACCTTGCCTTCAATGGCCAAGGCAGGCGCAAACTACATGAACTCCCAACTGATCAAGATGGAAGCGAAGGTGAACGGCTATGTCGAGGGCATAGCTCTCGATCCGCAAGGTTATATCAGCGAAGGCTCGGGAGAGAATGTGTTCCTGATCAAGAACGGAACCGTTATGACGCCGCCGCTCTACTCGACGGTCCTGCCCGGCATCACCCGCGACTCGGTGATCAAATTATGCGAACGCATGGGCATCCCGGTTCTCGAGCGAGCGATCCCCCGCGAGATGCTGTACATCGCGGACGAAGCTTTTTTCACCGGAACCGCGGCCGAGATCACTCCGATTCGCTCCGTCGATCGGGTAAAGCTCGGCGCCGGAAAACGCGGTCCGCTCACCACCGAAATTCAAAAGCAATTCTTCGATATCATCACCGGCGAAGTCGAAGACCCGTACGGCTGGTTCACATGGGTCGAGACTCCGAAGGCGGCGGCTCAGCACGAGCCGCAACTGGCGTGAGACGAGGTCCTTCCGCGTCCTGATCGGTGACCGCGCACCCTTCTTTCTCTGCCGAAACGAAATTGATTACTTCATTTAATCGCTTCCCTACGACCTCTCCGCTTTCGACTTGCGGGGCGCAGGTAGCGGACTAACTCTGATGCGTTGATCCGGAGACAACTACTTGCGCTTCCACTTTGTTCCCTGCGGTGTGTCTTCGAGGATGACCCCTCGCGTGGCGAGCTCTTCTCGTAGCTGATCCGCGCGTTTGAAATCACGCGCTCGCCGGGCAGCGTTTCGCTCTTCGATTCTCTTTTCGATCTCCGGATCAAGCATCTCTGCCTGCTCTTCACCCAGGACGCCCAGCACCGAATCGATCCGAGCGAGCAACTCGAGTACCCCGGTGCGATCGTCGGCGCCGAACTCGCCTGCGTCCATAGCCGTGTTCACATCGCGGCGAAGCTCGAATACCGCCGCAAGCGCTTTCGAGGTATTCAAGTCGTCGTTCATTCCCGTTTCGAAGCCTTGGCGGGCACGTGCGATGATTTCTTGCGCGCGCGTGCTCGAATCGGCCGTGCCCTTGAAGTCTGCAACCCTGCGCCGGAAGTTGCGAAGCCCTTCCAGCGCGGTTTCCTGTCCGCGCAGCCCTTCAAGCGTGAAGTTCAACTGGGTGCGATAGGGAACCGACAACAGCAGCAGGCGAATCGCCATCGGGGAGTGGCCTTGGTCGATGAGCTGGCGGACGGTGTAGTAGTTGCCCTTGGACTTCGACATTTTTTCGCCTTCGACGAGCAGGAACTCGGTGTGCATCCAGAAGCGTACGAATGGCTTGCCGGTCGCGCCTTCCGATTGCGCGATCTCGTTCTCGTGATGCGGGAAGATCAAGTCCACGCCTCCGCAGTGTATGTCGAACGATTCGCCGAGATATTCCATCGACATCGCCGAGCACTCGAGGTGCCAGCCGGGCCGCCCTTCGCCAAACGGAGAAGGCCAGCGCGGCTCACCTTCTTCCTTTGCCGCCTTCCATAGTACGAAGTCGCGAGCATCGGCTTTCTCATACTCGTCGACATCGACGCGCGCGCCTGCGAGGTTACCTTCGAGCTTCAGCCCCGAGAGTTTGCCGTAGCCGGGGAACGACGAGATGCTGAAATACAACGAGCCATCGCTTTTATAGGTATGACCGCCGTCGGAAAGACGCTTCACTACTTCGATCATCTGGGCCAGATGTTTTGTTGCGTAAGGCATGAGCTCCGGGCGTTCGATGTTGAGCGCATCGCTGTCCGTCAAGAACTCTTGGGTGTAGAACCCGGTGAATTCCTCCAGGCTCTTGCCCGACGCGAGCATCCCGCGAATGATCTTGTCTTCGATGTCGGTGATGTTCATGATGTGCCGCACTTGATAGCCGAGATACTTCATGTAGCGGCGCAGCACATCCACCGAGACAAACGTCCTGAAATTCCCGATGTGCCCGTAGTCGTAGACGGTCGGCCCGCATGCGTACATCCGCACGGTGTTGCCTTCGAGCGGTTTGAAGTCCTCCAGAGTGCGGGTAAGCGTGTTCCTTAGTCTGAGCATGTCTCTCGCGCGGCTCCCAGTCAGCGATTCTTGAGTGAAATCAAAACGAGATCGTAGCGACCGCCCGACTGCGCTGTCAACAAACGCATATTTCATCGCGCCGATTCAAATCATCACATACTTGTAAAGGGCGGCCCTTGTTGGGCCGCCCCTTGTTCAAGACTGACACTGTTGACTCTATATCGTGAAAAGGGGCGGGCACGGAGCCCGCCCGTGCAAGCTACAAACCACGGACTACAACTGAAGCGACTTCGTTTCCAGAAACCCCTCGAGTCCGTACTTGCCCAACTCCCGGCCGTTGCCCGATTGCTTGTAGCCGCCGAATGGAGCGAACGGGTTGAATTTGCCGCCGTTGATGTCCACTTGCCCGGTGCGCAGCCGCCTGGCCACCCGCTTTGCTCGCTCGACGTCCGACGACCAAACGCCGCCTGCAAGTCCATACACGGTGTCGTTGGCTATTCGCACTGCGTCGTCCTCGTCTTCGTAAGGAATGATTGACAACACCGGCCCGAAGATCTCCTCACGGGCGATCGTCATGTCGTTGCGCACGTTCGCAAACACCGTTGGCCGCACGAAGTAGCCCTTCTCCAAGCCCTCCGGCGCTTCCGCGCCGCCGGTGACCAAAGTCGCGCCCTCATCAACTCCCTTCCTGATGTAGGTGCGTACTCGCTCGCGCTGAGCCTCCGAGACGAGCGGCCCCAGCTTGGCCTGGCCTTCGCGCGGATCGCCGACCGTGAAGCCCTCGGCCGCCTCTTTGGCAATGCGCACGGCTTCATCGTGCCGCTCGCGAGGCACAAGCATGCGCGTATGCGCCGAGCAGGTCTGGCCCGAATTGAAATAGCAATTGTTAACTCCGCTTCGAACCGCCTTTTCGAAATCGGCATCGTCTAGAATGACGTTAGCCGACTTGCCGCCAAGCTCGAGAGCGACGCGCTTAACGGTCTGCGAGGCAAGCTCGCTCACTCGTTTTCCCGCTCTCGTCGAGCCGGTAAACGAAATCATGTCGACGGCGGGATGAGACGCCAAGGCTTCGCCTACCACCGGACCGAGCCCGGTGACAAGGTTGAACACGCCGGCCGGCAAGCCGGCATCGTCAACGATTTCGGCAAGAATAAACGCGGTGAGTGGCGCGACTTCGCTGGGCTTGAGCACGACCGTGCAACCGGCCGCGAGCGCAGGAGCTATCTTGGCCACGACTTGATGAAGCGGATAATTCCAGGGCGTTATGCAGCCGACTACGCCGATCGGCTCCTTGACGATCAGCGAATTGCCGATTTGTTCCTCGAACGCGTAGTCACCCAACAGCTTGGCAAAGGACCCCATCACCATCGCAGGCATTCCCGCCTGAACTGCGGTTGCCAGTGGGAGCGGCATTCCAACCTCGCTTGCGATGATGGCGGCGATCTCGTTTTGCCGCGCGGCAAGGCCAGCTGAGATCTTCTGGAGGAACCCGGCTCGCTCGGACGCGGGCGTCGCCGACCACGACTCAAAGGCCGCCCGCGCAGCTGCCACGGCACGATTGATGTCTTCCACTGTTCCCTCCGGAACACGTCCCATCACTTCTTCGGTTGTCGAATTGATCACGTCGAGCAAACCCTTGCCGGCCGGCTCGACCCATATTCCGTTTACATAGAGCTTTTCGTGAACGCTTACTTCTGGTTTTGGCGAAGCTGTCATTGCAGTCTCCTTAGGTTGATCTTGTAACCGCGAACTCCCATTCTAACGGCTTGGATGTAGCTCTGCCAAAAGAATCGGGCCGTGCGATCTGACGGATCGCACGGCCCGATTCTGGTCTCTGAGCAAAACTTCTATTCGAGCCTGAAGTCCGCCACCACTACGTCGAACTCAAAATTCAAAGTGGGCGCGAGGCATGCAGGAATGGTCTTATGACACGGCAGCTCGCCTATCGCGTTGAGCTTGGTGCTACCGGCACGCTTCGCTTCGAACACGCCCTGTGAACCCGGAATGATCTCTACATCATCGACTTTCTGGAGAATCGTTGTGTCCAGCACGCTGGGAGCGAATAAGTAGCCGCCCTTATCCAGGAACAACAGAAATCTGTCGCCGGTTTTCAGGAGAATTGGCTTTCCGACGTCGGCCAAAGTTACGATCAGACCTTTGAACATCCCAAACTGATCCGAGGTCTCGCCGCCGCTCTGAATCTGAATGCTGACCACGGTGTTGTTCGGGATTTTCTTACCGGCCTTCTTGGCGATGAGCATTGTCGATGGAAAGTCCGAATCGTTTTTGGTTTTTTGCGCCACGCCGTCGACCAGGATAACTGCTCCGTGCGCGAAGTTCTGCCCGGTCACGATCAGCTTCTTGCCGTTCACGCGGGCGTTGAGGATCTCGGGCGGATGATCGGACTGGACGGCCGATGCGTTAACCGTCGAAACATTGCGATGGAGAACTCCCGCTGATAACAGGAAAAGGCAGACAAGTAGAGTTGTTGTTAATCTCATAAACTTGGCCTCCCCAAGTCCCACTGAGATTATTACACAGGTGTACCACAGCTCGCGCAGAATTTTGATCCGGGCTGTATTGGCACTTCGCAATTCTTGCACGGCTGGGGCACAAGCGATGTCCCACAGCTTGCGCAAAACTTTGTACCAGCTTGCACCTGCGCGTGGCAAGAGGGGCATTCCGCCGACGCAGCCGCGGGAGCTTGTTGGGAGGCCCCGCAAGTCGAGCAGAACTTTGTACCTATGGCGTTTTGCGTTCCGCATTTCGAACAGGGAATGGTTTGAGCCTGGCCCTGTGCGTGACCCGCGCCCTGGCCTCCGATCGCGCCTGCCATCACCTGACCGTAGCCCATACCGAGACCGAGTCCCATTCCCTGACCTGCCGCTCCGCCTTCCTGCTTGGCTGCGTCTTGAATAGCCTGCGCGGCTTTGAACTGCATGTAAGCGTTCATGTCGCCGATCGCGCCCATGCCCGATCGTTCGTCGATCATCTTCTGTACTTCTTCGGGCGGAGTGATCGCAGAGATGATCAAGTCGACAAGCTCCAAGCCTTGCTTCGAGAAGTCCTCGGCGACGCGGGCCTTTACACCTGCAGCTAGCTCGTCGTAGTAGGCAGGGAGATCGAAGATCGTTTTCAGGTTCTCACCGAGCAGATCATTAAGTCGAGCAACCACTATGTCTCGAAGGAATGAGCCGATCGCTTCGGTTGAAACGATTCCGCGAGTCCCCACGATCGAGCCGGCGAACAACTGAGGATCGGCGATTCGCATCGAGTACTTGCCGAACGCTCGCAGCCTCACCATTCGAAGCTCGGTGTCGCGAAACGCGATCGGTTCTTTTGTGCCCCACTTCAGATCTTGAAACGTGTGGCGCGCGATGAACAGCACGCTGGCTTGAAACGGAGAGTTGCCGCCGAACGGAAGCGACAGGAGCTTGGTAAGCAGCGGCACATTCATAGTCGTAAGCGTGTGCCGACCCGGCCCAAACGTGTCCAGTGCCTTGCCGTCGCGGAAAAAGACCGCGGCCTGATTCTCCTGAACTACGAGTTGAGCGCCCAGCTTGATATCGGCCGAGCCGCTAGGGGGTATGCGATGCACCAGCTCGGCGCCGGTGTTGTCGAAAAACTGCAATACTTCGATTGCCATCCGTTTTCTCCAGCTGATTGAAGTCCGAACTTTACTTTGAGAGCTTGATGCTGCCGTTCATTGTCTTTATCTTGAGGGACGTGCCGCCCGAGCCGATCTGGCCGGACGCTTTCTGCCCGACCACTTGCTTTTGTACCTGCACTCCGAACTGATCGTCGATTG
>DATMCM010000369.1:0-2214 GCA_035558335.1 Blastocatellia bacterium | reverse complement strand
AAGGGGCTCAAAGTCTCCGATGCGCAACTCGCCACTGTCAACATGTTTCCTCATGACTTTCATGGGGAATGGAACTACACCATAGCGCCGAAACGGAAGCGCCCAAAAAAGTGACTAAGTTATTTCTTAACAGACCCTTAGGGTCCATAATGCTCGCGCGTGCAAAACACCGGTTCTGCCTACAAAGGACTGCAAAAGCAAAGGCTACTTCGCCCGCCCGCAGCAAGACCGACATCAGACGCGCAAGGCGGTGGTCCGACGAACGGCTGAATTGGCAAACGCAGGGGAATTAAAGCCCCTCGCGAATAGAATTTAAAATGCCGGTCGTTGCATCTATTACTTTCAGCGCCTCCTGCGCCTTCCCCAATCCCACCGGGTATTTGGCACACTGCTCGGACAATGCAACCAGCCGTTTTCTTTCGTTTGAGAGAATGCTACTGGTCTTGTCGACCGCAAACTTCACTACGCTGCGCGTGGCATTGTCATCGCCAACCTCGGTCAGATCCTTCTGCATCGTGATCAGATATTCGTAGCTGGCGAGCTCGTCCGAGATCTGGAGAAGCTCTCGAATAGTCGAGTTGATACAGCCTGCGTCTCCGCTGGGCACTTCGGGCCGCTTTGCCGTCTCGACGAGATTGGTCATGAGGTTCGTAAATAGCGGCTTCAAGCTCTCGGCCTGTTTGAAGTCGGTCTCAGAAAGCACGCCGGCTGCCGAATTACCAGCACAGAGGAGACCCAGCACGAGGCCTGCCGTAAGCATCGCTTTTCGTTCGTGCGTTGCATGCACGTGCCTGCCCTTCTCGAGCGTCATGCGATATCCAGCCTTTGTTCTCCAGTTGCCGGCGCTTATTGTTAGATCGTCCGTTCTGTGCGAATATGCCCTCAGCCTGATCTCATGCTCGCAGACATCTGGGTCTCCGGACAACCCGAGAATAGATGGATGACCACTGCGCCGCAACGGACTTATCGCGCCGCAGCTCTGGAGGGGGCAGTCTCTCCGGAGCAGCTTGACGATCTCGTGGTTGTCAGCAGGCCGGCGGACTGGATCATTGTCCTGGTGGTCTTGGTCGCGGTCGCGGCCGCGTTGGCGTGGAGCATCTTTGGGCGTGTGCCCTCTCGGGTTTCGGGCGAGGGAATCCTGATTAGCAACGGCGGCAAGGTGGTGGATGCGGTCGCCGCCGCTGCGGGCCAGCTGCAATCTGTTGCTGTTACAGTCGGGGACCATGTTACCCAGGGGCAGCCGATCGCCCAGATAGTTCAGAACGATATCGAACAGAAGCACAAAGCGGCAGTGGAAGTGTTTCACACGCGTGAATACGAATACAAGGACCTCAACTCCAAAGTCGCCAGGGAGCTTGCAGCGAAAAGCCAAAATTTCCAAAAACTAGAGGCGGCACTTGAACAGGTTATCAGGGCAACTAGCCAGCGCGTCGATTACCTCCAGGTTGACGTCAGAAATCTCGAGAATCTGCTCGCGAAGGGCTATACGACGCGGCGCAGTCTCGAGGAGCGTCGTCAGGAATGGACAGATGCGCAGCAGCGTCGAGCCGATGCTCAAAACGAGATCCTGAAGCTCCGTACGCAGAAAACGGACTTGGAAACACAGCGCGAGCGGGAGATCGGACAGTCGGAGTTCACATTGAACGAAGCTCGCCGGCAAATGAATGCCGCCGCAGAGCTGTTGAGTCAGAACACGCGGGTGCTTAGTCCGATTGAAGGGCGTGTCGTCGAGGTCAAGATCTCCCCCGGCTCTGTCCTTGCGATCGGCACGGCAGTGGCCGCGATCGAAAGCGAAGGCAAGGAGCTTCAGGCCATCATCTATATCGCTGCGGAACATGGCAAACAGGTCAAGCCGGGAATGTCGGTTCAGTTCGAGCCGACCACGGTCAAGCGCGAAGAGTTCGGGATGATGCTGGGTACCGTCTTGAGCGTCTCCGATTTTCCGATGACGCCGCAGGGGATCAACGCCGTACTGCACAACGAAAACCTCGTCTCCCGTTTTTCCCACAATGGGGCGCCCTATGCCGCCGAGATGGCGCTCGAACAGGATGCCTCTACCAAGACAGGCTATCGCTGGGCCGTGGGCCAGGGACCCGACATTCATTTGTCGAGCGGGACCCTGACGCGCGCAGAAATCACGACCCGTCGGCAACGGCCACTCGATCTAGTGATCCCGCTGATCAGGTATCTCACAGGAATCGATGGATAGGCCCT
>DATMCM010000368.1:0-13877 GCA_035558335.1 Blastocatellia bacterium | reverse complement strand
AATCCTTAAATGATGAGAAAGCATTTTACACGAAGGCTCTCGATCTGATGTCCGCCAGTGCTGTGATCGATCCGGCGCGGCCTCTGCCAGCGCAGCTTGACTCGTAAAACCGAGTCGCTACCATCCTGTTGACCAAGTTAGTGAGTGGGACTATATTCTGTACGTTTACTTGTACAACTGATTCATACGGTTGCTTAAGGAGGTTCGCTATGCAAAGGGTCATCCTGGACCAGGATGTAAAGCCGATTTCGGAGTTTCGCGCCAATGCCGCTTCGCTCGTTCAGCAAGTACGACGCACCAAACGGCCACTAGTCATCACTCAACAGGGGAGAGGCGCCGCTGTCTTGCTTGACGTCTCTGAATACGAAAAGCTCATTGCGAAGCTAGAGCTTTTGCAGGACATTCAAACCGCCGAGAGCCAGATAGACAATGGGCGCGGCATGTCTCACACTGCGGCTCGCAAGAGAGCACTGGAGCGAATTGGGAGATGAAAGTTGTCTGGTCTCCCCTCGCGCTCGAGAGGGTCGGGACGATAGCGGATTACATCGCCGCAGACAACGTTGAGTCGGCGCGGGTCTTCTTGATCGACATCTTTGCCGCAGTCGGGAGACTTCGGAGCTTTCCCCAATCAGGGCGGGTCGTGCCCGAAGTTAACCGCTCCGATATCTGCGAGATTATCTTCAAGAAATACAGGGTGGTTTATCGTGTCGCGAGTCAGCAAGTGTCGGTTCTAACCGTCCGGCACGGAAAACAGAGATTGCCCCTGGAAGAGATTTGATAGGGATGCGTGTCCTTAACCAACCGGTCGGACCGATCAACTCGAGGAGCTTCTAATGGCCACGTTCACCATCCTCGAGCCGATGTCCACTGGCGATGTGATCGATCGTGCGGTGAGGCTTTATCGGCGCAACTTCACTCCACTTGTTGCAATCGTCGCAATTCCCACACTGATCGGCTACCTGTCGTCGATGATGTTCTGGTATGGCTACACGGGCCTGCTTACGTCGGCTACCAACACGTCTCGGATCGGGTCGGAATCGATCCTGATGCTGATCCTCGGAAGCCTTGGCTATCCCATCTATATGTTTTTGCTTCTAGCAACCGTCGCCGGTGTTTCACGAGTGGTCGGCGATCATCTGATGATGGGAGAGCCGATAACACTGCGCAAGAGCCTTTCTGCTGCGTGGAAGAGGCGCGGCAACATCCTGCTTCTCGGTCTGCTGCTGGTGGCCGTTCTTATCGGGCTGTATTTGGCGTTCTCGATGATCATTTTCGGGCTGATCCTGGTTGCAAGCGTTTTTGCCGGAGTGATGGCGGCGGCACAGCTCCCTCAGTGGGTGCTGATCACGCTGGCTGTGATTGTTGCGCTCGCGTTTCTCGCGGCGATGATCTTCCTCTTCTGCCAAATCGTTGCGCGGCTGGTGTTCCTGCCGCAGGTGGTGATGATAGAAGGTGAGTCGGCGGGATCAGCGCTGGGGCGGGCAATGAGGCTGGGGAAGGGAAACTGGTATCGCGTGGGAGCGATTCTGCTGTTCACATATTTTGTGTCGCTTTCGATGCTCTCGGCGTTGACGTTACCAGTCCTGGCTGGATTGTACCTAGCGGGCTACTCGACGACCGAGTTCTTCTTGAGTCCCGGATGGACGATCGTCTACTCATCGTTCCGCGACATATCGAGCTTATTATCGCTTCCGATTTGGATCGTGTCGTTCACGATGTTGTATTTTGACAGCCGCGTTCGCAAAGAAGCCTACGACCTCGAGTTGCTGGCGCGCGAAGTAGCTCCTGACTTCTACTGGCAGCCGACGGTTCAGACGACGTTCGGCTATACGACACCGACATCGTTTTCTCAGGGGCGGGCCTATGTGCAGACCAGCCCGCTTGGGCTTGCAGGCTATGGCCGTGAGGCAGCGCCGGCATCGAGCGAATCGGTGCAGACTGAGGCTCTTGGCGAAGCTGCCAGTACTCCACGGGTCGATGGGTCGGTCGGGTCCTGTAGTCACTGCGGAGCTGAGCTTCAAAGAGGCGCACGTTTTTGCATGGTTTGTGGCACGACTGTCGAGCCTCCGGTTTCCCTCGAAGGGCAGGTCTCGTGAAAAGAAGCTTGATGGTACTGGGGATCACTTTGGCGTTGACCGGTGCGGCGCGGGGCGGATCCCGCTTGTTGAACTACGAAAACAGAGTTGTTCGCGCGACAGAACAGGTCGGGCGGATAAAAACCGACGCGGAGTACGGTGAAGAAGGCGTGAGTTACATAAAGAAGCTTCTGCCCAAGTCGGAGGAGATCGAAATCGAAGGCAGCTCGATGACGGTCGACAACACCTGGCTTCACGAGGCGCTTGATAGATACGAGAAGGAGACGGATGCGCAGCAGCGGTTGTCAAAGCTGAATGAGGTGGAAGGATGGCTTCGCGAGCTGGACGAACACCTGCGCCGAGCGCAGTCTCCTGCGGTTAGCACAGACGCGAACGATTCCCGCGAAAAGCTTCGTAGCATACTCGCGCGGCGGGAGTTTCAACCCGAACAAGAGACTCGGCTGGGCCGCATCGTCAAGGAAGTCCGTCAGAAGATCGCGAGCCTGCTCTCCGAAATCTATTCCGCTATCGGCAGGTTGGTCGAGAGGCTTTTCGGCGTCAGCGCAGCGAACGGCTGGTTTCAAATCGTGCTGATGGTCGCGCTGCTCCTGGCAGCAGCGCTTGGCGTTGTTCGAATGGCGAAGGCGATTCGTCCGCGCAAGCGTCTAGAAACGAAGCACCGCGTGTTAGGCGAAGAAATCCCGGCGGGGACGAACTCGCGCGATCTCGCCGAGGCGGCGCTGGCGAACGCTCGGGCAGGAGACTTCCGAACCGGCGTTCGAAATCTGTATCTCTCATTGCTATACGAGCTAAGCGAGCGAGGGTTGATCGAACTGGACGAGGGAGCGACCAATCACGAGTATCTCGCGCGGGTATCTCGTCTCGCTTCTGTTGCGGTTCCCATGGGTTATTTGACGGATCGATTCGACTATTTCTGGTATGGCAAGTTCGCTTCAAGCGAAGAAGAGTTTTCGAGCTGCCTCGCCCGTTACGAGGAGGCGATGGATCAAGCTCGCGCCTCGAGTCATTCCACCTGAAGCACCGTTCGTGCGACTTAAGATGGGGCTTCGCCCGCTCGCCTCACCAGCAGCGGCGGTTCGCTTGCCGCCGCCTTAGTTCTGCTGCCACTTAGTGGCAGTATGCCGACCACTGAACACACCAGTACCCCAATTCCCAACAGGGGGTGAGTGTTCTGATTTCAATTTCTCAGCCCAGTCTCTACGTCTCTGATGCGCCTCCGCGGTTTAGCTCGGTTTCGATCCTGACTAACCGCAAAGACGCTGAGACGCCGAGGTTACGCAGAGAAAGTATTCGAACTGGGACACCACCCAACAGGGCGATTCCTTGACTCTCTCAGAAAGCCGGTGCTAAGCTCGATTTGTGCTTTGGGGGTGCCTGGTTTCGACGGGGGACTCTGAAGCGACGGATGCATACCGCGGCCCACGCTCCGCGTTATCAAGCTTGGAAAACACAATCGCGAATAGCGATCTTGCTTTGGCTGCTTAATGCGGTCACGCTTCCCCCGAAATCGCCTGTGTTTTGGGTGTGAAGCGTCACTTTAGCAGGCTGCCCCAAAGGTCCCGTACTCAGGGGACCGGAGGGAAAGACCAATCTGGGTTAGCCCGACGCGATGCTTAGTTGCTTCCACTGTCGCGGCGGGCGAATCAAAAGGAAGCAACTATGTATGTAGAGTCTTTCGCTGATGGCTGCCGGACGAGAGTTCGATTCTCTCCACCTCCACTTTGAACGCCGTGAAGAGAACTACTGGGATACATCGGGCGCGGACGTTGGCCAGACTAGCGGCGTAAAACGTCCGCCCCTTTTGTTTCCGATCGCGAGATAGTGTGATGAGCGACAGGCGTCCTTCCGAAACAGCCGCAATGAAGCTGGCCGAGCTTTCGCGTGAGATCGACGAACTCGAGACCGGCCGCGTCGCGCTGCTCAAACGCGTCGAGATCACGCGAGCCGCGCTTTTGTCCGCAGGCGATCGCACGGCCGCGGTGCGTGCTTCAGTAGACTTGCTGTGCGAGCATCTATCGGACGTGGTGGTGTCGATCGACGAAATTCGCTTGATCGAGGATGAGATGCGCGAGATCGAGCCGGGAACGGACGATCTCGTAAGAGTGTCTGCCGGGCAGTCCTTTGAAACCGACAGCTTGACGGAAACACTCGACGAAGCCGAGCAGGAGCTCGAGCGCCTTTCGTCCATTCTCGTTGAGGGCAAAGCAAGAAACCCGCGCGGACATTAGAGGCGGATGAGTGTCGCCGGCCTCTTGCGCGCTGCAAATATTCGTTAGCCGCGCATCCACTTAAATCGGAGATCAATTGATGGGGTACAGGCGGCCAGGCCGGGCGAGCGATCAACTTAGATCGGTAAAAATCACGCCGGGCTTCACGCGCTACGCCGAAGGTTCGGTGCTGATCGAGATGGGGGAGACCCGAGTTATCTGCACCGCATCGATCGACGACCGCGTCCCGCTCTTTAAGCGAGGTCGTGGAGAAGGCTGGGTCACCGCCGAGTACTCGATGCTGCCCCGCGCTACCGAGAGCCGCACTCAACGTGAAACCGGGCGCGGGGCGCTTTCAGGTCGCACGCAAGAAATTCAGCGATTGATTGGGCGCTCGCTTCGCGCGGTGGTTCAGCCGAATCGATTGGGCGAGCGCACGATTTATCTCGACTGTGATGTGATTCAAGCCGACGGCGGCACCCGCACGGCTTCGATAACCGGCGCATTCGTGGCGCTGGTGATCGCGCTGCGCAAGCTTTACAACGAAGGGAAACTTGCCGCACCGCTTCCGGTCACTGACTACGTTGCGGCGATCTCGGTCGGGATGATTGGCGGAGAAGCGCTGCTCGATCTGGACTACGCCGAGGACTCGCGCGCCGAAGTTGACATGAACGTCGTGCGCACCGGCGGCGGCCAATACATCGAGATTCAGGGCACCGCCGAGACGAAGCCGTTCACGCAGCTTCAGATGGATGAGATGACCGCGCTGGCAAGCCGGGGCATCGAACAGCTTGTCGAACATCAGCGCGCGGTGCTTGGCGACTTGCACTGACTCCGCCCGGTACAACTCCTGGCGCAGTCGCAGCATCTTTGGTCTTGGGGATCCTCGGGTTTTCTAGTCAGTGATCGATCATCTGAACCACGAGATCCGCCAGGGAGGCAGTATGAAATTCAAGAGGGCTCGATCCTCATTAGGCCTTCGCGAGTATTTGCGACTTTGCGTGAAACCGGTTTCTCGCGTAGCGGCAAGTAGCCTGGTGTTTTTGACGGCTGGACTGATGGCGTTTAGCTCGCTTTCGGCGCAAGCGGGTCAGGAGTTCGTTGATAAGGAAACAAAGTTCAAGCTCATGCTGATCGGCGATTGGAAACCCGTGTCTTACAGCGACGCGGTGGGCCGACAGAAGACCGAGTTTGTTTATCGCGACCGCAGCGAAGGGCTGCTGAAGATTACGCGTGAGAGCCTCGACGGTTCACTCTCCGATATGATCCGTCAGGAAGAGGAGAACCTAAAGATCTATCGTTCAGGCTTCGAGGGATCGAACCACGAGCCTTTTGGCGGCGGCCATCTCAGCGGGGTCCGGTTGTCGTTTTACAGCCTCGACAGCGGTCGCCGCACAGCCAACACCTACTATTACCTTCAAGACAAGAACGCGGTTTGGGTGCTGCGATTCACCGGAAAGCGAGGCTCGCTGGACGCGATTCGCAATGTAACAGACCAGGTCGCTCGAAGCTTTCAGGCGCTGTAATCCGTCCGCATCAGTTAGTGTAGATGATTGTCCTCCAGCTACTGCGAACAATTGATCCTCCCTTGTCTATTGCCCACACTTTCCATCTATGTGGCTGAGCTCCCACTCCAAAAGGGGCAACCAGCTTAACACTTTCCTGGGGCGCGACTAACGTGAAATAACTCTCAGACCATAATTTACCCGATTCAAATTCAGATTCAATCAAGTAGCAGGCAATGCTGCTTACGTCACCACCCCAGTCCCATTCGAGTGATGGCTGTTCCGGGAACCTGGGGAATCGAGCTCCATCCGCCGGTCCTATGATCTTAAGGTCGTTTTGAAAAGGACTATCAGGAGATGTATCTACCAGCTTGACCTCTTTGTTGAGTTCGGTGATCAGGTCTACATTCCCGCCCAGGTTTAATAACTCCCAGGAAGAATCTTTCTTCCCCATGATTACCAGTACATCACTCCACCCAAGCTTCTTCGGTGCGTCGTAGGTAACGATTGAATGCAGAAAGGCCGTGTTCTTATTTCCCCAAAATCCGCACGTAGCAATACTAAAGTCACTTCCCAGCCTTACCTTGAACAGATCAGACTCCAAAACATACTTTAATGTGGATTTATGTAATTCGTCAGCAACAGGCTTCGGGATTTCATCCAAAGTTCTCTGAAGTTCTGGATCACAATGGGGCTGCCGTAGTGCCAACGATCTGGCTGCCTGGTGATTCTTCGAAGTTGATATGAGGAATTCCCAACCGTCTTGACCACCTTCGAGTTCTTTCAGGGAGCCAGTAACAAATACCAGGCTATTGCTGATGCTGCTACTGGTGCCTATTCCTGTGAACGTACCTAGAGTCGTTGTAATTCCGTCAATAATGCCATAATTGTTGATGACGAGAATATCCGGCTCCTCATGTTTTTCAATCGCTTCGAAGAATTTAGCCGCAAATCCTATGGCAGAAATCCCCTCAACATCAAGATTAAACCCCATTTTCTTGACTTCCCTCTGAAGATCAAACGGCGAAGTCGAGTCAGGGATATCTCCTTTGTGGGGCGAACCAACCTTCCAAGCACGAAGATTTGGTAGTTTTGCAACGTCCTGTTGGGATAGGTTTGAATTAGATGGTAAGAATTTATATGAGCCTATTAAGGCAATCAGGATGGCAATGGCAATTGCGCTAATGCCTCCCCATTTCAATAAGAAGCGCCTTCTTGCGTCTCCATCTTCAACCCTGGTCTTTTTCTTTCGCGGATGAGTTGGAGATATGTCGAGATCGGCTTGTTTATCGGATGCAATAGTCTCGGTTGCCGACCGTGTTTCGATCCCCAGGTCGGTCAGCAGTTTGGCGAGTCCTTTATCATAGCCAACTGTAAAATCAATAAACTGCAGACGTTTTAAGCGGAATGGAATATTACATCGGTGGATCACCACCGGGAAAACCGTTTTCCCTCCTTCAAGTGCGTAAGAGACCTCGTCCAATACGTTGTTGGAGGCTACTGAGGATTCAGAAAGGACAACAATCAATTGATTCGCATCAGCAAGCGCCTTTTCAATTGCAGTATCCCAGCGGTTACCGACAGGAATGTCTAGTTGATCAAGCCAGACATTCGCACCAGCGGAACGCAAATCCTTAGCGAGTTCTAAAACAAACTCTGAATCTGCACGGGAGTAGCTCAAGAAAATCTTTTGCGTTTCCATTTGCGGTGCCTAGATCTGCAGGATCGGGTCTTCTGAGGATCTCATAACACTTCCTCCGGGCTGAGGAAACCGGAGTCCTTGTTCCACGCGTGTGTGTAAATGACAGCTTCGCCGGTTGTATCGTCAGTCACGCGCGAACTACTCGGAATACTTTGGCTTTGTTAACAAGGACGCGACTATACATCGTAAGCAAACCGCCAGCAAGCGGTGTGGAGTGCAAGCTACGATCTCACTCAGCACGCGCCTTGGGCCCAGTTTCGTTAAGAATCGTTACTACCGATGTCGGTTGCGGGTGACGACTCCAGCCTCGCTTGCACAAGAGCTTGCCCGGTTATAAGCTCATTCAATTCCATAAATCATAACAAGGAGAACGATTCTATGAAGGTCTATGGCACCAAGGAGATCAGAAACGTTGGCATTGTAGGTCATGGCCACGCGGGCAAGACTTCGCTGGTTTCAGCGATTTTGTTTGACGCGGGGGCCACCAGCCGCTTCGGCCGCGTCGACGAAGGCACGACGATCACTGACTACGACGAAGACGAGATAGCCCGCAAGACAACCATTCATAGCTCGCTCGCTTATTGCGAATGGAACGGAACAAAAATCAATCTTCTGGACACTCCCGGGTTTGCGGCATTCATTCTTGACGCCAAAGCGGCCCTGCGCGCTTGCGACGCGGCGGTCGTGCTTGTCGACGCGGTCAATGGAGTCGAGGTTCAAACCGAAAAAGGCTGGAGCTACGCCGACGAGTTCAACCTCCCTCGTCTGATCGTGGTCACAAAGATGGACCGCGAACGCGCGACCTTCGAGCAGGCGGTCGCCAGCATCAACGAAGCGTTCGGCCGGGCGGCGGCGCCCCTCCAGATTCCAATCGGCAGCGAGGGCAATTTTCGAGGAGTCATAGACCTGGTTCATATGCGCGCTTATACCTACGAGAAGGATGGAACGGGCAAACCCACTGAAGGAGACATACCGGCAGAGTTGAAGGAGACCGCCGAAGCGGCTCGCGAGAAGATCATCGACGTCGTCGCCGAGAGTTCGGAAGAATTGATGGAGAAATACTTTGCCGACGGTACTCTGAGCGACGCGGACTTGATACCCGGCATCAAGCAAGCAGTAAACGAGCGAAGGCTGTTTCCAATCCTGGTCGCAAGCGGATCGCAAAACATCGGAATACAACCGCTGCTGACTACGATAGTCGAACTTGTACCGGCGCCCGACGAGTTGGGCACTGCGAAGGGACATCCGAACCCCGACAGCGACGAGGAGATCGAGCGTGAAGTGAGAGATGTCGCGCCGTTTTCCGGACTTGTCTTCAAGACCGTGGCAGACCCGTTCGCCGGCCGTATCAATGTGTTCAAGATTTACTCCGGGCATGTTAAGTCCGACGCGACTGTTTACAACATGACCAAGGCCACTAACGAACGGCTGGGGCCGCTCCACGTAATGCAGGGCAAGGGGCTCGAGAAGGTTGGAGAAGCTCATGCCGGTGACATCATCGCCGTTACCAAGCTGAGAGAGACTCATACAGGCGATACGTTTTGCGACAAGGCTTCGCCGATTTCTTATGAAACAGTTCACTTTCCGAGGCCGGCGGTTGCCTTTGCAATAACGGCAAAGACGCGTAGCGACGAAGATAAACTCTCGCAAGCGCTTCATAAGATGCTCGAGGAGGATCTGGCGCTTAGGTTTGATCGCGATCCTCAAACGAATGAGTTTCTGCTTTCCGGCTCGGGACAAACTCATGTCGAAGTCGCGGTGAACAAACTGAAACGCCGGTACGGTGTTGAGGTCGAGCTCCATCCTCCCAAGGTCGCTTACCTCGAGACTTTCAGGGGTCGCGCCGAAATAGTCGGGCGTCATAAGAAACAAACCGGAGGCCGCGGCCAGTTCGCCGAAGCTACCTGCGTCTTCGAGGGGCTGCCTCGGGGCGGAGGATTCCAATTCGTCGACAAGATCTTTGGTGGTGCGATCCCTCAAAACTGGAGACCGGCAGTCGAGAAAGGAATCAAGGACGCGGCAGCCCGGGGAGCCATCGCCGGCTACCCAATGGTTGATTTCAAAGTTGAGCTGATCGACGGTAAGTTCCACGCGGTAGACTCTGACGATCTCTCGTTTCAGATGGCCGGGCGCAAGGCGTTCCGAACAGCGATTGAGCAGGTAAAACCGGTGCTGCTCGAGCCGGTAATGAACGTCGAGATCACAACCCCGCAAGAAACCTCGGGCGACATACTGGGCGACGTCAACTCGCGCCGCGGCCGCGTGCAGGGCATGGACACCAAAGGCAACCAGGCCGTGGTGAAGGCGCAGGTTCCCTTGTCGGAAATGCTGTCTTATCAATCGACTCTCAACTCGATAACCGGCGCGCGCGGGTCATACACCATGGAGCTCGACCACTACTCCGAAGTGCCAGCCCTTATCGCGCAAAAGGTCGTGCAACAGGCAGTTGCGGAGGGACGGGTTCGGGTTACCGAGGAAGAGTGAAGGAGAGACCGCGTGGGGTCTACTCGCGAGGAGCGTCGGAAGCGTAGAGATATTCGGCGGGTTGCTCCACGCCTTTTCACCACCGCCCCCTCCCGGAACATATGGGCGTCCTCCTCATATTCATCGACGGTGTTGGGATTGGCACCCGAGGTAAGCACAATCCCCTGGACGGATTGAACTCGGAGTTTTTTTCGATCTTTCAGGGAGAAGAATCGCCCTTGCCATTCAACGGCAGACTGGCGGTCACAGATGCGCGCATGGGGGTTGAAGGGCTGCCGCAAAGTGCCACCGGTCAGACCGCGATCCTCACCGGAGTGAACGCGGCCCAGCTGATCGGGCGCCATCTTCACGGGTATCCTTCGCCCCGGCTCAAGCATGCGCTCGCCCAGGAATCCATCTACAGGAAGCTTATCGCTCTCGGCCGCACGGTCACCTTTGCAAACGCGTATACCAGAAGCTATCTCGAGTCACGGCCCCGATTCGTTTCTTGCACCACCGTAGCCGCCGAAACAGCAGGCTTACGCTTTCGCATGCTCGAAGACCTGGCCGAAGGCCGCGCGGTCAGCCACGATTTCACAAATCGATTTCTGATCGACAGAGGCTTCGACGTCAAGGAATTGGAGCCACGGGAAGCCGGCCGGAACCTCGCACGTCTGGCGGCCGATCACGACTTCACGTTGTACGAGCACTTTATCACCGACCGGATGGGGCACTACCGCGATCGGGAGCTTTCATGGAAGCTGGTCTGCGAACACGTTCCGAGGCTGACACTCTTCATTCGAGCCGTGCTGGAAGCCGTCGACCTTGATCGGCAAACGGTTGTCATCACCAGCGATCACGGGAACATCGAAGACGCCACGACGCGCGGTCACACTCTTAATTCCGTGGCTACTCTTGCATTCGGTCCCGCCCGGGACCACATCGCCGCGCGAGTTCGCTCGCTTACGGACATCACTCCTTCGATTATCGCCGCGCTGGTCGCGTGACAACGTGGTGGACATCTCTCGATTACAACTGGACACAAAATCTCCCATTCCGGGCAACCATCGAACCGAATTCCATATCCCGAAGAGATACCGCCTTGCTTTCCGCTCTGACCAGAGTAGAGTGCCTAGCCTCCATTGTGAGTGTTCATCGGCGGCGGATCGGAGTTGGGCAGATAATAGTGTGTTGCTTTGTGTGTGAGTGCTGACTTGTGGTATTTGGGCTTCAGTGAATCATGTGTCAGCAGCCGGACATCGGCCTGCGTTGCTCCTTTCGGCACCGAGTCGCTTGACCACACATCCGTCCCATCCGCTCTCCTCAATCTCAATACGTCGCCATCGCCCAAGTCGTAGTGGACCAGGACCTTGTTGGCAATGGGACGCGTGTGATTGTCATCATTCGCATTCTGGTCGTCCCCGACCCGGTGTTTGGTGAAGCGACGAGTCCTTACGTCCGAACTTTCAAAGGTGCCGGAGTCAAAACGCAGTATGCAATCGTATGCCGTTTCAATAAATTTCGGCATTTCTGTGAAAGCGTAGAGATCCGATTTTCGCAAGAGATCCTTCTCAAACGAGGGTGACCGAACTATTTTGGGCACGACGGTTTTCCCGTCGTGTTGCACGTCGATTCTGGTATTGCCGTTGCCCAGTTTCGCATCTGGCGGGGGCTGTACGAGGCGGCCGTCCACGCGTACCTCAATGTCTGACGCAGACGGTGTTTCGAAGTATCCAACGTCAATGTGCGGCTTGTTGTCCGTCACATCGTACAAGAAAGCTCCCGTTTCGAGAATGATTGTTACTCGTGTAGGCATGTTGTCTCCTTTCGTTGAGCGCAAATATCCAGCCATCTGCCCTTTCTGTCTGACGACTGGTAGCTTTGCTGGGTAAACTCAGCCAATCGCGCCGCTCATGATGATGTCGTCGCGAGGTGTTGCGACGGCTGAGTTCTAGGTTATCGTCGAGTCGTCCGCGTTTCGGCCATTAATTATCAGCGCCAACTGCTATGAATGGGGCCCAATAGTACGGATGGCTGAATTGATCGTTTTGCCTTAACTTGATCTGAGCGTCACGGAGGGCGTCGCCGACTCTCTTATTGGCAAGCTTTCGTTGACCGTGAAACTCAACCATCAAGTCGGAGGTCGCCTCCGAATTGACCGGCCAAAGGCTCGCCACAACCGTTGGCACCCCTGAACTCAGAAATGGTCGAATCAGGCTCACGATGCCTTCGCCCCTGTAGTACTGCCCAAGTCCACTCTGGCAGGCAGACAAAACTACCAATTTCGTTCGAGGTAATCTGATGTGGTCAAGCTCCTTAAGAAAGAGCAGGCCATCGTTTGGGTCATTCACCGACGCTTGCGGCAACGCCAGTGACCGGCCAGCGCTGCGCTCGGGTGAGCTTGCGCCCGCAGTTGCCCGCACTGCCGGCCCAGACGCCTGGACAGCGAGGCTCTTACTCGGAGCCGCGCCGGCCAGCACCAAAGCCGCCAACCCCGGCGATCCTTCCACGACAAGACAGTGCAACGCCAGATGCACTACGTCACAGCCTTTCATCGCGGCGACTACACTGGGCTCGGTGGCTTGCCCTCGCGTCAATACTACTGAGGCTGGCCCATAAAGACGCCCGGATTCAATCGCTTCCCTTTCCGCATCCGGCAAGGGGCTCAAGTTTGAGAACGAATCCCTATCAAATTCAGGATCGCCGACGGCGAGTATCTTGTCGAGGTTCTGGGCTTGTTTTGACTGATACTCTTTGATGCATCGTATAAGCACCGACGCAGACGGAGCGTACGTCAGCGGATGCGAATCGACGAGATACTTATCGGACCGATCGATCAGCGCGGCAAACGGCAAAAAATGCAGGGCCTCGTCCGGCACTATGCAAAGGGTACCGTTACCGCTGATTTCTTGTTCAACCGGCTTGATCAGTAAGTCGTAAAGCATGCGCGCCTTTTCGTTTAGGTCGTCGAGGGGCGCTAGTTGCTGAAGGTCCGAGACATAAGCGTGGACCAGACGGTCGAGCAGTTCACTAGTGGCCGCTGACTCTAATACCTTAAATCGCGACCGCGTCACTAGAAAGACATAAGTGCGTTGGCCCGTCACCACGTACTCCAGCAGCGTCAAATCGGCCGGAAGTCGTGACTGCACCTCGCTGAGTTGGAGTGGGGTCACTTGTCCGGTCTGATACGCGTCTTTAGTAAACCTGTTTGCGTCAGTGCGGCGATGCTCGGCTGATTCGTTGTCATCCGATACCTTGTCGAGCAGTGCGCGAGCGCGAGAGCTCTCGGAGATGCCGTACGCCTCTGATGTGTGACCAAACGCGTCGACATCGAGGGAAATCAGCTGATCGAACGTGCTATGGCTTGCCGCCAGGAACTGAATTCGCTGATCGCTCGTTTCAAGGTTGGCGCGATTCCTCTCGATGAGGCCAATCGCGCGAGTCAGATCTGAATGAGCCTTATCTTTTTGTCCCGCTGCTGCAAAAACCTTAGCGCGATCGCGCAACAGTTTTATCGTCGGGAGCATGTGCCCCTCGTCGAGATTTATGAGTGCCTCAGCTTTGTCGTAGCAGGATAGCGCACGTGGCACGTCGCTGCTACGCGCCGCAACTTCACCCGCGTTGATGAGCACATTTGCTTCAGTATAATCGCGCGGACGGCCAGCCTCGAGTTTGTCGAGGTAGTCGACTGCGCGATTCACGTGCGTTTGAGCCTCGCTAAACCGCCCGAGCCTCGCGAGTTCGACCGCGACAAACGATGAGTGCTCCGCTGCGTAGTCAATCTTGTTTGCCTGCTCGGAGAATTTCACCGCTTGTTCGGCGTAAAGCAAGGCAAGAGAGTCCTGACTGCGAAGACTGTAGATGTTTGCGATCTGCGAATAGTTGTGAGAAAGGTTCTCCTGAC
>DATMCM010000367.1:0-3197 GCA_035558335.1 Blastocatellia bacterium | reverse complement strand
CTATCGAGCCCGTGCTGGTCACGCAGCTCTCAACCACGTACAGCCGGTTCATCTCGTGCTTCTCTTCACTCAACCGGCGCTTGTTCGCGAAGTCGCGCGCGTACCTGACCGAGCCCGGCCCGCAAGCGAGGAAATCGGAATCCAGCGACAACACCACATCAGCTTTGTCGAAGTGATAAACCGTGTTTGCGTATTGCCCGAAGGCGAGTTTCGAGCCTTCGCGGACGTTGTCGCGTCCGGCCGGATCGTACTGATGCCACTTCGCTGTCGGGATCGTAGCGAGAAGGGTCTTGATCTGATACTCGAGAGTCGGGGACGTCACGGTCTCAGTCAGAATTCTAAGCCCTCCAACGCCAGGCGATGGTTGCGAAGCCAGCGCTCGTTGAGCTTCAACCTGCGGGCGAATCGCTCCGAGAAACGCCGACCAGGTCGAGATCTCCCCAATGTTGGTGAGCGACTGCGAGCGGTCCGGGTCGTAGAGCCCAAGCACCGAAGCTTGAGAATACACGTCGGTCGCTCCGAGGCTGGCGGGATGATCCTTGTTGCCTTCGATCTTTGTGGGGCGGCCCTCGTGGCTTTCGGCCAGCAAGCCGATCGCGTAACCAGCCAACGGCATCGCGGTCGCGTAGAACAGCGGCCTGCCGGGGACAATCTCTTCCGGCTGACGCACGTAAGGCAGGATGTGCTCGGCCGGCTGACGTGTGCACGCGGCGAAACCTGCAAGAGCGAGCGACGCACCCATCAGCTTCAAGAACCTTCGCCGCCCCGCCGGATCGTTCCATTCAGTCGCGTTCTCAGGGAACTCGCGATGAAGGACTTCTTGAAACTCCTCCGAGTCGGCAAGTTCTTCGAGACTTCGCCAGTAATGTTTGCCGTGCTTAGCCTGGAGACTCGCGCTGATGGAGGCGATGCGGGAAGAGGGCTGAGGACTGAGGATGGAGGATGGAGTATTGAAGATTGAGGATCGAGGATTGAGGATCGACGAACGCGTGTCCCGAGGGGCTTGTCTGCCATCGTCAGCCGGACGTTTCTCGATACCCTTCAGTTGAACCAGATCCCCCATCTCTATCCTCTATCCTCTATCATCCATCCTCTACCATCCATCCTCTACCTATGACAGGTGCTGCAGCTCAACATCGACTCGGTGCTCTTGATCGCATACTCTTTCGCAAGCTTCGGGCCTTCGATCTCCTGATGCCACTTCTCATCCTCATCATGATTCTTGGCTGAGCCCTGGTTCCAGACCGCCGGCGGCCAGTCCATCGTAAACACTTCCTTCTTGGGCCTGATGAACTTCTCGGGATTGCGATGACATTCGAGACACCACTCCATATTGAGCGAAGCCACCTGGTAAGTGAGCGGCATCAGGTCGACTCGTCCGTGACATGTCGAGCAGCCAACGCCCTTGTTCACGTGAATGCTGTGATTGAAATAAACGAAGTCCGGCAGATCGTGCACGCGCGTCCACTGGATCGACTTGCCGGTGCGCCAGCTCTCGCGAACCGGCTCAAGATACGGCGAGTCCGCCCAGATCTGGGTGTGACAGTTCATGCATGTCCGTGTCGGAGGAATGCCGGCGAACGCAGACTTCTCAACCGTCGTGTGGCAGTAGCGGCAGTCGATCCCGTCATCGCCGACGTGATGTCTGTGACTGAACTGAACTGGCTGCTCGCGGGGAAAGAACGCCTGGGTGTAATAAGAAGACCTGTTGAACTCCAGCAGCAGCCAGATGAGTATTCCGAAGAGAAATACGGCGCCGTAGATAGTGAACTTGGATATGTAGTTCGTGCTGCGATGGAAGATCTGGCTCATGGTCTCCAGCTCGGAATCGGAGAGTAAGAAACAAACTCATCGCTCGGCAGCGAACTGCTTGCTGCCGCCTAGGGGTTGCGTTTTAGCGATTCGAAGAACATTCCCGGGATACGGGCAAGCCTGCACGGATATCGCAGGTTTTGGAGTTGTTTATCAGCCATGATCAAATCATTCGATGCCGCGTGTCCTGAGGCCGGAGCGCATCGGAACCCGGCCGCTAGTCGACTCGCAGAAACGTTCCGCTCGTCATCTCAAATATCAGGGGAGTTTCTTTCGATCGAGCGGGAACTCGGTGTGATATTGAATCACTCAGGACAAGAAAGGGCAAATCGGATTTGGATGCTGTCTGTAGTTGTCCAAAAGTTGCGACGCAGAGAAGGGCTGTGTATACTAAAGCGTCATTCAACAGGGTTTGATTGGAGACAAATTCGAATGACGCGCTTCTTTTGCCGCTATAGTGTAAGTGGTTAACACGCCGCCCTCTCAAGGCGGAGACTACGGGTTCGAGTCCCGTTAGCGGTACTTCAAAAGGTAGAGATGCTCCCTCGAGCGCTCTACCTTTTTGCGTGTCCGGCTTGAGAGCTTTCTCGCGGTTTCCAACTAGCTATGACGCCAATTCACTGTCAGGAATGCGGGCGAGCGAACGGGGCTTCAGCGAAGCGCTGCATCTGGTGCGGGCTGCCCATAGTCAATCGCGCCTCGCCTGAAGTCTTTGCTCCAACGCGAATCGAAATCGACTACCTCGATGGCATCGAGCGACTCGATGACTCTGCGACGGTTCGAATGGTGATCGGCCGCGAGGGAATCGACGTCAGCGAGACCGTGCCCGGCAGCCGAACCTTCAAAATCCCGGCAAGCTCGATCATCGACGCTACTGTGGTCGATGGCAGCACAATAGTCGAAGGCCAATATGTTCGCTCCCCGTGGTGGTGGCTGGCGCTGGGACCTTTCGCGGTTTTCGTCCGGGGCAAGAAAACTCCCGATATCAAGAACCACGATTACCTGTTGACGATAAGATATAAGCAAGGAAGCGAAACGCGAACCGCTGTGTTTCATCGCGAAGACCGGGCAGGTTTGCCGGTTGTCGAAGGCCTGGCGCGGATTGTCAAGACGCTCGTGCGGTTGCAAGCTGAAAGTTCGAACGACTAAAGAAACACTCCCATCGACTCTCCGGATCAGTTCTCTTTGCCCGCCTCTTCCAACACCTGCTCACCGCTGTCCGGCTGAGGCTCCGGCTGCGTCTTGTTCTCGATCCCGCGGCTGCGCGGTTCGATCTCGCGGCTGAAGTACTGTACGAACGCATCGATCACATCAGGATCAAAGTAAGTCCCCGACCTCATCGTCAATTCAATCAACGCCTGGTCGGGAGTCATCGGCTCGTTGTA